>JBCDGW010000026.1:0-30806 GCA_038750765.1 Pseudomonadota bacterium | reverse complement strand
GCGATTTAGCCGGACGATCCGATGGTGCTCCCCGGGGGGGGCTGGATTATAGGACGCGGCAGCCCGCGGGCCGGCCCGCCGCTGCCCGGCGCCTTCGGCGATTACTCCGGGCGGGTGCTTCGCTCGACTGTCGCGCAAACGGTTCACTAGAAGGACTACGCTTCGCGAAAGATACCCATCGTGACTAGCGACTACTCCGCGTGGGTAGGTCGCTCGGGCGTTGAACGCGACAACGCAAGCAGAGGCGGGCCGGGGGATGCCGCTGTGACCGTTTATCTGCGGTGCTTTATCCGGACGACCCGAAGACGTTCCGAGCGACGCGCCAACGGATACAAAGCGGCAGCCCGCGGGACGGCCCGCCGCTGCCCGGCGCCTTCGGCGATTACTCCAGGCGGGTGCTCCGTTCGAAGGGCAGCGCCGACGCGCTTCCCCCATGTTGACGCAAGCCACGCCATCGGCTGCCGCCTTCAACAAAAACCCGGGCGGGCGTATCGCTCCCAGAGCGCCCCCCGCCCCCCAAATCGCCCCGCAACACCAAGCGCTCCGCTTCCGCCAGGTCCTCCTGTGTGTTCACGTTGAAAAACGGATCGCGCGGCGTGTTGGGCCAGCGCACCGCACCAAAGCCCTGCGCGTCGCACCAAGCCAGCATCGTGCGGGTGCCGTCCCTCAAAGCCGCCTCTAAATCCGCCGCTTGGCGCACCGACCACAGCCCCACTGTTGGATGGAGCCCGTCTTGCGCGCCGCCTTCGCCCGACCCCGCAAGCACGATGGGCCTCCCGCCGCGCGCTGCCTCCGCGCTCAGCCGCGCCACCAGATCGCCCGGCAAGAACGGGGTGTCACCGGGCACTGTCAGCACCCAGTCGACCCCCGCCTCGGCGCCAAAGCGCAGCGCTGCCAACACCCCGGCCAACGGCCCGTAACCCGCAAAGGCGCCGTCGTTGATCACCGGGTGGTCCCACGGGCTGAAGCGCGCCGCCGGGCCAACCGCATTCAGCGCCAGCCCCTGCACTTGCGGTGCCACGATCTCGGCTATTCGGCTCAACAGCGTGCGCCCCGCCAACGACAACAACACCTTGTCACCACCGCCCAGCCGCTGCGCACGCCCGCCCGCGAGGATCACCCCTGCCACCTTATCCATTTCCATCGCCCTCCCTTGCACCGGCGCCAGGCCTCGCCCACACTGACGCCATCTAGCCACGAAACCAACGGATCAGCCATGGCGCGCACAGTAATAATCGAAGCAACCGGCGGGCCGGAAGCGCTGACGCTGACAGATCGTGCTGTGGGCGACCCCGGACCGGGCGAAATCGCCCTTACCCATCACGCCATCGGGCTCAATTTCATCGACACCTACCAGCGCTCGGGCCTCTATCCGCTGGAACTGCCCCACGCGCTCGGGATGGAAGCCGCCGGCGTCGTCGACGCGGTGGGCGACGGGGTGACCCACCTCAAACCAGGCGACCGGGTGGCCTACGCTGCGACACCGCCAGGCGCTTACTGCGAGGCGCGGGTGATGCCCGCAGCCCAGGTCTGCTCGCTGCCCGATGCGGTCTCGTTCGAGGAGGGGGCGGCGCTGATGCTGCAGGGTATGACGGTGGAATATCTGTTTCACCGGGTGGTGCCGCTCAAGAAAGGCGACCGGGTGCTGTTTCATGCGGCTGCAGGCGGTGTCGGGCAAATCGCCTGCGCCTGGGCGAAATCTGAGGGGATTGAACTGATCGGAACCGCCGGTTCGGATGAAAAATGCGCGATCGCCCGGGCGGCGGGCGCTGAGCACGTGATCAACTACCGCGAGGAAGATTTTGTGGCCCGCGTGCGCGAGATCACCGACGGGCGCGGTGTCGACGCGGTGATGGACGGGGTCGGCGCTGACACGTTCACCGGTTCGCTCGATTGCCTGCGCCCGGTTGGGATGATGATGTCATTCGGCAATGCCAGCGGCCCGGTGCCGCCCATCAGCCTGCTCGACTTGGCCTCGCGCGGATCGCTCCAGGTGACGCGCACCACGCTGTTTACCTTCATCGCCGAGCACGAAGCCTGCCAAGCTGTCGCCGCCCATTTGTTTGAGAAGGTGGCCTCAGGCGCGATCAATGCCTCAATCGGCCACCGTTACCCGTTGGATCAAGTGGCCGAGGCGCACCGCGCGCTGGAGGCGCGAGAGACCACCGGCTCGGTGATCTTCACGCCCTGATCTTTGTGGATTGCCTTAAAACAGCATCCGAGCCACAGCCAAACCAGCGGTCACGGAGGTCGCCGTCACTGAGATGCCCCAGATCATATCGGTGACCACCATGCTCCAGTGCCAGGGCTTCAACGTGGCCAGGTTGGTAAATTCGTACGTGCCATAGGCCAGTGCGCCCAGCAGCGCCGCCTGCAGGAACACGCCGCTATAGGTGGTGCCATAGAGTTCGGGCCAGCTTACCAGCGCGACCAGCACCGCCACGTAGAATAAGTAGAACCCGATCGCCGGTCCTAGGCGAAATGAGGGCACCAGCAATTCGCCCACGTGCCGCTCAAACAGCGGGCGGAGAAGCAATTTCAAGCCAATCGCGTCGATGACCAAAAAAATCATCGCGGTGGCTAAGTAGAGTACAATCAGATCCATCGGTCTCTTCTGCTCACTAAAACCTTATGCCATGATACGCGCCGATGGGCGTTCTGGATCACTCAGCCCGTCGTGAGCGCGCGAAACGCTTTCGCTTGGCGCGCGGTCCAGAGCACCTTCAGCTCAAATCCGGTCTCGGTTTGCGCCTCGGACGTAACGACCCCCTGCTCATGCAACCAGGCCCGCGCACGGCCATCGGCAAAATCCAGATGCAGGGCGTGCTCGGTCTTGGGCGCGTCGAGCCGCGCGGAGACTGCCGCGAGCAAGTCAGGCAGCCCTTCGCCGGTCCAGGCCGATATCATATGCACCGCGTCGTGGCGCTGAGCGCGGTTTTCAAGAACCTCGCGCGGCTCATCGGCGACTTGATCGATCTTGTTCCACACCTCCAAAAGCGGCACCTCGCGATCAAGGCCGAGACTGGCGAGGATCTGCTCGACATCGTCGGCTTGGGCATCGGTTTCGGGATGGGCGATGTCGCGCACATGCAGGATCAGGTCAGCGGCCAGCACCTCTTCCAGCGTGGCGCGAAACGAAGCCACCAATTGCGGCGGCAGGTCCGAAACAAAGCCCACCGTGTCCGACAAAATCACCTCGCGCCCATCGGGCAACGCCACGCCGCGCATCGTGGGGTCGAGCGTGGCGAACAGCATGTCTTTGGCCAGCACCTCCGCCCCGGTCATCCGGTTAAACAACGTGGACTTCCCAGCATTGGTGTAGCCCACCAGCGCCACTATCGGGAACGGCACCTTTGCGCGCGCCGCGCGGTGGAGCGCCCGGGTTTTAACCACCTTGTCCAATTGCCGCTTCAGCCGCACGAGTTGGGTGTCAATCGCGCGCCGATCCGCCTCGATCTGGGTCTCCCCCGGCCCGCCAACAAAGCCTAACCCCCCGCGCTGCCGCTCTAGGTGGGTCCAGGCGCGCACCAACCGGGTGCGTTGATAGCTGAGCGCGGCCATCTCCACTTGCAGCACACCCTCGCGGGTACGCGCGCGATCCGAGAAGATCTCTAGGATCAGGCCGGTGCGGTCGAGCAGCTTTAGATCCCAGGCTTTTTCCAGGTTGCGCTGCTGCACCGGCGTGACCGGCCCGTCGATCAACACCAGCGTCACGTCGTTTTCGGCCAGCGTCTCACCCAACGCCGCGATCTTGCCGCTGCCCAGCAGGGTGCCAGGATGCGCCCGCGGTAGCCGCACCACTTCTGCGCCTGCCACCGCAACACCGGGCAGCGCCGCCGCCAGCGATACCGCCTCGGCCAAAGCATGCTCGGGCGCGCGGCCGCCCGGCTCGCTGGTGATGTCAGGATGCAATATCCATGTCCGCGTGGCAGACATGTCGGCGTCACTCAAACGGGTAAACCCTTATAAGTTTTAGCGCGCGGCCAGAATGCCGCGACCCACGACGCGCTAGTCTTCACCGTCGTAGAGGTTGATCGGCTGCGACGGCATGATCGTCGAGATCGCATGCTTGTAGACCAGTTGCGATTGACCATCGCGGCGCAGAAGCACACAAAAATTATCAAACCAGGTGATGACGCCCTGAAGCTTAACACCATTTATCAAAAAAATCGTGACGGAGACTTTCGTTTTCCGGACGTGATTTAGAAAAGCATCTTGAAGATTTTGTTTGTCAGCGGCCATTGGCTTTTTCACCCTATTTATCTGCTGCCGCGGTTAGTCCCGCTCCGTGGGGCAGAGTATGGCTGGTCTCAATAAAGGTTACCAGCCCAAAAACCAGCGCTTTGCGGTTGAAATCTGGGGAAAAATCTGGCGCCCGGCAATTCATAGCCTAGGAAACGCACGAAATGATGACGCTGCTTGAAGGCGCTGCGGGCAGCAATTCTTGTCTCTTCACGCGCCTCTAACCGGGCGACATTGCCCCTGAGTAATTGGCCGACCGGCAGGCGCGTGTTAACTACCGCAATCGCTGGATTGTTGGGGCAATCGCGGCCATGGATGCGTGTCGATGGCCCGCGCGTCGCGTTTCTCAGCGTGTCAGGCGCGCCAAAACTCAGGGTTAAAGAGCGCGATAATCACCAACGCCTCAAGCCTGCCCAGGATCATCGTGGCCACCAAAATCGCCTTGGCCCCGTTACCGAGCGCGGTCAGGCTTACCGGATCTTCCAACGCCATCGTCGCCAGCGGCCCGGTATTGGACAACGCCATCAGCGCCATCACCACGCTGCGCTCAAAATCAAGCCCTGTCAGCGACAGCGCCAGCATCACCGCTGCCACCGAGATGGCGAACAGCATAAAGAAGATCCAGGCGATTTGCGCCCCGCGGGAGCGTAAATGCCGCGCCATCTGCCCGGCACCACCGATTGAATTGGGATGCACCAGCCGGTCCAGTTCGCGCCGACCGTGCAGGAACAGCGCGTAGACGCGTAACAGCTTGATCCCGCCCGCTGTGGTGGCCACCCCGCCCCCTACAAGCGCCAAGCCCACCAAGACAATGCCCGGCGTTTCCAGCCCCGACCAAGACTGGGCATCCGCCCAGTAGATGCTCTCAAACCCGGTGGTGGTGAGAAACGACATCACCGTGAACAGCCCGCCCCAAAGCGCGGTGACAGCCTGGGTCACGGCTTGACCCGCCTCCACCTCGATGGCGCCGAACCAATGGCGCAGGAACAACAGCATCGGCAGCGCCAGCGCCAGTGAAGCGGCCATGCGCAATTCGGGGTCGTGCAGCAGGGCGTAGGCGCGCCTGGTCTGGCCCTCACGCTCGAAGGTGCGCCGCGACAGCGCGAAGAGCAAAAAGACGAAGATGCACAATTCCGCCATGAACGACCCGGTCTGCGTCGCCATGCCAGCGCCTGCGGTGATGCCGCTGGTGGAAAGCGTGGACATCGCGTGCAAGATCGCCACCAAGGGCGGCTCGCCGGTGACAAGCAGCGCCACCCACAGGGCCAGGGTTAACATCGCAAAAACCGGAAACAGCCGGACGGCGTAACGGCGCATCCGCATCGCTGGATCTGGTAGGCCCTGGATGGCGCCGGTCTTGCCGGTGCGCTCGCGGATCGACAGTACTTCATAGCCGCCCAGGTTCAGCGGCGCCATGATCGCCACTGCTGAAACCAGTACCAGAAAGCCCCCCATCCAGCCCACCATCGCGCGCCACAGATGAACTGCGCCTGACAACCGATCGGGATCTTCATAAAGCGTGGCGCCGGTTGTGGTCAGACAGGAGACCATCTCGAAATACGCGTTGACGAAGGTGGTGTCGCGTTGGGCCTCGACAAACGGCACCGCCATCACCGCGGGGAGCAGCAAGTAGGCGCCGAGAAGCGCCAGAAGCTGGCTTTTGGTGCGGTTCGGTGGCGGGTAATTGGCGGTAGCGACACCCAGCATCGCAAACAGCACCAGAAACATCAGCGATGAGTAGAGAAACGCGCGCGCCGTATCCCAATCGCGCCCGGCTGCCGCATAGATCGCCGGCGCCAGCATCGTCACCGCGACGATGCCCAGCAGCACGATGATCAGCGGCAGAGAGAAGATGCGCGCCCACATCGGCTTAGAAAAAGTCGATCGAGACCTGCAGCAGGCGCTCGACCTCGGGGACATCGCTGACCAGCGAGAAAATCGCGATCACGTCGCCCTCATCTATCCGCAGATCGCCTGCGATGCGCTGCACCTCGCCGTTTTTCATCACCCCGCCCACCAGCGCGCCTTTGGGGAAGTCGATATCGCGCAGCCGCTGTCCGGCAATCGGCGAGGTCGAGAGCACCTGCGCCTCGATCACCTCCGCCTCGGCATCACCGATGGAATAGACGCCCCGCACGCGGCCATGGCGGATATGGCGCAAAATCGACGACACGGTGGTTGAGCGCGGGTTAATATAAGCATCGATGTCGAGCGGCCCCATCAGCGAGGTCAGGGAGGGGTCATTGATCAGGCAGATGGCCAGTTTGGCGCCGATAGACTTGGCCCGCACACAGGCCAGAATGTTGGTTTTGTCATCATCGGTGACCGCGAGGACCGCGTCAGCCCGGTCGGCGCGCGCCTCCTCCAGCAATTCCATGTTCAACCCGTCGCCGTTGAGCACGATGGTGCGCTCCAGCGCGTCAGCGGCCCGTTCAGCCACCGCGCGGTCGCGCTCGATCACCTTCAAACGCACCCGGTCAGCCCGCCGCTCAAGCGCCTCTGAGACCGAAAGCCCGACATTACCGCCGCCGACCACCACCGCGCGCTCGGTTTTGAGGACGGCTTTTCCGTAAATCTCGAGCACCCGGTTGGCGTCATCGACATGGGTGAAGATATAGATCTGATCATCGGCGAAAAGCTGATCGCTGGCATCAGGCGCGAAAAGGCGCGTGCCGCGGCGCACGCACACCACCACTGCGCGCAGCGTCGAGAACAGATCCGACAATTGCCGCAGCGGCGTGAAAAGCACCGGGCAATCCTCATCGAGCGTCAGACCGAGGAGCTGGGCATTGCCCTCCATGAAGGTCTCGGTATCGAACGCGGCCGGATGGGTCAGACGGCGCAACGCCGCGTTGGCTACTTCGCGCTCGGGGCTGATGACCACGTCGATGGGCATATGCTCGCGCCGGTAGAGGTCTGAATAGAGCACGTTGAGGTAGGATTGACTGCGCAGCCGGGCGATCTTTTTGGGCACGGTGAACACCGAATGGGACACCTGGCAGGTGACCATGTTGACCTCATCGGAATAGGTGGCCGCGATCACCATATCGGCGTCGCGAGCGCCGGCGCGATCAAGCGTATCGGGATAGCTGGCGAAGCCCACCACGCCCTGCACGTCAAGCGTATCGGTCGCGCGGCGCACAAGATCGGGGTTGTAATCGACCACGGTCACATCGTTGCGCTCGGACGAGAGATGCCGTGCGATCTGCCAGCCCACCTGGCCCGCACCGCAGATGACGACCTTCATAGCCTAGCCGCTGTACTCTTGGTCATGAGCTACACCGTTGACAGAACCGATGGGGGTCGTCAATCGCGCCGCACCGGTCGCGCGCGCTCACAGCCCGTCCGCTGAAACCGGCCGCTATAACCGCCCAGCACCCGCGCCCCCTCAAAGCCGCCCCGTACAGGCACGCGTCACATCACGCGTCACATGCGGCCCCGCGCCCGCTTATATGCAAAGACGTCCTGGCGTTCCCACCAATCGTACTTGCTGTCCTCTGCCACTGGCGCCCAGAACAGCACGCCCATGCCAAGGCGCCACGGGTCCAGCACGATCCCTTCGGCCATCGTGTCACCCACGGCGCTGACGACCACGGTGGAATGCTCAATGCGGATGTTGTTATGGTTAGCAATAGCCCGATGGAGCGTAACGGTTTGCAGCCCCTCTTGCCGCAGCCGCGCCTCCAGGTCATCAGCCCAATCATAGCACAGGCCCCGGGGCTTGGTGCCCATATTGACCTTCATGTTATGGATCAGCGGCGGGTCTTCGACTTGGTAGCGCGGTGCCAATGTGTAGAGCGGATACTCCACCGCCAGTCGCGCGACGCGCGCCGCCTCGCCCGGGTCAATGCCCGCGCCAAGCCCGAGGATCGCGGTTTCCAGCGCGGCGATCTTCGCGCTCTCGCTGATCCCGCGGGTCGCCAGCACTTCCCCTTGCGAAGGCGAAACCGCACTGCTTGACGGCGGCGCCGAGGCGCACCCCATCAGCAGGAGCGCCGGAACGAGCGTTAGCAGAAGCGGTCGTAGCATGGTCAGACTCACCGATAGCGCCAGGCGCAATAAGCGGTACATATCCACAGCGCCGGTGTCGAGAGCCTCATCGCGGAAGCGCCCGTTACAGTTGCGTTACCGTCGCTAGCCTCGTGAAACGCCCTCATGGTGCGGCGCCTTATCGACAAAGCCAGGCGGGGCGGCCAGCAACCCTGCCCGCCTTAGGCTGCCCTTATGCTATCGGTGCGCTACTCCGCAGCCTCCTCGACCGTCGCGACACGGCTGCCGGATTTGTTCGTGGTAACCACACCCAAGCTCTTGAGTTTGCGGTGCAGCGCGGACCGCTCCATGCCGACAAAGCTGGCGGTGCGGCTGATATTGCCACCGAAGCGGTTGATCTGCGTCAACAGGTACTCGCGCTCGAACAATTCACGCGCCTCGCGTAGGGGCAGCGTTGCGAGTGAGCCCGACAACACAACCCGGTCTTCATCGCGCGCCGTGGCCTCCATCTGCGGCAACTCGCCCGACGCGATAGGGCCGTTACCGTCGCCAAGGATCAGAACCCGTTCCATCACGTTCTTAAGCTGGCGCACATTGCCGGGCCAGACCATTGTCTGCAGCAGCGCCACCGCCTCATCGGTCATCTCCCGCAGCGGCAGGCCCTGCGCCTTGTTGAACGCCTCGATGAAGTGCGAGGCGAGCGCTGGGATATCCTCACGCCGGTCTTCAAGGCTCGGCACCTGGATCGGCACCACATTGAGGCGATGATACAGCTCCTGGCGCAACGTGCCGTTGTCGATCTCATCGCGCAGGTCTTTGTTAGTGGAGGAGATCACCCGCATATCGACGCGCACTTTGTCAGTGCCGCCAACGCGTTGAAATTGCTGCTCGACCAGCACCCGCAAGATCTTGGATTGGGTGCCGAGCGGCATGTCAGCCACCTCGTCGAAGTAGAGAACACCGCCATGGGCCTGCTCGAGCAAGCCGGGCTCCACCCCGCGATCAGCGCCTTCGCGGCCAAACAGCACCTCTTCCATGCGCTCAGGTTCAATCGAGGCGCAATTCACGGTCACGAAGGGTGCCTGCGCCCGGTTGGAATTGGCGTGAATGTACCGCGCAGCGACCTCCTTGCCGCACCCGGCCGGTCCGGTCAGCATCACCCGCCCGTTCGACTTCGTCACCTTGTCCAGGTTGTTTTTCAGCGTCTTGAACGACGAAGAGGCCCCGATCATCTCGGTTGGACCCTCGTCGCGCCGCTTCAACTCCGAATTCTCGCGGCGCAGGCGTGACGTCTCCATCGCGCGGCCGATCACCACCATCAACTGGTCGATGTTGAACGGCTTTTCGATGAAGTCATAAGCTCCCTGCTTGATCGCTGCGACCGCGATTTCGATATTGCCGTGGCCGGAAATGATGACAATCGGCACGCCAGGATTGTCGCGCTTGACCGTTTTGAGGATATCGATCCCGTCCATGCGGCTGTCCTTGAGCCAGATATCGAGGATCATCAGCGCCGGCGGCTCAGTATTGATCGCCGCCATGCAATCGTCAGAGTTGGCAGCGAGACGCGTGGCATAGCCTTCGTCTTCCAGAATATCCGAAATCAGTTCTCGGATGTCCCGCTCGTCGTCGACAATTAGAATATCGCTCATACCTGCTTCCTCATAGGGCCATTTCCTGGTCTTTGGGTTGAACGTCTTGCACCACGAGGGGCAGACGGATTTCTGCGCGCGCCCCGTAGCGCGCGCCGGGCTCGAATGGGTCAGCATCGACGAGGGCGAGCGTGCCGCCATGCTCTTCGATGATTTTCTTCACGATCGACAGGCCCAGCCCAGTGCCCTTCGCTCGCGTCGTCACATAAGGCTCAAACAACCGCGCCCGGTCAGGCGGCAAGCCGATGCCGTTATCCTCAATGATAATGTCGGCATGGGCATTCCCCGGCCGTAGAGTAACGTGCACGTGCCCCGCGTAATCGGCGTTACCCGACTTTTCGCGATGGCTTTCAATGGCTTCACCCGCGTTCTTAATTAGATTTGTTAACGCCTGACCGATCATCGTCGCATCCACATCGGCTTGGATCACGCCGTCGGGCACATCGGCAGTGACCGTCACGTTTTGCTGTTGCGCGTCCTCTTGCAGCACCACCGCGTCGCGGACGAGTTGCGCCAGATCCTGCACCTTGCGGTCGGGGTCGGGCATCCGCGCGAATTTGGAAAACTCATCGACGATGCGGCGCAGATCATCGGTCTGCCGCACGATCACCTCGGTCATCTGATCGAGCCGCGCCTGATCGGTTACCTCTTTGCCGAACTTGCGATTGATCCGCTCAGCGGAGAGCTTGATCGGCGTCAGCGGGTTCTTGATCTCATGCGCAATACGGCGGGCCACGTCGCCCCATGCGGCCATCCGCTGCGCGCTCACCAGATCGGTCACATCATCGAAGGCGATCACGTAGCCCTCAAGCTTGCCGTCGTCCGAGCGCCGCGTCGCCATGCGCACCAGCAAGTTCTCGAGCTTGCCGTGGCGCATCATCTTAATCTCTTCCTGCACCGCCTCGGTGATGCCCAGGCGGAGGCGTTGAAACGTGCCTTCAAACTCCGGGATCACCTGCGCCAAATGCCCGGTTTTGCCCTCAGGGCGCAGCTTGAGAAGGCGTTCGGCGGAACGGTTGATGAACGTCACGTCACCGGCGGCGTCGAGCCCCATCACTCCCGCTGTCACAGAGCCCAAAACCGAGTCAAACAGGCGTCGACGCCGCTCGATCTGCGCGTTGGTCTCCAGCATCGTGTCGCGCTGCGCTTTCAACTGCCGCGTCATCTGATTGAAAATCCGCCCCAGCATGGCGATCTCGTCATCGCCGCGCTCTTCCTCAAGCTGGACGTCCAAGTCACCCGCGCCGACCCGCTGGGCGGCCCCGGTAAGCCGCCCCACCGGACGCGATAACCGCTCGGCAAACCACAGTCCAAGCAGGATCGACACCATCACCAGGATCACCGCGAAGCCGAGATAGAGCAGGCCGAAATCGAACACGATGCGGCCCCGCTCGCTCTCAAGCTGGTTGTAGAGGTTCACCGTCTCGGTCGTCTCATCGAGCAAGTTCAAGATCTTTCCGTCGACATCGCGGGAGACGTAGAGAAAGCGGTCAAGATACTCATCGAGGACGACGATGGCGCGAAACTCGTTCACGTCCCAATCCTCGATCACCACGGTCTCGCCGTCGCGCGCACGGTCGAGGAGCGCGGTTTCAGGCTGTTCGAAATCAAACAGATAGCTGCCCTCGCCGCGGGCGCGGATCTCACCGTTGCCGTTGATCACGTAGGCCTCGCGCAGGCCGCGCTGGATCTGTGCCTGGCCATTGCCCAGGAGCCGCCGCAACTGCCCGTCCGAGACAAAGAACGACGTCTGGCGCGCCCGGTCGAGATAGCTGGCCAGGGCCTCGGCATCCTCGACCAGTCCATCGCGGCTGACGTCTTCATAGGCTTGCGCAGCGTCAAGCGAGGCGCCCAGCACAGTGCGCACCCGGTCTGAAAACCAGCCCTCTAGGCCGAAATTAACGGTTAACGCACCAAATACGGCCACCAGAACCGCCGGGGCCAGCGCCACGATGGCAAACACGCCCGAGAGCCGCAGGTGCAGCCGCGACCCGGCCGAGCGGGCGCGTCGCGCTGAGATAATCGCCGCCACCCGCTGCAAGACCAGCGCCGCAACCACCATCGCGTAGATGAAATCGGCCAACAGGACGAGGCGGAGCGCTAAAGCTGAAGAGTTTTGGTCGAGCGGGCCGAGCACCAAGAATGTGGCCGCTGCCAGGATCGGACCCAGCACGACCAAGCCGATTGTCGCGGCGTTCTGCACCCGGCGCTGCCGCCGCAACGCGCTCATGCTTTCAAAATTGAGACCTCGCACGCCGTCGCGCAAAAGACCTACCCCGTTTTTTCGCCGCGTTTGCCCCGGCGCTACCGCTGTTATGCCACCGCTTGCTGCGGCGTGCCTGCTCGACTGCGCCGCCAAAGCGACGCGATATGATGGCGACCGGTCTTGTTAACCTTTTGGTTTGCAGAGCAGATTCTTGTTCGATCTGTCTATGCTGCGATGTCGCCACTGTTTTGTTGCGGTTTTACATCAATTTGCGGCGCCGTGTCACCTGAATATCGAGGTCTGTGATCTTTTTTCTCAGCGTATTGCGGTTGATGCCGAGCAAATCGGCGCATTTCGCCTGGTTGCCGCCGGTCGCGTCAAGCGCGATTTCTATAAGCGGCATCTCTACTTCGCGGAGAATCCTCGCGTAGAGTCCGGGCGGTGGCAAAACTCCGCCGTGCAGGTCGAAATAGCGCCGCAGATGCTTGGCCACGCTGCCCGAAAGCTTGTCGCCGTCGCTGCCGCCCCGCAATGGCTCCATCGCGGGCTGATTGCCCAGCACGTTTTCGGTTTCGCCGCGGGTGATCTCTTCTTCGGCCGAGGTTACCAGCAAACGCCGCACCGTGTTTTCCAACTGCCGCACATTGCCGGGCCAGGAATAGGCACGGATCAATTCCAGCGCCTCAGCGTTGAAACGGCGCACCGGCAGCCCGTCGCGCTCGGACCGGGCGAGGAAATGATCGGCCAAGAGCGGGATATCGTCGACCCGGTCACGCAGCGACGGCACGACCAGTGTCACGCCCGACAATCGGTAGAATAGATCCTGCCGGAACACCCCTGATTCCATCTTCGCGGTCAGGTCCGATTGGCTCGTCGCCATCACCCGCGGCGCATTATCGGTGAAGCTATCAAGCATCCGCACGATCCGCGCTTGCGCCTCGTCGTCGAGATCGCCCACCTCATCGAACAGGATCGAGCCGTTTTTTGCCCGGCTGAGCAGCGTCGCTGGCCCGTCCATCGTCGCCAGATCAGCCGCGCCTGCCACCACGAAAGGCAGCGTGCGACGGTCGGAAAAGTCGTGGATCGCCCGCGAGATGAGCGACTTACCTGTGCCCGACTCGCCCGTGATCAGCACCGCAAGTTCGGTGTTCATCACCCGCGCCACCAACCGGTAGAGCGCTTGCATCGCCGGGGTCCGTCCCACCAGTGGCAGATCGTCTTCCACTGTCGACGGCGCGTCGCGGCGCACTGGCATGCGCCGTTTGGTGTCGAGCGCCCGCGCCGCCCGCTTCATCAGATCGGGCAGATCGAACGGTTTGGGCAGGTAGTCGTAGGCGTCTTTCTCGGCTGCCTGGATCGCGGTCATGATGGTGTTCTGGGCAGAAATCACGATCACCGGCAGGCCCGGTCGCTCTTCGGTGATTTTTGGCAGCGCGTCGAGCCCGTTGCCGTCGGGCATGACCACATCGGAGATAACCAGATCGCCCTTCCCCTCCTCGACCCAGCGCATCAGCGTGACCATCGACGAGGTCGCGTGCACCTTGC
Organism: Pseudomonadota bacterium; assembly: GCA_038750765.1. Taxonomy (GTDB): domain Bacteria; phylum Pseudomonadota; class Alphaproteobacteria; order Rhodobacterales; family Rhodobacteraceae; genus Psychromarinibacter. Next base: position 17,171 of record JBCDGW010000026.1, on the reverse strand, counting down.
AGCCTGCCCGAGTGAGCGCTTGGGTCAGCACCGTGCGGATTGTGCGGTCGTCATCAGCAACGAGAACTGTGCCGTCCATCGTATCGTCTCCCTAAAGCGTGGGTGGGTTGGGTTGGGGCATGCGGTTTGCGCGGTGGTCGCGTCGGAACCTCGGGGGCATCTTCATGGCGCGCGCGGCTCCTTTGGCGCCATCGGCAGTGAAATGCGAAACATGGTGCGGCCTGGCGCGGACTCGACCGCGATCCAACCGCCGTGATCCGAGACGATCTTACTCACGAGGGCGAGGCCGAGCCCGGTGCCGTTTTCGCGCCCCGAGATAAACGGATCGAAGATTTCGTTGGTGATCTCGGGCGGAATGCCGGGGCCGTCATCGATAATCTCGATTTGCAGCGGCAGCGCACCGCCCTTGCCGTCACGGCGCCGCAGCCGCAGCGACATGTCATAAAAGCTGCGCAGCCGGATCGTGCCATTGCGGTGGGGCGAGGCTTCGGCCGCGTTCTTAAGCAGGTTGAGAAATACCTGCACCATCTGATCGGCATCGACATAGGTGGGCGGTAGCGAGGGGTCGTATTCCTCCACCACTTTCATATGGGCGGCGAACCCGACCACCGCCGAGCGGCGCGCCCGGTCGAGCAAATCATGGATGTTAACGCTGCGGCGCTCAGGCGGGCGCAGATTGCCGAATTGCTCAACTTGCTCGAGCAGCGCGACAATGCGGCGGCTCTCGGCCACGATCAGGTCGGTCAGTTGCAGATCACCGTTCGACAGGCTCATCGACAGCAATTGCGCCGCGCCGGTGATCCCGGCGAGCGGGTTCTTGATCTCATGGGCCAGCATCTCCGCCATCCCAATCGCCGACTTGGCCGCTGATGTAACGGAATCAGCGCGGCCCAGGCGGTCGGCGATGCGCTGCGGCTCGAGCATCATCAACAACCAGCCCTGCCCGCCACCCAGCGGCGCCACTTGGATATCGCACTGCACCGGCAAAGCGCCGCGACCGGCGACATCCACCTTGTTGATAAAGAGCGGTGACAGATCCTCGCGCACCCGCTGAAAGCTGTTATCGAGCGGGGCATCGATGGCCAGCCGGTCGAGAACCGGTTGCGAGCGCAACGCCTTGGCTGACGTGTTGAGGAAGTCCTCGGCCGGCGCATTGACATCGACAATGCGATCCTCAGCGTCGATGACGAAGGTAGGAACCGGGAGCGCGGCCCAAATCTTGTCGCTCAGATCGCTCATGCGGCGATCGGCTCCGCGTCGGTAAGCGCCTGACGCAGGAGAGCGGGCACTTGGCCGGGGGGCGCGGTGAGCACAGCGCGGCGCAGCGCTTTCGGGCTTTCCGCCGCCTCCATATACCAGCCCAGATGCTTGCGGATCACGCGGGCACCCAGGGCTTCGCCATAGAAGCTGAGCGCGGCGTCATAATGAGCCTCGGCAAGATCGGCCCGGGCGGCCAAGCTGGGCGCCGGCACCATAGGCAAACCCGCCAGCGCGGCGTTGATCTGCGCCAATATCCAGGGCTGCCCTTGGGCACCGCGCCCCACCATGACGCCGTCGGCCCCCGATGCCGTCAATGCCAGCCTTGCTGTGCGCGCGCAGACGATATCGCCGTTGGCGACGACTGGGATGGTCACCGCCTGTTTCACGGCGCGGATTGCCGCCCAATCCGCCGCTCCTTTGTAGAACTGACAGCGGGTGCGGCCGTGGATGGTGATCATCGCGATACCAGCCGCTTCAGCCCGGCGCGCCAGCTCCGGCGCGTTCATCAGCGCCGCATCCCAGCCGAGGCGGGTTTTCAGCGTCACCGGCACCGAGACCGCCGCCACTACCGCCTCGATCAGGGACAGCGCATGGTCCAGATCGCGCATCAGCGCCGAGCCGGAATAGCCGTTGACCACCTTTTTCGCAGGGCACCCCATATTGATGTCGATGAGCCGGGCGCCATTAGCTTCGACCATACGCGCCGCCTCAGCCATCCAGCGCGCCTCGCGTCCGGCGATTTGCACGGCCGCATTCGCTGCGTCGAGGCCAAGTTCCGCCCGCTCTCGCACGCCTGGCTTGGCCTGCACCATCTCTTGGCTCGCCACCATCTCGCTGACCACGAGACCAGCGCCGTATCGCGACACTACCCGGCGAAACGGCAGATCGGTGATCCCTGCCATGGGCGCCAACAAAACCGGCGGATCAATCCTGACGTTCGCCGCTTGAATAACCAAATGCTCAATCCTTGTGCGGACGCCCTTCACCTATAGCGACACCGGCGGGAAAACAAATCTTCGCCCCGGGTGCTGTCATCTTATTCATCTACTGCTTAATTTTTAGACTTTTTCCGAGGCAATTCGCGCGGGATTGCCATGATCTTGATCCAGCCGCTATGACGCACCCAGCGAGGAAGCGAGAGGCGCGATGCGAGCGGTGGCAACCTTAGGCGGCGTGGGATATCTGCCGTATGCGCCAGGCACTTGGGGCAGCGCAGTGGCCGTGCCCTTGGGCCTCGCGATACATGCTGTCGCGGGCTTTTGGGGCCTGGCCGTGGCAGCGCTGGCCGCGTTTGCGCTCGGTTGGTGGTCAGTCGTCGTCATGACCCGGGGCCTGGCCGATCATGACCTTTCCGAGATCGTGATCGATGAGCTTTTAGGCATTTGGATTGCCCTCCTGCCGCTCTCCTATGGGCTTTGGGCTGCTGGTTCCGATGCTGTACTGGCGGCCTGGCCCGGCTGGATTGCCGCGTTCGTGCTCTTTCGCCTGTTCGACATCTGGAAGCCAGGCCCGATAGGCTGGGCGGACAAGCGCACCGATCCGCTGGGCGTGATGTTGGATGACGCGATCGCGGGGGTTTTCGCTGCAATCTTGGTGGCGGCGCTGGCCCTGGCTTGGCCTGGCGCGCTGGGGTTTTGAGGGAGGATGCCGATGAAAGGTGCGGCAGAAACCGTGTTGCGGCGCGCACGAGCCCAGGGCCTGCGGATCACCACCGCTGAAAGCTGTACCGGCGGGCTCTTGGCGGGCGCGATCACTGAGGTAGCCGGGGCGTCTGACATCTTCGAGCGCGGCTTTATCACCTATTCGAACCCCGCCAAGGAGGCGGTCCTCGGGGTCTCGGCAGACACGTTGGCGCAATTTGGCGCCGTGAGTGAACCGGTGGCAGGGGAGATGGCGATGGGCGCCATTGCCGCGTCGCAGGCGGATTTGGCCGTTTCCGTGACCGGCATCGCCGGGCCGGGCGGGTCAGAGTTCAAGCCCGAGGGCCGGGTATGTTTTGGCTTGGCACAGCGCGGCTCGGGCGTGATCAGGGCAGAAACCGTGGAATTCGGCGCGTTAGGCCGCAGCGCCGTGCGCGCCGCCTCTGTGGCCTACGGGCTCGACCTGCTGCTGGCGGCGTTGCGCGAAGGCTTGACGCGGAACCCCCAACACCCCTAGCTAAGGGTCGGTGCGCGGGTGTAGCTCAATGGTAGAGCAGGAGCTTCCCAAGCTTAAGACGAGGGTTCGATTCCCTTCACCCGCTCCAAGCTCCCGGTGTTTGCTGACTGCCGTTCCTTTCTGAAGCGGTGGCATTCGTATGTCTCCCTGGGCCCAGCGACGCAATCACAAGCGAAAACACGCAGAGCAGGGTCTTGTCGGTACCTAATACCAAGAAAAAGAAGTCTTTAACATGGAGTGTGCGGCCCAGGTCCGCGCCTTTGAGCACAGCTATGGCGGATTACCCGTATTTGTCGCCCACGGCTTCGCGGATCGGGTGGGTGTCGTAGAAGATCCTGAGCGCGGCGAAGCGGCCGGTCGTTCCGAAGGTGAAGTGGTCCACACCCTGGAACACGATCTGCTCACCGCTCTGCAAGGTCCAGTCGTACTGGAAATAAGCTGCGGCGCTGGTCCCGCCCTCGCTTAGGAGGATGTCAAAGACCTGCAGCCTGCTGGCTCGGGAGGCGCGGCCCAGCCTATGAAAAAACGGCGCCGCCGCGACCTGGCCCAGAAACGGGGAATGCACTTGGGCCTCGGGCTCGAACAACGCGATCACCCCGTCGATATCCGACGCGCTCAGCCGCTCAAAATATAGCGTGATCAGCGCGCTGCGCTCGCTCAAGGTCATGGGCCCAGTGTCATAGGTTCAGTGTCTAAGGCTCAGTGTCATGGGGTACAGCCGGGCAGTTCCGTGCGGTCTTGGATCTTATGCGTGGGCGCGATCGTCATCAACGTTTTGTCCGCCGCACTGTCAACGGGAGACCGGCGCGTAAGCTGGGCAAATGGGTGGTACCGGCTGAAGAAAAGGCTTTAAGCGGGCCAGCGGCTAGTTGCTCTTTGGTGGCTTGACGAACCGCGCCCCACCTGAGCCGCCGCCGCTTTCGTCGCTATCCGGCACGCCCACCACAATCCGCTTGGCGCCGGTGTTGATGGGGGCCAGGCTGCGCTTGGCCTGCAATTCGCGGATCAGCACCGGGACAATCTCGGTAAGCGCCACGCCCAATGTCTCCAGCGCGCCGTTACCAGCCGTCGTACCGCTCGACACGATTGAGACGATGCGCGTGCGCCCCGCATCTTGCACGAATACAGGCGCGCCCGACGAGCCAAACGTGGCGTCACAATCGATGCCGACAATGCCACCGCGGTAAAGCGTGTGGAGTGCGCAGCCGCGCTCTAACGTAAGCGCCTCCATGCGGCCTTGTCCGTAACTGGCGAGCGTAAGCGCCGTCCCAGGCCGCGGGGTGGCCGCGATATCGTAAGGATCGGCGCCGGGCTCGAATATTGGGCTTGAGAGCCGCACCAGCGCCACATCATGGGCGATGGCCCCGGCATCGTCGCCGCGCGTTATGGCCTGTAAATACCCTTCGGCAATCGCCACATCGGTTGCGGTGCGGGTAGCGATCGCAGATCCGTCACTATAGCCCGCGCGGAACACGAACCGACTGCCTTTGCCATGGACACAATGCGCCGCCGTTAGCGCCACATCGCGGGTGATCAAAACCGCCGTGCAATGGCCTGTCGCGCTGTCCAGGCGACCAACCGATTCAAAGCCCAACAATTTGTCGCGCCGGTCAAGCCGATCTTTGGTTTGGGCAAATGCGCCAAGGGCAGTCATCAGACAGAGCGGCAGGGCGATCAGGCAAGCGCGGATAATCATTACTCAAACTCATCTATACCGACGATGTCGGCGTAGCCCGCAAAAGTGTTCCCAACGTGGCGAAATCAAAGCGCGCCACAGTGATTGCACCGCGGTGATTGCATCGGGCGCCAGCGGTTTGTTCTGCCAAAAGGCACGACCGGCGCTTGTCATCGGGGCATGGCCAGGATGCAAACGTGACTTGGCGAGATACGACTTGGTCCAGATAGACTTGTCCGGCCCAATAGTGTCCCGGGGTTCGCCCGCCCAAAGGCCTCTCAAATGAAAACAAAATCTTCAAGAATTGAGTGTCGTTTTCCAGATTGAAACGAAAGTCTTTGCCGCCGCGCGTCAGGGGCGTTACAAAGCCTGCTACGCACGGATCAACAGGCATCGATCGAGAGGTCACCATGGCTCGGCTTGCTTTGATGCGCGTTTTGGCAAGCGGTCGCGCGCACCGACACCGACCCAGCAGCACGGCCATCTGGCCGGTGGGCGCGCCGTTATGAGACATCAGTCCCTCCTCGACGCCTATCGCGAAAACACCAACCAGCTCCAGGATCTTGCCGATATCGCACAGGCCGAGACCGACGGGCATGCTTGGGAGGCGCTGGAGCGGCTGTGCCACAATGCGGGTTTTGGCTATAGCGGCGTGGGGATGATCGGGGTGCTGGGCGGCGAGATGGCGATCACGCTGGAACATGCCTCACCTTTCTTTGTTGTCAGCTTTGCCAAGTATCAAGAGCGGGGGCTGCACTTGACTGACCCCACTGCCGAGCGGCTCGCGTCAGGGGCGCGGGTGATGGTGGCCAACACCGCGTTGAAGCAAGCACCGGCGCATCTCCAAGACGGCGCCGCGAAGATCAAAGACCACTTCTTGGAAGACGGCATTCTGGAACACGCGGCGTTGCGCATCGACATGCCCCACAGCGCTTTCGCCAGCTTTCTGGGCATCGGCGTGCTCAGCGGCGACACCAAGCCCGAGTTTCGCGCCAATCTTGAGCGGCGGCTGGGCACGCTGACGGTGGCGGCCACAGCCTATACCAGCGTTATGATGCGCCAAGCAGGGATGACGGATCAGGCCGATATCCTGACCCAGCGCGAGGCCCACGTGCTGACGCTGCTCGCCCGCGGTCTATCGCCCGACGACATCGCCGAGCAAGAACACCGGGCTTTGCCAACCATCCGCCAACAGATCAAGAGCGCGCGGCAGCGGCTCAATGCCCGCTCATCGGCCCACGCGGTCGCCATCGCCCTGCATCTTGGGGAGATTCGCCTGTAGCGCATTCGACTTAAGGATGTGCTACAGAGCAATCACACGTATAGGGCGATCCGCCACCACATTTTCGCCCCATTTTTACTCAGTCGGCACGATTGGCCGACGAAGCGTCGCAATATAGAAAAATTATTGGGGCTGTGTGTGAGTAACCATTGGGGGATAAAAAATCCGCACAATTTAGGGCTTCGTCCGTTCTAACGGCGTTGCCTCATCACTGTGTGAGGCGTCGTGACGAACAGGTCGCGAACCTCGGATTGTGACCAAATGTGGGCATGCCCACGGCGATTTCTCGAAATCTTGAATACCCTTTTGGGCAGCCGCTGGCTCAGCGCCTGCACATCGAGACACACGCTCCTCAGGTGGGCATGTGCACCATCGTCGACTTTAACCAGTAAAGGCAGAAACGCGGACCTGACGCGCGATATAAGGAATTAAAAATGAGTGATCGTACTGATCCAACGACATCCATCAAAGATTATACGGGGTCCGGCAAAGATACCGGCGTTATTGATCTTGGGGACCGGGCGAAAACCTACGTTTTCAGCGATGAAGAGGGTAGCCCGAGCGCGATCAAAGTAATCGGCAAAAGCAAGGGCCGCGACGGCGAAGATTCCGGCGCCCGCGACGCGCTCAAAGATATCGCCAAGACCAACGATGGGCGCACCAATTGGGGCGAAGCTAACAATGGTGACGGCGGCAGCCGCAACAAGATCGAGCTGTTTGATGACGAAGGCAATGCTGCCGACGATTTCATAGCGCTCATCGCGAAAGCCATGGCGGGTGAAGACGGCATTTCCCTGGGCTCTTCCGGAACGACCGGATCCGGATCTAGCAAAACCAACTTCATCGAAATTGAGGTTGAAGGACGTTGGAGCACCGATATCCTTCGCTTCGAGGGCGGCTTTGTCGAGGACGCACTATGTAAGTTGGCACTCGATGACCCGTCAGGTTTTGCAGAGACCTTTGGCGAGACCAACGTCAACCTGCAGGACACGCGTGAAACGCTCGGCGTGTACATTTTCGACGATCCCGAAAAGTCGAACGAGTCGCAGTTTCATGGAAACTCAAATCCAGTTGGCGGCGATGCAGACGCGCTGTTTAGCGGATCTTTCTTGAACGAGGCCGAGCTTCCAAACCTGATCAATGCGGCACTCGACGAGAAGTATGGCCTGGGCGATACGACAAATCTTGAGTATCTGGGCGACGATGGCGACGCGATCGTTATCGGCGTTACAAACTCCAACAAGGGACCAAACACAGACAAAATTGTTCTTGCCGGGTCCGATGTCGAGACGATCCTTGACGCTTATGTCCCCGAGGGCTTCAGCGTCGGCGGTTCATTGAACACCCAGGATAAAGGCATCCAAAAGGTCGTCTACGATACTGACGATCAGACCAACGGAAACATTTTTCTAGGTGGTAAAGCGGAGACTGTGAATGTTGACGGCACCAACGATCTCAAGGACGTCGTTGGCAACGGGATCACTCAGCAGGAAACCAACCTCAACCAAAAGGCTAAAGACGATATCGACGAATTCGTGTTTGCCGTTTTGGACAATCAAGACGCCGATCCTCTTGATCTTGAATTGATCGCTGGTGGCGAAGCGGGCGACGACTTCTTGGTCGTCAACGTCACTGGACAGCAAAACACTGACACGCTCATCCTTGAAGGTGAACGGATCGGCGAAGCAATCGACCAATTCGCTGAAGACGGCACACAGTACGACTTCTTCGCTTAGGCTCACCAGAGGCACGATGAAAAAGGGCGCCGTTTGGCGCCCTTTCTTTATGCTCTGAAACTGCAGAAACGGTTAGCCGGGGCTCACTCCACCTTCGGCAACAGCGTGTCCAGCGAGGCCTTTGCGTCGCCGTAGAACATCCGCGTGTTGTCCTTGAAGAAGAGCGGGTTCTCGATGCCCGAGTAGCCGGTACCCTGGCCACGTTTTGAAACGAACACCTGTTTGGCCTTCCACACTTCCAGCACGGGCATGCCGGCGATGGGGCTGTTGGGGTCGTCTTGCGCCGCGGGGTTCACGATATCATTGGAGCCGATCACGATGACCACGTCGGTGTCGGGGAAGTCGTCGTTGATCTCGTCCATCTCCAGCACGATGTCGTACGGCACTTTCGCCTCCGCCAGCAGCACGTTCATGTGCCCAGGCAAGCGCCCTGCCACCGGGTGGATCGCGAACCGCACCTCCTTGCCCTTGGCCCGCAGCTTACGGGTCAATTCGCTCACGGCCTGCTGCGCCTGCGCCACCGCCATGCCGTAGCCCGGCACGATGACCACGCTATCGGCCTCATTCAGCGCCGTGGCCACGCCGTCGGCGTCAATTGCCACCTGCTCGCCCTCCACGGCCATCTGCTCACCCGCCGGGCCGCCGAAACCGCCCAGGATGACGCTGATAAACGAGCGGTTCATCGCCTTGCACATGATGTAGCTGAGGATCGCGCCGGAAGAGCCCACCAGCGCCCCCACCACGATTAACAGGTCGTTGCCCAGCGAGAAGCCAATCGCCGCCGCTGCCCAACCGGAATAGGAGTTCAGCATCGACACCACGACGGGCATATCGGCACCGCCGATCCCCATGATCAGGTGATAGCCGATAAAGAGCGCCGCCGCGGTCATGATCACCAGCGGTAGCCAGCTTCCAGAGGTGCCGTACCAGTAAAGGCAGAGCACCGAGATGATTGCCGCGCCCGCGTTCAGCAAATGCCCGCCAGGGAGCTTGATCGCCGCCGTGTTTACTTTGCCTGCGAGTTTGCCATAGGCGATGACCGAGCCGGTGAAGGTCACCGCGCCGATGAACACGCCCAGGAACAGCTCAACCCGCAGGATGTCTCGCTCCACGGCGTCTTTTTTGGCCAGCAGCGCACCGAAGCCTTCAAGCGCGGCCTTTGCCTCGGCGTCCATCGCCATCACGCGGCCCAGCTCGATATGGGCGTTGTATCCCACAAAAACCGCGGCTAAGCCCACGAGCGAGTGCATCGCCGCGACCAGCTCCGGCATTTGCGTCATCTGCACCCGGAGCGCCAATTGCACCCCGATCACACCGCCCAGGGCGATCAACACGGCCGATAGGGTCCATAACCCGGCGCCCGGGCCAATCACCGTGGCAAACACCGCTAGCGCCATGCCGACGATGCCGTACCAAACCGCGCGTTTCGCGCTTTCCTGCCCCGAAAGGCCGCCGAGCGCTAAGATGAACAGGACGACTGCGACGACGTAAGCCGCTGTGGTAAAACCGAAATCCATGGATCGCCCCCTTTACGACTTTTGGAACATCGCCAGCATGCGACGCGTCACCAAAAAGCCCCCGAAAATGTTGATCCCGGCCATGAACACCGACAGCCCCGCCAGCACCATGACGATGATCGAGGTGGTGCCGATCTGCATCAGCGCCCCGAGGATGATGATCGACGAGATCGCGTTGGTGATCGCCATCAACGGCGTGTGCAGCGCGTGGCTCACGCCCCAGATCACCTGGAAACCCACGAAGACCGACAGGACGAACACGATGAAATGCTGCATAAACGCGGCGGGCGCGAACGCCCCGACCAGCAGCATCAGCCCGCCGCCGATGGCCAGCAGCGTGACCTGATTGCGGGTCTGCGCCTTGAACGCGGCCGCTTCCTGGGCGCGCTTTTCCTCGGCGGTAAGCTCTTTGGTCGGCTCTTTCTTGGGCGCGGCGGCAATCGCCTGCACTTTCGGTGGCGGCGGGGGGAAGGTGATCTCATTCTCGAATGTCACCGTGGCGCCGCGGATCACATCATCTTCCATATTATGGACGACCGTGCCGTCCTTCTCGGGCGTCAGGTCAGTCATCATATGGCGGATATTGGTGGCGTAGAGTGTCGAGGATTGCGCCGCCATCCGGCTGGGAAAATCGGTGTAGCCGATGATTGTCACGCCGTTATCGGTGACGATGCGCTCATCAGGCACGGTTAACTCGCAATTGCCGCCCCGCTCTGCCGCCAGATCGACGATCACCGAGCCGGGCTTCATCATCTCGACCATATCCTTGGTCCAGAGCACCGGCGCATCGCGGTTGGGGATCAGCGCGGTGGTGATGACGATATCGATCTCAGGCGCCATCTCGCGGAACTTCTCAAGCTGCTTGGCTTGAAACTCCGGGCTCGACGGCGCGGCATAACCACCGGTGGAGGCGCTGTCCTGGCTGCCCTCATCGAAGTCGAGGAAGACAAACTCAGCGCCCATCGACTCAATCTGTTCAGAAACCTCAGGGCGCACGTCGAAGGCATAGGTGATCGCGCCAAGGCTGGTCGCGGTGCCAATCGCCGCGAGGCCTGCCACGCCAGCGCCCACCACCAACACCTTCGCCGGGGGCACCTTCCCAGCAGCGGTGACCTGACCGGTGAAGAACCGGCCGAAATTGTTGCCCGCCTCGATCACCGCGCGGTAGCCCGCGATATTGGCCATCGAACTGAGCGCGTCCATCTTTTGCGCCCGGCTGATGCGCGGCACCATGTCCATCGCCAGCACGTTGGCGCCCTTGTCCTTGGCAACCTCCATCAACGCGTCATTGGCGCCGGGATAGAAAAACGAAATCAGCGTTTGGCCCTTGCGCGCGCGGCCCAATTCCTCTTCGCTCGGCGGGCGCACCTTGGCGACGATATCGGCCGCCTCCCACAAGGCGTTGGCATCGGCCACCACGTCGACATCGGCCGCGCTATAGGCGGCGTCGGAAAACCCTGCCTTGATCCCGGCACCGCTCTCGACCAGGCAGGTATAGCCCAGCTTTTGCAATTGCTTGGCGCTATCGGGCGTCATTGCCACCCGGGCTTCTCCGTCGAACACTTCCTTCGGCGTTCCGATTTTCACCTGTCCAAGCCCTCCTTCACGCTTCCCGCCGCCCGTCCGGGCCAAGAGCCTGCGTCTTAGCGGCCAGCGACCGTCTTCACAACTGGGAATACGGGTGCAGAATGATGCAAAAACAGGCTTTTTGCGGATGCGCTAAAGCCAGCGGCGCGTGCGTTCGCGATAGGCGTCAAATTCGGCGCCAAAGCCTGTTTGCAGCCGCGCTTCCTCGGCGGCGATGAACCGGGTTTGGATCAGCGCCATAAAGGCGGGCACCAGCAGCATCGGCAGCAGCGCGCGCCAGTAGAGCACCGCCCCCGTCAGGATCAGCGCATCGCCCAGATAGATCGGATTGCGGCTGAACGCGAAGATCCCGCTTGTCACCAAGTGCTGCGCCGCGCGGTGGGGAATGACGGTGGTCTTGCGGCGGAGCATTTGCGCTGCGGCCAATGCGATCAAGCCCAGCCCCAGCGCGATCAGGCCTTGGCCCAGCGTCTCAGCCCAAGGGCCAAAGCGGGGCACCGGCACGACCTGCCCGACAGCATGGGCGAGCCCCAGCGCGGCAATGAGCCAAACAGGTGGCAAATCGATCCACTTCATCGTCAAGCGCTAGCAGAGCGGGGGGCGCTTGTCAGCCGGATGCGCGCGGGCCACTCTGCCCGCCGAACAAGGAGCCTATGATGCTAGAAGGAAAACACGCTTTGGTGACCGGCGGCGGCACCGGCATTGGCTTGGGCATTGCCCGCGCTTTGGCGCAGGCAGGGGCCGCGGTGACGATCACAGGTCGCCGGGCCGAAAAGCTGCAAAGCGCAGCCGAAGCCTCCACCGGCCTGTACCCGCTGGTGATGGATGTCACCGATGAGGCGGCAATTCGCGACGGTTTCGCCCAGGCCGTCGCCGCGCGCGGGCCAATCGCCATTTTCATCGCCAATGCCGGGATTGCGGAGGGGCGCGCGCTGGCCAAGACCGATCTCGCATTTTGGCGCCAGATCCTCAGCACCAATCTAGATGGCGCGTTCCTGACCATCCGCGAGGCTTTGACCAGCATGAACGGGCTCGATTGGGGCCGGGTGATCGCGGTGTCTTCGATTGCCGGGCTGCACGGGCTCAAGGGCGCGCCGGCTTATACTGCCTCAAAACACGGGCTGACCGGGCTGATCCGGGGCTTGGCGGTGGATTATGCGGGTAAGGCCATCACCTTCAACGCGCTCTGCCCCGCTTATGTGAACACCGATATCATCCCGCGCAACATCGCCTCGATCATGGCGCGAACGGGGTTTTCGGAGGAAAAAGCCCGCGAGATCATGGTTGGCGCCAACCCCCATGGGCGTCTGATCGAGGTGGAAGAGGTGGCGGAAGCGGCGCTCTGGCTGTGCAGCCCCGGATCAGGCAGCGTGAATGGCCAAGCGATCGAGATCGCGGGCGGCACATTTTGACCGGGCAACTCGCTGAGTATCCTGCTCGGCAGCACGGAACGCGGCGCTGACACTCCCTGCCCGGCTTCCCTCGGGCTGTCACATCGCTGCGATGGCACCGCCACCGCGCTTGACCGGCGCCAGGATGACGTGGTCAAGAAAGCCTACCCGCGTAACAGAGCTCGGCCAGCGACGATAAACCCGCCGCGGCCCGGGCTCGAGTAAAAGGATCCAAGTGATGAAAACCCTTATTGCGGCCGCCTTCCTAGCCCTCAGCCTCGGCACGGTTGCCAGTGCCAACTCCACTAATTTCGTCTTGCAGGGTTACGGCGTCGACACCTCGAACTTGAGCCGTTCGACCATCAACACTCTTAAACTGATCATCCATGGCTACGGGTCTGAGAGCGATAAGCGGCTAGCGGTCCGCTCGATCCTGAAGCGCGCCCATAAGTAACCAAGGCCTCCCGCCAGCAGCGGGTTCGTAGCGACGTAGCACGGCGCCCGGTCGGCAACCGCGCGATGGGTGGCGATTTCGCTGCCCCTGCTCTGTGTGCTCTGCTAAGGGGCGGCTATGGCCACGCCTGCGCGCAAACCCCTACCCCTTGTCGAATTCGTCGCGCTGAGCGGTTTGATTATGGCGTCGGTCGCTTTCGGCACCGATGCGATGATGCCCGCGCTGTCGACAATCGGCGCCGAACTTGCCCCTGGCGCGCCCAATAGCGGGCAATTGGTGATCGCGGCGTTCTTTCTGGGCGTCGGCATCGGCACATTCGTGACGGGCCCGCTATCAGACCGCCTGGGGCGCCGCCCGGTTCTGTTGGCCGGGCTGATCCTCTACGCGGTGGCCTCATTGCTCGCCTGGGCTGCGACGAGCATCGAGTTGCTCCTTGCGGCGCGGGTGGTTCAAGGCCTCGGCGCGGCGGGCCCGCGCGTGGCGGTGGTGGCAGCGATCCGCGATCTCTATCAGGGCGCGCGGATGGCGCAGATCACCTCCTTCGCCACAGCGGTCTTTATGCTGGTGCCCGCGATTGCGCCGTTTATGGGCGCCTGGATCATTGATTTCACCGGCTGGCGCGGGATCTTCATCGCCTTCGCGCTATGGGCCTGCCTGATGGCGCTGTGGTTTGCACTGCGTCAAGGCGAGACGCTGGCCCCGGAAAACCGCCGCCCGTTCCGCCTTGGCGCGATCCTGCGCGGGGCGCGCGAGACACTGGCGATCCGCGAGGTAACCGTTGCCATCGCGGTGCTAACGATTGTGTTCGCGATTTTGATCGCCACGCTGCAATCGGTACCGCTGATCTTCGAGGTCATCTACGACCGTCAGGACAGCTTCCCCACCTACTTTGCCGCCACCTCGATTGTCTCTATCGGCGGCTCGTTTCTGAATGCGCGGCTCGTGGCGCGGCTGGGCATGGGCCGGGTGGTGATGTTTGGCCTGCTCGCGCAACTGGCTGCCTCGGTCGCGCTAAGCGCCGTGGGGCTGGCGGCTCTGTCCGTGGAGATCAGCTTCGTAGTATTCCTCATCTACATGCAGATTGCGTTCTTCACCACAGGGCTGACTGTCGGCAATGTGACGGCCATCGCGATGGTGCCGCTGGGCCATCAAGCGGGGCTTGGCGCGTCGCTCATCAACGCGCTCGCCACCATCTGCGGCCTGGCGATTGCGGTGCCGCTGGGCTTGGCCTTTAACGGCACCACCCTACCCCTGAGCCTCGGCGTGGTGGTGTTGTGCTGCTTGGGTCTCGCCTTGTTGACCCGGCTGCCAAAGCCGCCCGTCGTTGACACTGGGCATGCCGACAGGGGGCCTGCCACAGCTGAAGCGGGATCAGGTCGGTAGCGCCGATAGCACCGCGCGGGCCGCGCGCAGGCCAGGCGCTTCGTCCCCCTGCCCCAAAGCCTGCATCGTCTCGCGCATCGCTGCATGTTGCGCTTCCTGCTGCTGAGGGTCCTGCGCTAACGCCAACAACGCGTCCGCAATCGCGTCGGCTTTGCAAGCGGGGCCCAGAAATTCGGGCACCACGTTGCGGCCGGAGACAAGGTTCACCAGCGTTACCGTATCAAGGCGCACCATCCGGCTGGCGATTTGCCAGGTGAGCCAGTTCATATCATAGGCCACCACCATCGGAGTCTCGGCCGCCGCCAGTTCCAGCGACACTGTCCCCGACGCGGCCAGGGCCAGATCCGCCGCCCGAAACGCCACCCGCTTGCGCGTTGCCGCATCGGCATCTGAAACACCGCTCGGGTCCAGCACCAGCGGGTTACCTGGCCAAGCGGCCACCTTTTCACCGACAAACCCCGCGACACCTGGCGCAGCAGGCACCACCACCCGCCATTCAGGCCGCGCCGCCAGCAGGCGGGTCAGCGCCGCGCCAAAGACCGGGGTCAGCCGCGATACCTCACCGCTCCGCGAGCCCGGTAAAACCAGCAAAATCGGCGCCTCGCCCAAGTCATGCGCCGCGCGAAACGCGGCGATCTCCGCGTCATCAGGCACCGGCTCAGCCACGACTGGATGGCCGACGAAATCGCAGCGCACCCCCGCAGCCTCCAGATAGGGCGGCTCGAACGGCAATAGCGCCAGCACTTGATCCACGGTTCGCGCGATCTTCTCGGCCCGACCCGCGCGCCAGGCCCAAACCGTCGGCGCCACGTAATGCACCGCGCGGATCGGCGCCTGAGCCCGCACTCGCGCCGCGACCCGCAGCGAGAAATCGGGGCTGTCGATGGTGATCAGCACATCGGGGCGCATCTCAAGCACCTTAGCCACCGTTTGCTCTAGGCGCCGCTTGAGATGCCTGTAGCGCGGAAGCACTTCGGCCAGACCCATCACACTCAACTCCGCCATCGGAAAGAGTGAGCTGAGCCCCTGCGCGATCATGCCGGGACCGCCGATGCCCGCAAAGGTCACGTCTGGCCGCAGCGTCTTCAGGCCTTGCATCAGCGCCGTACCCAGCCGGTCGCCAGAAGCCTCGCCCGCAAGGACAAAGACGCGCATCAGAACGCCAGAGCGACGATAAAGAGGCCTGCCGCTTCCGCATCGGCAATGGTTTGGGCGCTGTCCAAGACCACCACCGATCCTGCCGCAATAGCGATGCCGTTGAGCCCAGCGGCGCGCGCGGCGGCGACAGTACCCGGCCCAATCGCGGGCATGTCTACGCGCAGATCCTGGCCAGGTTTCGGCGCCTTGACCAGGACACCGCCATTGGCTTTGTCATCGCGGGTACGGGCCACGAATTCGAGCATCGCATCGGTGCCCTGCACGGTCTCAATCCCAACGCATAAACCGGCGCGCACCACGGCGCCTTGACCCACATCCTCACGCCCCAGGGCCTCTAGGATCGCGCGGGCCTTGGCGATGTCCACCTCATCCGCCGCGCTAGGCGCCGCCCCGGCAACGGGACCTTCGGGGCGGGTAAGCCCCGGCAACAGGGTATGAGCACCGCGCACCGTGAACCCTTCAGCCTCGAAAACGCCGATCACAAAGCGGAGCAACGCGTCGTCGCCCTGGGCCAAGACCGGCGCGAGGCGAGGCAGCAGGAGCTTGGTGTAATCGTCGAGCTCGAGCGGGTTGAAATTGGGCCGCCGCAACCCGCCAGCGAGCACCATGTCCGTGACACCGGCTGCGCGCATCGCCTCGATCATGGCGCCCCATCGCGCCACCGAGGCCTTGAACGTCTCGATACCGGGCGGCGGCACCGAGGCGCCAAAATCGACAAACAGCGCATCGGGATGCGCCGCGGCAAGCGCACCAGGAAGGCCGCCGCCGAACGCCAGGATAGCCAAACGGCTCATTTCTTGGGGGTCAGGAAATGACGATCGCTCTCGGCCAGAATGAACTCGGCCAGGTCTTGCACGAGCCCCACATCGCTGCCCTCGCTCAAGCTGCGCGCGCGCTCTTGAAAGGTACCCTCGCCCGTCGCCAAACGCTCATAGGCACGGCGCAGCGCCGCAATATCCGCCCGCGCGACCCCGCGACGGCGCAGGCCCACGATGTTGAGCCCCTCAAGCTGGCCACCGCCCGCATCGACAAGGCTGTACGGGATCACGTCTTTGGTCACTTTGGTAAGCCCGCCGATAATGGCGCCGCGGCCGATCCGCACCCATTGATGCACGCCGGAGATGCCGCCGATGATCACATCGTCACCGATCACCGCATGGCCTGCGATGCCTGATTGGTTCACCACGATCACCCGGTCGCCCACCTGGCAATCATGGGCGATATGCGCACCCGCCATGTACAGCCCGTCATCGCCCACCCGGGTGACGCCGCCGCCATGCTCGGTGCCGAGGTTCATCGTCACGTGCTCGCGGATGCGATTGCGGGCACCGATCTCAAGCCGGCTATCCTCACCGCCATATTTCAGGTCTTGCGGGATCTCCCCCAGCACGGTGAACGGAAACACCACGGTTTCAGCCCCGATAGAGGTTTTGCCGCTGACCACCACGTGGCTTTTAAGCTCCACGCCCGCGTCCAGCGTCACGTCGGGACCCACCACGCAAAACGCGCCGATCCGCGCATCCGCACCAACGCGCGCGCCATCTTCAACGATCGCGGCGGGGTGGATCTGT
>JBCDGW010000025.1:0-31878 GCA_038750765.1 Pseudomonadota bacterium | reverse complement strand
CGCAAAGGCTAATTCCTGCTCACGAGCCGTTTATCGGCGCGACGAAAGGGCTTTTGGCTGACCCTGGATTTGTGGTAGCAAGACGCGGCGCGCTAGCGCGCAGACAGTCGAGGAATAGCGCTTTGGCGGTACGGGGTGCACTTCGCACAGGGATATTGGTGGCAGCGTTGGGGGGCGTCGGCCTCTCTGGTTGCGCGCGCGATGATGAACTTGACCTTGAACGTGCCTCCGCTGAAGAGATTTTCGCCAAGGCCGAGCTTGAGCTAGAGGTGGACCGCGCCGACGACGCGGCACAGCTTTTCGGTGAGGTCGAGCGGCTTTATCCATATTCCGAACTCGCCAAGCGTGCGCTGATCATGCAGGCGTTTGCGTTTCATCAAGACAAGAAATACCCCGAGGCCCGCGCCTCGGCGCAACGTTACATCGATTTCTATCCCGCTGATGAAGATGCCGCTTACGCGCAGTACTTGTTGGCTTTGTCCTATTACGATCAGATCGACGAGGTCGGACGTGATCAGGGCCTCACCTTCCAGGCGTTGCAGTCGCTGCGCACGGTGATTGAGCGCTATCCCGACAGCGAATACGCCCGCTCGGCGATTTTGAAGTTCGATCTGGCCTTCGACCATTTGGCCGCGAAGGAAATGGAGATCGGGCGCTATTACCATCGGCGCGGTCATTTCACGTCATCGATCAACCGCTTCCGCGTTGTGGTCGAGCAGTTTCAAACCACCACCCACACCGCCGAGGCACTCTACCGGTTGGTTGAGGGTTATCTCGCGCTCGGTCTTGAGCAGGAGGCGCAGACGGCGGCGGCCATCCTGGGCTACAATTACCAATCGAGCGACTGGTACGATGACGCGTTCACGCTGCTGACGGGTCGCGGTCTGCGGGTCGAATTGGCGGGTGATAGCTGGCTGTCGCAGATCTACCGGCAGATGTTGCGCGGCGACTGGCTATGATGCCTGCAGGCGGGGGCCGTCAGGCGTAATATGCTCAGCAGTCTCGAAATCCGGGACATCCTTATCATCGACCGGTTGGCGCTTTCATTTCAGCCTGGTCTCAATGTGCTGACCGGGGAGACCGGGGCGGGCAAGTCGATCCTGCTGGATGCGCTTGGCTTCGTGCTGGGCTGGCGGGGCCGCGCCGATCTTGTGCGCAGCGGTGCAGCCCAGGGCGAGGTGACGGCTGTCTTCGATCTCCCGGGCGATCATCCTGCGTTAGCCGTGCTCGATGAGGCTGGGATACCCCCCGACGATGCCCTGATCCTGCGCCGCATCAACACCGCAGAGGGGCGCAAAACGGCCTATGTCAACGACCGGCGCAGTTCCGGCGACGTGCTTCGCAAGCTCTCGGCGGCGTTGGTTGAACTTCACGGACAGCACGACGATCGCGGCCTTCTCAACACCGGGATGCACCGCGCGTTGCTGGATGCCTATGGCGGCCACAGTGCCGAGACCAAGGCTGTTGCGCAGGCCTGGCGCGCTTGGGCGGAGGCGCGAAACCGGCTCGACGCGGCGCAGGCCGATTTGGCGCAAGCTGTTGCGGATGAAGAGTTTTTGCGTCATGCCGCGACCGAGTTTGCCGCGTTGCAGCCAGAGCCGGGTGAGGACGCTGTCCTCGATGGCAAGCGGCGGATGATGCAGTCAGGCGCGCGCATGCGCGAGGACGTGGCCAAGGCCCATGCGGCGCTCGGCGGTCAAGGCGCGGAAGGGATGGTAAGCGACGCGATGCGCTGGCTCGATAGCGGTGCCGATGATGCGTTAGATGCGCAATTGGCCGGGCCACGGGCGGCGCTTGAACGGGCGCTCACGGAATTGGGCGAGGCCGAGCAAGGGATCGCCCAATTACTCGATGTCATCGCTGTCGATCCCGCAGAGTTGGAGCGGGTGGAAGAGCGCCTCTTCGCGATCCGGGCACTGGCGCGCAAACACGGCGTTGCGCCCGATGATCTCGCGGCCTTCGGGGAAGGGCTTGACGCGCGGCTGCGCGCTTTTGAAAGCGGTGCGGCGGATATCAAAGCGCTGAAGACGGCTTTGGTTGCGGCGGAAGCCGATTATGACCGCGTGGCCGCGCGGCTGACCGAAGCGCGGATTGCGGCGGCCACACGTCTTGACGCAGCGATGGCGGCCGAGCTCGCACCTTTGAAAATGGAGCGGGCGATTTTCACCACGCTCGTCGAGCGCGATGAGCCGGGCGCCGCCGGTCAGGATGCGGTGACGTTTATGGTGGCGCCCAATCCCGGTGCCCCTGCCGGGGCGCTCAACCGGATCGCGTCGGGCGGAGAGTTGAGCCGATTTCTGCTGGGGCTCAAAGTGTGCCTGACTGGGGTCGATAGCGGGCGCACATTGATTTTCGATGAGATTGACCGCGGTGTCGGCGGGGCCACAGCCGACGCGGTGGGGCGTCGCCTGGCTGCGCTGGCCGGTCATGGGCAGGTTTTAGTGGTCACCCATTCACCGCAGGTCGCTGCCCGCGGCGCTCATCATTGGCAAGTGGCCAAGCGCGTTGACGATGGTCAGACGCTAAGTGCGGTCACGCCGTTGCAAGGTGATGGGCGGGTCGATGAAATTGCGCGGATGCTCGCCGGAGACACTGTCACCGATGAAGCGCGCAGCGCCGCGCGGGCGCTGCTCGCCGGATAGACTCAGATCAACGCGCTTAGCAGGCAGCCACCAGCGGCACCCAGTTTGAGTGGGCGACGATCTTGCCGAAGGACCACACTTGCAGGCGATACCGCGTGTCGGTGCTGGCGTGGATCTTCACCACTTCCTTGCGTTCGTCAAACCACAGGCCGGACGATGCCAGGCGGGGGCTGGAATGACCGTCAAAGAGCACCGCGTTGCCGTTTTCGCTTTCCAGGTGCAGCACCATCGGGCGCTTAAACTGCGAGTGGCTCCAGGCCATGATCGTCGCGTCACGCGGGCAGGCGCCTACCGTATCCACCTTGATCGCCAAGGTCGCGGTGACCGAGCCGCCGGGTTCTGCGGCTGCCGGGGCAAAGGGGGTGAGGGCAAGAGTAAAAGCGAGAAGTGCGGAAAAGACTTTCATGGAACCGTCCTGTTGAATGTTTCAATGGCTTTTCGTCGGCCCGGCTCAGCCATGGGTTCAAAAAACGTCCGCTTTTCTTGACGCGGCGTGTGATCGCGCAATTTTTCCAGGGATGCGCATCTTATTTCGCCTATTGGGCCCCGCTCTGATCGTCCTTGCCGCAGCCTCCGCCAAAGCGGAAGAGCCTCCGCAATACGAGGTGCTGATGGAGGCGCTGGCGACGTCGAAGACTGCCACGGAAGCACGCCGGTTGGTGCCGCAGATTTGGTCGCATTGGCTTACCGCCCCCGATGATGCCGCCCAGGCGGTGCTTAATGCCGCCATCCAACGGCGGCAGATCGCAGATTATCTCGGCGCGCTAAAGCACCTTGATATCCTGGTGAAGGATTATCCCGACTATGCCGAGGGCTGGAACCAGCGCGCCACGATTTACTTCCTGATTGGCGACTGGGACGCGTCTTTGGCAGATGTCGATGCCGTGCTTGCGATTGAGCCGCGTCATTTCGGGGCGCTCTCGGGGCGGGCGATGATCTACATGCAACAGGGGCGCGTGCCTTTGGCGCAGCTGGCGATCAAAGAAGCGAAAGAGCATCATCCGTTTCTCAACGATCGCTTCATCCTCAACGCGCCTGGAAGTGAAGACATCTAAGAGCGCGTTCCCCATGAAGATGCGCGAAAACTAGGCAGAACGAGGTTTTCGCGACTTACCGTCCCGCCCCCATTGTGCAGCTTATCCACATTTGCTTGTATGCACGCTGATTGAGCAGGGACCCAAGCGGACCCGGCTCGTGAGCCAGAGCGGGGGACGGTGTTTGGCGGCGGATGGCAGCACAGGCGCTTTTGTCGAATTCGACCGAGTGCAGAAAAGCTATGATGGCGAAACGCTCGTCGTAAAAGACCTCAACCTTTCAATCGCGAAGGGCGAGTTCTTGACGATGCTCGGCCCCTCGGGGTCTGGCAAGACCACCTGCTTGATGATGCTCGCGGGCTTTGAGACGGCGACCAATGGTGAGATCCGCCTCGCCGGGCGCGAGATCAACAATATCCCGCCCCATAAGCGCGGCATCGGCATGGTGTTTCAAAACTACGCGCTCTTTCCCCACATGACCGTGGCCGAGAACCTGTCGTTCCCGCTTGAGGTGCGCAAGATGGGCAAGGATGAGCGCGAGGCCAAAGTGCAACGCGCGCTCGACATGGTCCAGATGGGCGCATTTGGCGGCCGCCGCCCGGCGCAGCTTTCGGGCGGTCAACAACAGCGCATTGCCCTGGCGCGCGCGTTGGTCTTCGAGGCTGACCTGGTCTTGATGGATGAGCCGCTGGGCGCGCTCGATAAGCAATTGCGCGAGCATATGCAGTTTGAGATCAAGCACATCGCTGATAACCTCGGGATTACAGTGGTTTATGTGACCCACGATCAGACTGAGGCGCTGACCATGTCGGACCGGGTTGCGGTGTTCAACGATGGCCGTATCCAGCAACTTGACCCGCCTGACACGCTTTATGAAGAGCCGCAAAACTCGTTCGTGGCGCAGTTCATCGGTGAGAACAACACGCTCCAGGGCCGCGTCACCAAGATCAATGACCGGGTTGCAGAGGTGACCCTCGACAGCGGCGGGGTGATCGATACCGTGCCCGTGAATGTCAGCGAGGTCGGTGCGCGCACCCAGGTTTCGATCCGGCCGGAGCGGGTGGAGGTCAATCGTGATCGGCTCGCCCCCGATGCCCACACGCTTCAGGCCGAGGTGCTTGAGTTCATCTATATGGGCGATATTTATCGCACCCGGCTGCGGGTTGCAGGCAATGACAACTTCATCGTCAAAACCCGCAACGCGCCCGACCAACGCCGGATGACACCAGGAGAAATGATCGAGATCGGCTGGCGCCCGCAGGATTGCCGCGCTCTCGATGCGTAACGCGACCCGCTTCTAGTTGGCCTGCCCGAGGGCTGGCGGGATCGAACGCTCGGGCACTCTAACCACAGGGAGAGAAATACCGTGAAACGGAAAACTGCACTTACAATGACCGCCGCCTTCGCTGTCGGCAGCACTGCCTTCGCCGGTGGCCATGGCATGTCTGACAGCATGACCGTAGTCAGCTGGGGCGGCGCCTATCAAGCAAGCCAAGTGTCCGCTTATGCCGAACCCTATAAGGCGATGAACGAAGGCCTTGAGATCGTATGGGACGAAAGCGCCAACGAGAGCGTTTCAAAACTGCGCGCGATGTCGGAAGCCGGTAACATCACCTGGGATCTGGTCGATGTGGAAGGCCCCGACAGCCTGCGCATGTGCGACGAAGGCCTGGCCATCGAAGTGGACGTCAATGAAATCCTCGCCGCTGGCGATGATGGCTCCACGCCTGCGGAAGATTTCGGCGAAGCGCTGATCAACGATTGCTTCATCCCGCAAATCGTGTTCTCGACTACCTTCGGCTACCGCACCGATGTCGCCGCCTGGGAAGGCCGGACGCCCGACAGCCTGTGCGCTGTGTTCGACCTCGAGAACTTCCCCGGTAAGCGCTCGCTCGAACAACGCCCGAAGAAGAACCTCGAATGGGCGCTGCTATGCGACGGTGTCGCCAAGGATGATCTCTACGATGTGCTGGACACGCCCGAAGGCGTCGAGCAGGCGCTGGCCAAGCTCGACACCATCAAGGACGAGGTGATCTGGTGGTCGGCGGGTGCCGAGACGCCGCAGCTTCTGGCCGATGGCGAAGTCGTTATGGGCTCCACCTATAACGGCCGCCTGTTCTCGGTAATCGAAGAGCAGGATCAGCCGGTTGCGATGCTGTGGGATTGGCAGGTCTTCGACTATGACGGTTGGGTCATCCCTGCCGGTCTGAGCGAAGAGCGTCTGGCCCGCGTGCTCGACTTCGTCAAGTTCGCCACCGACACGCAGCGCCTGGCAGATCAGGCTAAGTTCATCTCCTACGGTCCCACCCGTGCGTCGTCGCAGCCGCTGGTGTCGACCCATGCCACGCTCGGCATCGAGATGGCGCCGCATATGCCCACAAATCCTGACAACCAGCAGAACTACTTGATCAACAACATCGAGTGGTGGGCGGATAACCAGGACGACATGGAAGCCCGCTTCGCCGCCTGGCTGGCCCAATAATTGGCCCAGTAATCGGGGTGCGGGCGTAGCACCTGCGCATGAACATCTGGGGCGGCTGTTGATGGCCGCCCCTCACTGGCCAGTTAGGGAGTGCGGCAATGCCAAAAGGCTACATCATGGGTCACGTCACCGTGCACGACCCCGAGACGTACAAATCCTACAGCGCCAAAAACAACGAGATTTTCCCGCGCCATGGCGGCCAGTTTCTGGTGCGAGGCGGTCAGGGCAAAGTGGTCGAGGGCGAGACCCACGCGCGCCACGTGATCATCGAATTTCCCAGCTATGAGGCTGCCCAAGCGGCCTATAACGACCCGGATTATCTGGAGAATATGAAGATCCGCCAAGCTGTCTCAGACGGCGTGATCATCCTCGTCGAAGGGGTCTGACATGACCGACGCCACCGCCGGACCAGAGATCGCAGGGGTGGATCACGCCCCTTCAAACACGGCTGAAACAGGCCCGATGCTGGCCGCCGACGGCACCCCGCTCAAACGCTCTCTGGCGCGCGCCCTGCGCCGCGAAAAGCTCCGCGCGCTGGGGTTGATCGCGCCGCTCTTGATCTTCGTGCTGGTCACCTTCATCGCCCCGATCGCCGATATGCTGTTTCGCTCGGTGGAAAACGACATCGTCGCCGATACCATCCCCCGCACCGTGCTGGCGGTGCAAGACTGGGATTACACCAGCGCCGCGACGCCCGGCGAGGACGTATTCGCTGCGCTCTATGTCGATATGTTTGAGGCGCAGGAGTTTAAAACCCATACCCGCCTCGGTACCCGGCTCAATTACGAGACGACCGGCGTCTCCTCGCTCTTCCGCAAGTCGGGCCGCGGGGTCACCCGATTTGACACCGATGCCTATACCGACGCGTTTCAAGCCCTCGACACCGCCTGGAGCGACCCGCTTATCTGGCAAGAGATCGTCATGGCGCCCGGCGCCGCCGCACTGCTGCCCGAGACCGTGTCGGCCTGGGCCTCGTGGGAGCGCATCGTGGGCGCGAACGAAGACGATATTGCCGCGGAAACGCCTGAGGATTTTCTCTATACCACGCTTTACCGCGATCTTAGCCGTGTGGGCGCCGATATCAGCAGCTATGACGGGCCGCGGGCAGATCTGCTGGCGCGTGCCGCCGAAGCGGTGGGTGGTTTTGAGCCCGTCTCGCTGGTAGAGCAATTCACCGATATCGACGAGGATTGGGCCGATCCTGCTGTCTGGGGCACGATCAAGTCGTTTTCGTCGCAATATACCTCCGGCTATTTTCTCTCGGCCATCGACATGAAACTCACCCCCACCGGTGTGGTGGCGCAGCCCGAGAACCTGCAGGTCTATATCCTGCTCTTCCAACGCACGCTGGTGATGAGCTTGATCATCATGGGGGCGTGTATTCTTCTGGGCTACCCAGTGGCCTATTTGCTGGCGACGCTGCGGATGCGGGTGTCGAACCTGCTGATGATCTTGGTGCTGCTGCCGTTCTGGACCTCGCTCTTGGTGCGCACATCGTCATGGAAAGTGCTGCTGCAACAGCAGGGCGTGGTCAACGATACGCTGGTATGGCTCGGCATGGTGGCCGATGACGGGCGGCTGGAGTTGATCAACAATCAAACCGGCACCATCATCGCGATGACCCATATTTTGCTGCCGTTCATGATCTTGCCGCTCTACTCGGTGATGCAGACGATCCCGCCTTCCTACGTGCGCGCAGCCAAATCGCTGGGGGCCACCAATTGGACAGCGTTTTGGCGCGTCTACTTCCCGCAATCAGTGCCCGGGATTGGTGCGGGTTGTATCCTGGTGTTCATCCTGGCGATTGGCTACTACATCACCCCCGAACTGGTGGGTGGCCGCACCGGGATCTTTATCTCCAACCGCATCGCGTTTCACATCTCCACCTCGCTCAACTGGGGCCTCGCCGCAGCGCTCGGGACGATCCTGCTGGTCGCGGTATTGATCCTCTATTGGGTCTATGACCGCATCGTCGGCATCGACAATGTGAGCTTGGGGTAGCGCCATGGCCTTAGCATCCAGCCTGCGGCGCCCACCGCTTCTAAGCTTCACGATACCGCTGGTTGCGCTCTTGGCGGCGTTCTTCGGCATCTTCGTGGGCACCGCCAACGGCTCCCCGATACTAGGCCTCGTGCTCGGCGCGTTGTTCGGGGCGGGATTGGCCTGGGCTCTTGCCACCTACCTGCCGCAACCGCGCCTGGGCTGGCTGGCGGCAGCGGCGCTCTGCGGGGTGATCGGCTTCGGCTTTGGGCAATTGGCGGGCGCTGTGGCGGGCGTCGTGATGGGTGCGGTGCTGGGATGGGCCACGTTTTGGCTGCATACCGGGCGGTACCGGGCGGGGGTGCCCCCCTATGCCACCAGCCTACAGGTGCTGTGGTTCAACACGTTTCGGGCGCTTTGCGGGATGATCTTCTTCTTTCTGATCGCGCCGATCCTGACCGTGATGCCGCTGTCTTTTAATGCCCAGGATTTCTTCACCTTCACACCGGAGATGCTGGCGCTCGACCCGGAAGGGTTTTCGCTCAAGCATTACCACGATTTCTTCACCTCGCCCGATTGGCAGCAAGCGTTGCGCAATTCGTTCCAAATCGCGCCGACTGCCACCTTTTTGTCGGTAACGCTGGGCACCCTGGCTGCGATCGGCCTCAGCCAACCCCATGTGCCGTTTCGACGCGCGATTATGGCGATCTTGATCTCGCCGATGATCGTGCCGCTGATCATCTCCGCGGCGGGGATGTACTTTTTCTATAGCCGCGTCGGCTTACAGGGCACCTATGGGGGCGTTGTCCTGGCCCATGCCGCGCTCGGCATCCCGTTTGTGATCATCACGGTGACCGCCACGCTGGTGGGCTTTGACCAATCGCTGACCCGAGCGTCGGCCAATATGGGCGCGGGCCCGGTGCGCACCTTCTTCAAGGTGCAGATGCCCCTGATCCTGCCCGGTGTGATCTCAGGCGGGTTGTTTGCCTTCATCACCTCCTTCGACGAGGTGGTGGTGGTGCTTTTCGTGGGTTCCGCCGGGCAAAAGACCCTGCCGTGGCAAATGTTCATCGGCTTGCGCGAGCAAATCTCACCGACAATCCTGGCCGTGGCCACCATCCTGGTGGTGATCTCGATCGCGCTGCTGACCACAGTCGAATTGCTGCGCCGCCGCTCCGAGCGCCTGCGCGGCATGTCCCCGGGCTAACGGCTCTGACAATCAACGCAGCGCGCACCGAATTCCAAGCCGCTGCTTCTTCTTTTTAAAAGTACCTCGGGGAGCGCGAGGGGCAGAGCCCCTCGTAGATAGACGTGAGCGCGAGGGGCGGAGCCCCTCGTATATAGACGGGAACGCGAGGGGCGGAGCCCCTCGTATTAAAGATGCCAGCACGAGGGGCGCAGCCCCCCTTAAAGCAAACTGCGCAGGAGGGGCGCAGCCCCTCGCTGGGTCGGATTGCGCGCCAGCGCAATTCGAGGCCGTGATCAAGGCAGCGCGGTGAGCCAAAACCATGCGGTGATCAGCGACGCGGCAGTGCCCACCAGACCCGCGGACGCCGCCCCGCGGCGGCCCACGCCATAGAGGTTGGCAAAGATGTAGGTATTGACCCCCGGCGCCATCGCGGCGGTGATAACCGCCGAGCGGAACTGCGCCTCGCTGAGCCCGGCCAAGCCGCCAAAAGCCCAAACCAGCGCCGGATGCACCACAAGCGAGCAGAGGCAGACCATGGCAATGGTCGCCGCATCGCCCTCAGGCCGGTAGCGATAGAGCACGCCGCCCAAGGCAAAGAGCGCCGCGGGCAGGCCTGCGCTTGCCACCAGCACCAACGCATCGTTCACCACCGAGGGAACCGGCAGGCCGGTGAGATTGACCGCAAAGCCAAGCGCGATGCCTACGATCAGCGCGTTGCGAAAGATCGAGCGCAGGATCGAGCCGGCTTTGCGCAGCACGCCGCGACCTTCTGCGCGCGCCAGTTCCATCGCCGTGAGCCCCACCGCGTAGCAGACCGGGGCATGGAGCGCGATGATCACGAAATTGGCGTCGAGCGCATCGGGCCCGAACGCGCGCTCGGTGATCGGCAAGCCCAAGAGAAGCGAGTTTGAGAACAGGCAGCAAAAGCCGATGGCGATGCTATCGGGCAGCGGGCGGCGGAACAGGCGCCGCGCGCCGAGAAAGCCCAAGCCAAAGCAGGTGATCGCGCCGCCATAGAAGCTGCCCAACAGCCCCATGTCAAAGCCCGCACCCAGATCGAGGCGCGCGATCGCGTTAAACAACAGCGCCGGGAAAGCGACGTTCTGCGCGAAGCGGGTGATCGCGGCACAGGCGTCATCTCCGAAAAAGTTGGCCCAGCGCGCGCCGTAGCCCATGCCGATGACCAAAAACACCGGCAGGATGACAGTCAGCAGCGCCTGCATCGTCTAAAGCGGGTAGCGGATCACCATGCCGTCGAAGGCAGGGGTGATGTGGTCGGGTGTCTCAGAGGCGACTGTGTCGTAATCAAGATCGATATGCATGTTGGTCAGCACCGCGCGGCGCGGCGCCGCCGCCTCGATCCAGGCCAGCGCCTGGTCCAAATTGGCATGGGTAGGGTGCGGGGCGCGGCGCAAGGCGTCAACCACCCAGCAATCGAGCCCTTGCAGCAGCGCCCAGGCCGGCGCGTAGATCTCCGCGACATCGGGCAGATAAGCGAAATCGCCAATGCGAAAGCCGAGCGCATCGATCGCGCCGTGGCCCACCTGCATCGGTGTCAGTGTCAGGGCCCCGCCAGCCCCTTCAACGGTCACCGTCCCGTCAATGGTGTGCATATCCAGGATCGGCGGGTAGGGCGAGCCTTCGGGCTGCACAAACGCGTAGGCGAACCGATCATATAGCGCGTTTTGCGTCACCCCGTCAGCCCAAACAGCCAACCGCTGCTTCATATTGAAAACGATCATGCGCAGATCATCGATGCCGTGGGTATGGTCGGCATGGGCATGGGTAAACACCACCGCGTCGAGCGCGCCGATACCGGCATCGAGCAGTTGCAGCCGCAGGTCAGGGCTGGTGTCGATCAACACCCGGGTCGTCCCCCCGGCGCTCTCCTGCTCGATCAGCAGCGAGCACCGTCTACGGGCATTTTTGGGGTTTTGCGGGTCGCAATCGCCCCAATGGCCGCCAAGCCGCGGCACCCCGCCGGATGAGCCGCAGCCAAGGATCGTAAAGCGTCGCTCCCCCATTCAGGCGGCTGCCTGAAACTGGGCGGCCTTGCTGAACAGGCGGTCGAAATTCGCTTGGGTCCGGGCGGCGAAATCAGCGTAGTCGAGCCCGAAAATCTCCGCCCCCACTTGCGCGGTATGGACGCTAAAGGCCGGCTCGTTGCGCTTGCCGCGATAGGGCGGTGGCGCGAGATAGGGGGCGTCGGTTTCCACCAAGATCCGGTCCAGAGGCGCGGCGGCGAAGATGTCGCGCAACGCCTGGCTTTTGGGAAAAGCCGCAATCCCCGACATCGACAGGTAGAAGCCGTGATCGAGCGCGGTTTGAGCCAGCGCCGCACCTGACGAAAAGCAATGCATCACGCAATTGAACGCGCCCGCCGCGTGCTCACGGCTGAGGATCCGCGCCATATCCGCGTCAGCCGCCCGCGCATGGATGATCAGCGGCAGCCCTGTGCGGCGTGCCGCCTCGATATGGATCAACAGGCTTTCTTGCTGCACCGCTTTGCTTTCAGCGGTGTAATGGTAGTCGAGCCCGGTCTCGCCGATCCCCACCAGTTTCGGGTGCTGCGCCAGCGCGACAAGGCTGTCGACGGTGACCAGCGGTTCATCGGCCGCGCTCATCGGGTGGGTGCCGGCCGCGTAAAACACCGGCGCATGGGCCTCGGCGATGGCGCGCACCTGCGGCTCAAGACGCAGCTTGGTGCAGATCGTCACCATCCGCGTGACACCGGCGGCCACGGCCCGCGCCACCAGCGCGTCGCGCTCGCCGTCAAAATCGGGAAAATCCAGATGGCAATGGCTATCGGTGATGCTGGGTTGCATGGATGTCAGACGTTGTGCGGCGTTTCACCCGTATCAAGCGGTATTTGCGGGTGAAGGCAACCGGTAGGCGTGATTTTGGCGGATAGGGCGGGTTTGACGGCCGGTGCGAAGGGTCAGGGGATCGCAGGGATGTCGGTTTTGGCGGGCTGGGCTTAAGCAAAAAACCGGTCAGCCGTGATCAGACCACCCAGTTTCCCAGCGGCGCACCATTCCGCCTCCACCGCTGTTGCCGGGACCAGCACGACGCCGCTTGCGCTCACCCCGGCTTGGGTTACGGCTGCCTGAAGCGTTCGGCGCATCTCCGACCAAGACGCGGTGAAATCTGGCGCCGCGCTCGCATTATCAAGCGCGTCTGCGTTCGCTGTTGCAACGCGGGCGGGGTGATGGGGCGCATAGATCGCCGCCACGCGCGTGGCCGCCCCGCGCAAGGCAAGCAGGCGTGCCCGCTCTGGCTCGGGGACCGCGACGCGCTGCGGCACCAGGCGCAGCGCATTGCCGGAGAAGAGAAACGCCACAATGTCCTGGCCTGACGCCGCGCGCACTTGGGCGTAGGTTCGATAATCCAGGCCGAGCGCTTTCGCCCGGGCCACCCGCAACCGCACGATCTCAAGGGGCATGGTGTTGGGTATCAGCGCCGCGCGGGCCTTGCGCCAAGCAAAACGGCGCCAACCGCGGCCTGGCGCCATCGATGGCCCGCGATTGTGGCCGATGCCGCCGCTCACGCCTGCCAATCCTGAAGCCGTGCCACGTAGCGCGCGAGCGTGTCGATCTCCAAATTGATCGCCTGACCTTCCGCCACATTGCCCCACGTGGTCACGCTTTGCGTATGGGGGATGAGGTTGATCCCGAAATCACGCCCCTCGACCTCATTGACAGTGAGCGAGGTGCCATCGAGCGCGACCGATCCTTTGGGGGCGATGAAACGGGCCAGCGCTTCGGGCGCGCGGAAGGTCACCCGCGTGCTGTCGCCCTCATCGGTTAGGTCGATCACCTCGGCCACCCCGTCCACATGCCCTGACACGATGTGCCCGCCCAGCTCGTCGCCCACTTTCAAGGCGCGCTCCAAATTGATCTGGCGCCCCGCCGCCCAGCCATTGCGGCCAATATTGGTCTTCGACACCGTCTCGGCGCTGATCTCCACGTCGAACCAGGGCTCGGGGGCGGTGCCCGTGGCGACCACCGTTAGGCACACGCCATCGCAGGCGATCGACGCGCCGATATCGATGCCCGCCACGTCATAGCCCGTGGCAATCCGGGCGCGCAGGTCACCGCGTTGCTCTAACTCAAGCACGCGGCCAATATCGGTGATGATGCCGGTAAACATGAAAAGATACCTTTCTGCGATCCCGCGCGACTGTTACCAAGCGCGGCCCAATCCGCAAGCGTGTCCGGGTTTGTCGCCCGAATGCGCCTTCGTAACAAAAGGTGCTTTGGATTTGCCGCATTTTTGCCATTGTCTACGCCTGTGAGGCTCAAAATTGGGACGATCATGCGCCGAGGAAAGGCGGCATTTTGCACCTATGGTTACCGGTAAGGCGCGGCGTTTTCTGTTTCTGCAAGGCCCCCACGGCCCGTTCTTCTATCGTTTAGCGCAGATGTTGCGGGTGGCGGGGGCGCAGGTCTGGCGCGTTGGCTTCAATACCGGTGACCGCGCGTTTTGGCCACACGGCGCCAGCTACATCCCCTTCACTGATGCGCCCGATGCTTGGCCGAAGACGTTTCGCGACTTGGTGGCGCGGCACGCCATCACAGATCTGGTGCTCTACGGCGATGTGCGCCCTGTCCACGCCGCCGCGGTGGCCCATGCCAAAGAACAGGGCGTGACGGTGCACGTCTTCGAGGAAGGCTATCTGCGGCCCTATTGGGTGACCTATGAGCGGGGCGGCTCAAACGGCCATTCGCCGCTGATGGATTGGGGCGTGGCCGAGATGCAGCAGGTGCTGGCCGACGCCGATGCCGATATTCCTGAGCCGCCTGGCCATTGGGGCGATATGCGCCACCACGTGTTCTACGGCGCGCTCTATCATGGCTTCGTTTTGCTGGCCAACCGCGCGTATCGGCGGTTTCGCCCGCATCGCGAAATCAGCGTCATGGCGGAGTTCCGCCTTTACATCAAACGGTTGACCTTTGCGCCGCTGCTTTGGCTCGACCGCGTGCAGGCGACGTGGCGAGTGAAGAATGGCGGCTTCCCCTATCATTTGACGCTGTTGCAGCTGGCCCATGACGCCAATTTCCAAAAGCACGCCCGCTTTGCCAACATGACCGAGTTTCTCGAAACCGTGCTTGAGGGTTTTGCCATCGGCGCGCCTGCGCATCATCACATGGTGTTCAAGGCCCACCCGCTCGAAGACGGGCGCACCCCAATCCGACGCGATATCAAGCGATTGGCAGCCAAATTCGGCGTCGCGCACCGGGTGCATTTCGTGCGCGGCGGCAAGCTGGCGCGGCTGTTGGATCACGCCCGCAGCGCTGTCACCGTCAATTCAACCGCGGCGCAACAGGCGCTTTGGCGCGGCTTGCCGCTCAAAGTGTTCGGCGCGGCTGTGTACGGCAAGCGAGAGTTTGTGGCGACGCAATCGCTGCCTGATTTCTTCGCCAATCCAGAACGGCCCGATTCGCGCGCATATCGCGACTACAGGTTGTTTTTGTTGGAAACCTCGCAACTCCCAGGCAGCTTTTATTCGGCGCGCGGGCGCCAGCAAGTGTTGCGCCAGGTGGTGGATATGATGCTCGCCCCCGAGGATCCCTATGAGGCGTTGCGCGGCGGCAGAGCGGCACCGAGGCAACAGTTGCGCTTGGTGAAATCACGCTGACATTCAAACCCGCCTAGCTTTTTCACTCTGTTTCCGATAGTTACTGGCTCAAAATAAGAGGCAGAACATAGGTCGAGGAGACCGAGCAGTGAAAATAAAGGCATCGCGCCTGGCGCGGTTGGCCGCGGTGTTGGCACTGGTCAGCTTCACCGCCAGCTGCGGCATTCCGCGGTCGGGCCCCAACAAACGTGAGATTTTTTCGGGGTCGGTTCAGCGCGAAGGCGACGCATTCATCGTGTCCGTCAATGATCGGGTGACGCGGGCCACGGCGGTGGTCCCCGCGCTTGGTTTTCCGTCCGCCTTCATCAATGCGGGCATTGTCGGTTCAGACACGATCCGACCGGGTGACACGCTGGGGCTGACAATCTACGAGAATGTGGATGACGGCCTGCTGGCGGCGCAGGGCGTGAACTTTACCGTGCTCGACGAAGTGCAGGTGGATGGCGCTGGTTTTATCTTCGTGCCCTATGCCGGGCGGATCCGCGCGGCGGGCAACACCCCCGAGACGATCCGCCGTCTGATCACCGAGCGGCTCGCCGACCAAACACCTGACCCGCAAGTGTCGGTGCGCCGCCTCGCAGGCGATGGCGCCACGGTCTCGATTGCTGGCGCGGTCAACGGGCAGGGCGTGTTTCCAATCGAGCGGCCAACGCGGACGCTGTCGTCGATGATCGCATCCGCAGGCGGCATCGCGGTCGAGCCAGAGATCGCGCTGATCCGCGTGATCCGCGGTCACCATACCGGTGAAATTTGGTTCCAGGACCTTTATTCCAACCCGCGCTACGACATTGCCCTGCGCGGCGGCGACCGGATCTTGGTAGAGGCCGATACCCGCTCGTTCACAGCCCTCGGCGCCACCGGTCAGCAAACCCAAATCCGCTTTGAAAAGCAGACCATTTCGGCCATCGAGGCCATCGCCCAGGTCGGCGGTTTGAGCCCACTCTCGGCTGATCCTACCGGGGTGTTCGTGTTCCGCAATGAGCCGGTTGAGATCGCTCAACAGGTGCTGGGGCGCGGGGATCTGATCGGCACGCAACGGCTGGTCTACGTGCTCGATCTGACTGAGCCAAACGGTCTGTTTTTCGCCCGCGACTTCGTCATCCGCGACGGCGACACGGTCTATGTGACAGAAGCGCCATTCACGCAATGGTCCAAGGTGCTGCGCACAGTGACAGGCGTGGTGACCAACGCGTCGACGATTTCGAATGCCGTGTCCGACTGACGCGGTGCGGTGAGCCGCGAAACTTATACCGATGCTACCGCCGGGGAAGACAATCCTCGGCGGCTTTTCGTGTTTAACGGCGGCTTGATCACGCAGCGGCGGGTGCGCCGGATCCTGTCGCTGGCGGGGTGGCAGATACGGTTTGGGCGCCCGTCCCCCGAGGATTGGGTCGGCGTGTGGGGGCGCAGCCCTACCGCCCATCGCGGCGAGGCCATGGCCGCGCGCTACGGGGCGCCAATCCTGCGTATCGAAGACGCTTTCCTGCGCTCGGTGCGCACGGGGCGCGAGGGTGCGCAGCCCCACGGTCTGCTTCTCGACCGCAGCGGCGTGCATTTCGATGCGCGTACCCCGTCTGATCTTGAGCAACTGATCCGCGATGACCCGCTCGACAACACCGCGCTTTTAAACCGGGCGCGCGCGGCGTCGGCGCGGCTCAAAGACCTGCACTTGTCCAAATACAACGCCTTCGACCCGGCGCTTCCCGTGCCCGATGCGCCCTATGTGCTGGTGATCGATCAAACCCGCGGTGACGCCTCGATCGCCCATGGCGGCGTCAGCGATGCGCTGTTTCGCGAAATGCTTGTCATCGCGCAGGAGGAGCATCCCGGCACCAAGGTGGTGATCAAGACCCATCCCGAGACCCAGGCAGGCCTGCGCCAAGGCCATTACGGACCCGCCGACGTGACCCCGCGCGTCTCCCTGGTGCGTGAACCGGTGAGCCCCTGGAGGCTCTTCGAGGGGGCCGTCGGCGTCTACACAGTGTCATCGCAACTGGGGTTTGAAGCGATCCTCGCCGGGCATAAGCCGCGCGTCTTCGGGGCCCCGTTTTATGCCGGTTGGGGCCTGACCCAAGATGAAACGCCGCTGCAGCATCGCCACCGCAAGCTCACCCGCGCGCAGCTATTCGCGGCCGCGATGATCCTTTATCCCACCTGGTACGATCCCTATCGCGACGCGCTGTGCGAAATTGAGACGGTGATCGATTCGCTCGAGGCGCAAGCCCAGGCCTGGCGCGCCGATAGACGCGGTTACGTGGCCAGCGGCGTCCGCCTTTGGAAGCGCGCCACGGTTCAGAAAGTGTTCGGTGGTGTCGCGCGCGTCCGGTTTGACGATGCGCTCGACCGTGCCGCCACCCAGGCCGAAGCCGCCGACAAACCGCTGATGATTTGGGCCAGCAAAGCGCCGCCCGCGCTCGCGTCGCCATCCAAGATGGTGCGTGTCGAAGACGGCTTTATCCGCTCACGCGGTCTTGGCGCCGCGCTGGTGCCGCCGCTCTCGCTGGTGCTGGACGATCTGGGGATTTACTACGATCCGAACGGGGAAAGCCGGCTTGAGCGCATGATTGCCGAGGCCGCCGCGTTGCCCGACACCGCGCTCGAGCGTGCCCGCGCCTTGATCCGCGACATTCGCCTGCGCGGGATCTCCAAGTACAATCTTGCCGGCGCGGCGTTTCCTGACCTGCCCGACGGGTACCGCATCTTGATCCCCGGCCAAGTGGAGGATGACGCCTCGGTGCGGCTGGGATGCGCTGCGGTGGCCAGCAACCGCGATCTGGTCAAAGCCGTGCGCGCGGCCAACCCGCAAGCGGTGCTGCTCTATAAGCCGCACCCCGATGTCGAGGCAGGGCTCAGGCCTGGCGCGCTAGACCCCGAGAGCGCGGCCAAGGTCGATCTGGTGTTGCGCGGCGCGGATCCGGTGGCCCTGCTCGACAGGGTTCAGGAGGTCTGGACGATGACCTCGCTGATGGGCTTTGAGGCGCTCATTCGCGGCGGCTCGGTCACGTGTTTGGGCGTGCCGTTCTATGCCGGTTGGGGGCTGACAACCGATTTAGCTCAGACGCCTGATCGGCGGCGGGCGCAGCCAAGCATCGCCGCTTTGGCCCATGCCGCGCTCATCGCGTATCCGCGCTATCACGACCCCATCACCGGCCTCGCATGCCCGCCTGAAATCGCCATTGAGCGCATCGCGGAGGGCCAGGTGCCTCGGGCGGGACTGGGCAATCGCCTCCTCGCGAAAGCCCAAGGCGTCTTTGCCAGCCAAGCGTGGCTGTGGCGCAGATGAGGCCGGTTTAGCCCGTCGCGCCGCGCCCGTTCACGCATGCGCTCAACTTCGTGACTAGGCTTGAAAAGCCAGAATGACGCGGCGCTGCTAGCGTGTCGATGTGGGCGCTAAGTACCGCCCATTTGTTGGTAAAATCGTAACTTGGGGGGACCAAAACGATGCACTCAATCAATCGCGGTTTTGCTGTCGGCGCGCTGGCGCTGGTGGCTCTGGGGACGGCACTGCCGGCCGCTGCGCGAACCTTGGAAATAACCGTCACCAATGAGGCGGCGGCCGATGGGCTGTTCCTGACGCCGACGCTCTTCATCATGCATAACGGCACATTCGATGCCTTCGATGAGGGGCAACCGGCGTTGCAGGCGCTTGAAGATCTGGCTGAGGAAGGAACCGTTGGCGGGCTGCAGGGCCTCGCGGGCGCATTCCCGTCGGCGGTGGCGGCGAATGCTGCCGGCTTCGGCGGCGCGCCAGTTCTCGATCCGGGCGAAAGCAGCACCGTGTTCATCGACGTCGATCCTGACGAGACACCGTTCCTGAGCTTTTTCAGCATGGTGATCCCGTCAAACGACATCTTCATCGGCAACGCCATTGCAACGCAGTACCGCGTGCTCGACGACAACGGCAGTCTTGCGATCAGCGAGATCAACGTTTTCGGTGACCAGGCCTGGGATGCAGGCACCGAGGTCAACAATGGCGAGGGCGCCGCGTTTAGCAACATGCTGCCTGCCACTGATGAAAACGGTGTGGTGACGGGCGTCTCCGATCTGTCGATTCTCAACGGGCTGTCGCGCGCCTCGGGCGGCACTGTCGGATCAACCCCTGGCGCGGGCGATCTGATCGCCTCGATCCAAATCGCAGCGGTGCCGTTGCCTGCCGCGTTGCCCTTGCTGTTGGCTGGGCTTGGCGGTTTGGGCCTGGCCTCGCGCCGTCGCCGTCGCGGCTAACGCGTACAACGTCAAAGGCGCGATCACGCTGCTCAAGGGCGGCAATCGCCCTTTGCTCGGGCGCAGCGGTGGCAATGCCCGCTTTCGCTGCTCCCACCGGCTGCTCTGGGCGCCCCTGAGCAGTCACCCGATGACGCAGGGCAGGTGCAGGCGCCGCGCATGTGCCCGGCCGCCACGCAACCGGGCCGAAATCGGGTCGTCCCGCTCGATTGCGCGGATCTGTCCTGCGTTGTCACCCCTCTAGGGCCGACTGGCCCCTAGCCATCGCCCTGCAATCTCGGCTATGCCGCCCCCGACAGAGAAGGGATGCGGATGAGCCAAGACTTCGAAGCGCCAGGCCCGGTTGCGCGGGATTGGGCGGATGCGATATCTGCCATCGAAGAGATCATCGAAGACGCCCGCAACGGGCGGATGTTTCTGCTGGTCGATCACGAAGATCGCGAGAACGAAGGCGATTTGGTGATCCCGGCGCAGATGGCGACGCCGGAGGCAGTCAACTTCATGGCGCTGCACGGGCGCGGCCTGATCTGTTTGGCGCTTACCGGCTCGCGGATTGATGCGCTTGGCCTGTCGTTGATGGCGTCGAACAACTCGTCGCGCCACGAAACGGCGTTCACCACCTCGATTGAGGCGCGCGAAGGGGTGACAACGGGCATCTCCGCGCAGGACCGCGCCTTAACGGTTGCTGTGGCGATTGACCCGGCCAAAAGCGCCACCGATATCGCCACGCCGGGCCATGTGTTCCCGCTTCGGGCCAAAGAGGGCGGCGTGCTGGTGCGCGCAGGTCATACCGAGGCAGCGGTCGATATCGCGCGTCTTGCCGGGCTCAACCCGTCTGGCGTGATTTGCGAGGTGATGAACGAAGACGGCACGATGGCGCGGCTGCCCGATCTGATCGCGTTCGGCCAAAAACACGGCATTAAGCTGGGCACGATCAGCGATCTGATCGCCTATCGGCGCCGCCACGACAACCTGGTCAATGTCACCCAGGAGCGGATGGTTCAGTCGGAATATGGCGGCGACTGGAAAATGCGGATTTATACCGACGAAACCCAGGGGTCGGAGCATATCGTGCTGATCAAAGGCACGCTGGAGGGTGATGACCCGGTGATGGTGCGGATGCACACGCTTGATCCGATGCTCGATGTGGTGGGCGTCGGCGGGCCTGGCCGGTCGTCGGAATTCGGCAGCGCGATGCGGGTTATCGCTGAGGCGGGCCGCGGCGTTCTTGTGCTCTTGCGTGACACCCATATGAAGCTGGTGATGGAGGATGCGGCATCGCCCCAGACCTTGCGGCAATACGGACTTGGCGCGCAGATCCTGTGCTCGCTGGGCCTATCAGACCTGATTTTGCTCACAAATTCACCCACGCCGAAGCTGGTGGGGCTTGAAGGCTACGGGCTTTCAATCGTAGGCACCCAGCAGATTCCAAAGGATTGAGCGATGGCCGAAGCGGAAACCCATCACAGGCTGGCACTGCCTGATTTCGACAAGCCGGTGAAGCTGCTGATGGTTGTCGCGCCTTACTATCGCGACATCGCTGATCAGTTGATCGCGGGCGCAACCGCCACGCTTGAAGCTGTCGGCGCCAAGCATGATCTGGTCGAGGTGCCCGGTGCGCTTGAGATCCCACCGGCGATTTCCGCCGCCTTCCGGATGTCGAACTTCGACGGCTTTGTTGCCCTAGGCTGCGTGATCCGGGGTGAGACCAGTCATTACGACACTGTTTGCAATGACAGCTCCAACGGCCTGATGATGCTGGGGCTCACCGGCTGTGCAATCGGCAACGGCATTCTCACCGTCGAGAGCCGCGCGCAGGCGGAAGCGCGGGCAGATCCGGGCGCGGGCAATAAGGGCGGGGGCGCGGCGGCTGCGGCGCTGCACCTGATCGCGCTGTCACGGAAATGGGGCAAGCCAAAAGGCGGGCTCGGCTTCCGGCCGCTCAGCGAAGAGATCCAACTGGCAGGCGATGCCGGCGGCGCGACAACGGCATGATCACACGATGACCAAGCCCCCGACAGCGCGGCAGATGCGTTCCGCCGCGCGCCTCTACGCCGTCCAAGCACTGTTTCAGATGGAAGCCGCCGGGCAGAGCGTCGACACGGTGCGGCGCGAGTTTGAAGATCACCGCTTCGGCGCTGAGTTGAGCGAGGGTGAAGCGCTGATCGAGGGTGACGTGGATCACTTTCGCGCCGTCATCGATAATGCGGTCAATCACCAGGCGCGGATCGATCAGATGACGGACCGCGCGCTTGTCGCGAAATGGCCGATCGCGCGGATCGACCCGACGTTACGGGCGCTATTCCGTGCGGCGGGCGCGGAGTTGACCGAGGGTGATGCGCCGCCGAAAGTGGTGATCACCGAGTATGTCGATGTCGCCAAAGCCTTCTTCCCCGAGGGCCGCGAGCCCAAATTCGTCAACGCCGTGCTCGACCACATGGCGCGCGACGCAAAGCCTGACGCCTTTTAAATTTCGAATATTGCATCGCAAAATTGCGCAAAAATCACGCGCGCAATTGCACGTATCAAATAATGCATCGCGCTGCCTCTTTTGCCTCTAAATCAGCGCAGCTCCCGCCAAACCCAGCGCCCCGGACCGCGCTGCGGTTTCAGCGCCTGTGCGGCTGGGTAGCGCTGGTGGGCACGGGCAGATCATGGCACAACATGCGGAAGAGATAATCGATCTTCGGCGCGTGGGGCACTGGTATGACTTCCTCTTTTGGCAAAGGCGCTCACCTGCACCTCATCGACGGCTCGGCCTTTATCTTCCGAGCGTTCCACGCGCTGCCCCCGCTCACGCGCCGGTCCGACGGGCTGCCCATCGGGGCGGTATCGGGCTTTGTGAACATGCTTTGGAAGATGGTCGAGGACAACAAAGGCCCCGACGCGCCAACCCATGTGGCGGTAGTTTTCGACAAAGGCTCGCACACGTTCCGCAACGAGCTTTACGATCAATACAAGGCCAACCGCGATGAAATGCCCGAGGACCTGCGACCGCAGATCCCGCTGACGCGCGAGGCGACACGGGCGTTCAACATTGCCTGCCTGGAGGAGGAGGGCTTCGAGGCAGACGACATCATCGCCACGCTCGCCTGTCGCGCGCGCGAAGCCGGTGGGCGCGTCACCATCGTGTCGTCCGACAAGGACATGATGCAATTGGTGGGCGACGGTGTCGAAATGTTCGACGCGATGAAGAACCGGCGCATCGGTGTCGAAGAGGTGGAAGAAAAGTTCGGCGTGGCCCCTGATCGCGTCGTCGATGTTCAGGCCTTGGCAGGCGATAGCGTCGACAACGTGCCGGGCGCGCCGGGGATCGGCGTCAAGACAGCAGCGCTCTTGATCAATGAGTTCGGCAGTTTGGAAGCGCTGCTCGACGGGGCGGACCAGATCAAGCAGCCCAAGCGGCGCCAGACCCTGATCGAGCACCGCGCGCAGATCGAGCTTTCCAAGCAATTGGTGACGCTGGACGCGGCGATGGATTATGCGGTGACGCTCGATGAGCTTGAGGTAAAGGCCCCTGATGCCGAGCCGCTGCTGGGTTTTCTCACCGCGATGGAGTTTCGCACCATCACGAGGCGGGTTTCTGAGGCGTTGGGGATTGAGGCGCCCGCGATCCAGGATGTGAGCCCCAAGCCCGAAGAAGGCGAGGCGGAGCCGCTCTTACCCTTTAAGCCAGATGAGTATGAGTGGGTGCGCGATGAGGACGGGCTCAAGGCGTGGATCGACCGGATTTATGCCCGCGGCTGGGTCGCGGTGGATACCGAGACGACCGCGCTCGATGAGATGCGCGCCGAACTTGTGGGCATTTCTCTATGCGTGGAGCCGGGGCAGGCGGCGTATATCCCGTTGACGCATCGCACCGGCGGCGGAGGAGACCTTTTCGCCGATGACGCAGCCCTGGCCGAAGGTCAGTTGCCGCTGGAGACGGCTTTGTCGCTGATAAAACCGGTGCTTGAGGACCCGAGCATCCTTAAGATCGGGCAAAACCTGAAATACGATAGCAAGATCTTCGCGCGTTTAGGCATTGAACTGACGCCCATCGACGACACGATGCTAATGTCCTACGCGATGCATGCGGGGCTGCATAACCACGGCATGGACCAGCTTTCTGAGCGCTATCTGGGCCACACGCCGATCCCGATCAAAGACCTGATCGGCAGCGGCAAAAGCCAGAAAACCTTTGATCAGGTGCCCGTGGAGGACGCCGTACGCTACGCGGCCGAGGATGCTGACATTACGTTGCGTCTGTGGCGTCAGTTCAAGCCCGACTTGCACCGCGCCCGGGTCACCCGCGTCTATGAAACGCTAGAGCGGCCGATGGTCGACGTGCTCAAGCGGATGGAGATTGCGGGCGTCAAGGTGGATCGCGACACGCTCAGCCGGATGTCGAACGCTTTCAGCCAAAAGATGGCAGGGCTTGAAGACGAGATTT
The DNA here is from genome assembly GCA_038750765.1 of Pseudomonadota bacterium. Lineage (GTDB taxonomy): Bacteria > Pseudomonadota > Alphaproteobacteria > Rhodobacterales > Rhodobacteraceae > Psychromarinibacter. The sequence goes on along the minus strand of JBCDGW010000025.1, from coordinate 8,257 downwards.
ATGCACTGGCCGGGCGTGAATTTAGCGTCGGCTCGCCCAAGCAGATCGGTGAAATCCTGTTTGATGAGATGTCGCTAACGCTGCCTGACGGAACGATGCCAAAACGCGGTAAGTCCGGCGCGTGGAGCACTGGCGCTGATATCTTGGAAGACTTGGCGACGCTTCACGATCTGCCGCGCCGCATTCTCGATTGGCGACAACTCGACAAGTTGAAATCTACCTATACCGACGCGCTGCAAAACCACATCAATCCCGAAACCGGGCGGGTCCACACCTCCTACTCAATTGCGGGCGCCAATACCGGGCGGTTGGCCTCGACCGATCCGAACTTGCAGAACATTCCGGTACGCAGCGAAGAAGGACGGCGGATCCGCGAGGCATTCGTGGCCGATCAAGGCAAAACACTGTTATCGCTGGACTATTCTCAGATCGAGCTGCGCATTCTGGCCCATATCGCCGATATTCCCGCGCTCAAAGAGGCTTTCGCTGACGGCCTTGATATCCATGCTATGACTGCGTCCGAGATGTTTGACGTGCCGATGGACGAGATGACACCCGAGGTGCGCCGCAGCGCCAAGGCGATCAATTTCGGCGTGATTTACGGGATTTCCGGCTACGGTCTGGCCCGAAACCTGCGGATACCGCGATCCGAAGCGCAGGACTTTATCAACCGCTATTTTGAGCGGTTTCCTGGGATCAAGGATTACATGGATGCGACGGTGAAATATGCGCGCGCTGAGGGCCATGTCACCACCCTGTTCGGTCGCATGATCCACACGCCTGAGATCAACGCCAAAGGACCGCGGGCGGGATTTGCGCGCCGGGCTGCGATCAACGCGCCGATCCAGGGCACCGCCGCCGATATCATCCGCCGCGCGATGGTGCGGATGGATGCCGCGATTGAGGATTTACCCGCGACGATGTTGCTGCAGGTCCATGACGAACTGATTTTCGAAGTGGATGAGGGCGCCGAGCAGGCGGTGATCGACCGTGTCCGCGCCGTGATGGAGAAGGCGACGATGCCGGTGGTGGATCTTGACGTGCCGCTCGTTGTCGATGCGGGGCAGGGGGCCAACTGGGCGCAGGCCCATTAAAGCGATCTGTGCCACGCCTCAGGCTGCGTAATCGGCCTTGATCATATCAGCGGCTTTTTCGGCGATCATGATTGTTGCGGCATTGGTGTTCGATGAAATCAGCCGCGGCATGATCGAGGCATCCACAACGCGCAGGCCCTCGACCCCGTTGAACACAAGGCGCGGCGTCACCACCGCGTCCGGGTCGCTCCCCATGCGGCAGGTGCCCACAGGGTGATGGTCCGTCTTGGCGGTGGCGCTGGCATAGTTGAAGTAGTCGGCGTCGGTTTTCACCTCGGGCCCTGGGATAATCTCGCGCCGCACAAAGCCGTTCATCGGCTCGGAAGCCAGAATGTCTTGCGCGAGACGCAAGCCGCGCAACGCCATTTCGCGATCATGGGGATCAGACCAGTAATTCGGGTCGATCAGCGGTGCCGTGGCGGGGTCGGCAGAGGCGAGGCGCACGCTGCCGCGCGAACGCGGCCGCATGTAGGCGGAGTTCAGGGTCACGCCGCTTTTGATCTTGGCGATCCCCGCTTCGATGCCGGAACCGAGCCCCATATGAAACTGTAGATCGGGCGAGCGCGCGCCTTCCTCCACATACCAAAAGCCGCCGGTCTCAAATAGGCTTGACGCGACAGGCCCGCGCCGTGTCGCCAGGTATTGAAGGCCCGCAAGCGTCGCCCAGAAGGGGTTGGCGTATTTGTCATAGGTGTGGTCGCCGGTGCATTCGGCAATCACCGACAGATCCAGATGATCTTGGAGGTTGGCGCCGATCTGATCCTGATCGAGGAGCACATTAATGCCGTGCGCGCGCAAATGATCGGCTGGGCCGAGGCCTGACAGCATCAAGAGCTTGGGTGAGCCGATAGCACCGGAGGCCACAATCACCTCTGAGCCAGCGCTCAAGGTGGTCTCGCCGCCGCCCTCTTCAGCCAGGACGACACCGGTGGCGCGCCCGTTTTCGATGGCCAGCCGCAGCACCTGCGCTTGCATCCGCACATCGAGGTTGGGCCGGTCCATCGCCGGACGCAAAAACGCAATCGCAGCCGAGGAGCGGCGGCCATTAAGTTGGGTGAGTTGGTAAAACCCGACGCCGTCTTGGCTCTCACCAGTGAGGTCGTGGTTGCGCGGAATGCCCAGCGATGCCGCGCCCTTAAAGAACGCCTCGCAGATCGGCAGCGTCGCGCGCGGTTGCGATACGCCCAGTGCGCCGCCCTGACCGTGATAGCGGTTGTCAAAGCTGTCGTTCTTCTCGGATTTGCGAAAATAGGGCAGCACGTCTTCGTAGGACCAGCCCTCGCAGCCCAGTTGCCGCCATTCATCGTAATCGAGCGCATTGCCGCGGGTATAAACCTGCGCGTTTACAGTCGAGCCGCCGCCGATGACCTTGGCCTGGGTGTAGACCAGGACCCGGTCGTTGAGGTGCTTTTGCGGCACAGTGGAAAAGCCCCAACTGCCCAGGCCCTTGGTCATTTTCGCAAAGCCCGCGGGCATATGGTAATAGGGATGGCGGTCGCGCCCACCTGCCTCGATCAGGCAGACCTGCACCGAAGGGTCCTCTGACAGCCGTGCCGCGAGCAAACATCCGGCCGACCCGCCGCCCACGATGATGAAGTCATAGCCTTTGGGCATTGTGCGGCCCCTTTCCTAAACGATCCGATCCTCGCTTTGCGGGTCAAAGAACACCGACTTTTCCATGTTGATCGCAAAGTCGGTGGTCTGGCCAGGCGCGGCTTGGGTGTCAGCCCGCATCCGCGCGATGCATTCGGTGCCGCCGATGCTGGTGGTGATAAACGTGTCGGAGCCCGCCGGTTCTGTCACCGTGACGGTGTTCGAAAAACGCTCCACATGAGCGGAGCGATGATCAGCGCCTTCCACATCGGTGAGCGCCTCGGGGCGAATGCCCAGAGTAACCTTTTTGCCTGCGTAAGCGCGGAGTGCCGCGCTCGGGTCGGGCAAGGCCAGGCGCACTGGCGAGCCGTCATCGCGGGTGGTTTCCGCAACCAAGCCGCCCTGCACCTCCTGCAACGTCACCGGAATGAGGTTCATCGAGGGTGAGCCCATGAACGTGGCAACAAACAGATTGGCCGGCGTGTCATAGATCTCACGCGGGGTCCCGAGTTGCTGCACGTAACCCCCGTTCATCACCGCGATCCGTGTCGACAGCGTCAGCGCCTCGATCTGATCGTGGGTGACATAAACGATCGTGGTGCCCAAATTTTGGTGCAGCTTCTTGATCTCGGTGCGCATATCGACCCGCAGCTTGGCGTCGAGGTTAGACAATGGCTCATCGAACAAAAACACATCCGGGTCACGCACCAGGGCCCGCCCCATCGCCACCCGCTGCCGCTGCCCGCCCGACAATTGGCCCGGCTTACGGTCCAGCAATTGCTCGATCTGCAGCAGCCCGGCGACATCAGCCATGGCCTTGTCCCGCTCGGGCTTGGCAACGCCGTGCATCTCAAGCCCGAAGGTGATGTTTTGCGCCACAGTCATGTTGGGGTAGAGCGCGTAGGATTGAAACACCATGGCGATGTTGCGGTTCGACGGGTGCACCCCGTTCATCACATTGCCCTTGATGCGGATTTCGCCCGAGGTGATGTCCTCAAGACCCGCGATCATATTGAGAAGCGTGGACTTGCCGCATCCCGACGGGCCGACCAGCACCAGAAACTCGCCTTCTTCGACCGAGATGTCGACATGGTGCAAAACCTCGACCGGACCGTAGGCCTTGGTGGCGTTGTCGATATCGAGAAAACCCATGCTCTATTCCCCCTGCGCGCCTGTTTGCCGCCCTGTCATCCCTTTACGCTCCCCGCCATCAAGCCGCGCACGAAGTACCGGCCGGCCACGATGTAGACCAAAAGCGTTGGCAGCGCGGCTAGGATCGCGCCCGCGAAATGCACATTGTATTCCTTCACCCCGGTGGAAGACTGCACCAAGTTGTTGAGCGCCACCGTCATCGGCTGTGAGGAGAAGTCAGCGAACGAAGCGCCGAACAGAAAGTCATTCCAGATATTAGTGAATTGCCAGATCACGCTGACCACGATGATCGGGCCGGAACTGGGCAAGAGAATGCGCCAGAAGATCTGAAAAAAACCGGCCCCGTCAATCTGCGCGGCCCGCACCAGCTCGGTCGGGAAGGCGGCGTAGTAGTTGCGGAAATAGAGCGTGGTAAACCCGATACCGTAGACCACATGCACCAACACCAGCCCCCAGGTGGTTCCGGCAAGGCCCAAAAGCCCCAGCATTCGCGCCATCGGGATCAGCACAATCTGGAAGGGGATAAAGCAGGCGAACAGCATCAAACCAAACAGGATGGTGTCGCCGCGAAACCGCCATTTGGTCAGCACATAGCCGTTGAGCGCGCCTAGAACGGTCGAGATCGCCACCGCCGGGACCACCATCTTGATCGAGTTCCAAAAATAGGGCCTCAGCCCCGTGGCCTCGACACCCACCTGCGCCTCCGACCAGGCTTTGCGCCAAGGCTCCGTCGTCCAAATCTCGGGCAGCGCCATCATATTGCCGCCAGTGATCTCTGCCAGCGGCTTGAGCGAGTTGACCACCATCACGAAGAGCGGCAGCAAATAGAACAGCGCAAAAAGAAGCAGCACCAGGTAGATCAGCGTGCGTGTAGCCCGCCCCGTGCGGATCGCCGTGTCTTGGGTTGCGACCGCCATCACCGCTTCTCCTTCAGTTCAGCATAAAGGTACGGGATCATGATCGCCGCGATGGTCATCAGCATGATCGTGGCCGAGGCGGCGCCAATGCCCATCTGATTGCGGGTGAAGGTATAGGAATACATGAAAGTGGCCGGCAATTCCGTGGCGCGGCCGGGCCCGCCGCCAGTCAGCGCGATCACCAGATCGTAGGTTTTGATCGCCAGATGCGCCAAGATCACGAACGCGCTAAGGAATGCCGGGCGCAATTGCGGTATGATGATGCGGCGATAGAGGTTCCAGTTGGACGCCCCATCGATCTGAGCCGCTTTCAGGATCTCATTATCGATGCCCCGCAGCCCAGCCAGGAACATCGCCATGACAAACCCGCTTGTCTGCCAAACCGCCGCCAGCACGACGGTGTAAAGCGCGTAATCGCGGTTCTTGATCCAATCAAACTGGAAACTGGCCCAGCCAAGGGCGTGCATGGTGTTTTCCAAGCCGATCCCGGGGTCCAGCATCCATTTCCATGCCGTGCCGGTGACGATGAACGACAGCGCCATAGGGTAGAGATAGATCGGCCGCAACAGACCCTCGCCGCGGATCTTCTGGTCGAGGAAAATCGCTAGGCCCAGCCCGATAACGGTGCAGATCACCATGTAGAGCACCGCGAAGACCGCCATATTGGTCAGCGCGATCTCCCAATGGCTCAGGCGAAAGAGCTTGGAGTAATTCTCAAGCCCGACCCAGCCGAAGCTGGGCAATAGCCGGCTATCGGTGAACGAGAGGTAGAGCGTGAACAGGATAAACCCGTAGACGAACAGCAGGACCATCGCCAGCGACGGCGACAGCACCAATTTGGGAAGCCAGATTTGCAGGCGCGTGCGGAAATCCGCCTCGGCAGGCGCAGCCATGGTCTCGCTCCTATGATAGACGTGTTGGGGCGGCACGGCGCCGCCCCGTTGCGTGATGAAACGCGCGCGCCGCCTTACTGGGCGATCGACACCGCGTCGACCAGCTCTTCCACGGCGGTTTCGCTGTCAAACTCGCCGTTGAAATGCGCGGTGACCACGTCATAGACAGCGTTCTTGACGCTTGCCGGTGCGGCGTGACCATGGGCCATCGAGCCGAACAGGTTGCCGCTCGAGGCTGCCGCGGCGAGGTCTTTCATCCCCTGCTTGCCGCACGCGTCGAAATCAGCATCCGACACATCGGTGCGCGCCGGGACCGAGCCCTTGACCACGTTGAACGCCGATTGGAACGCGGGCGACAGGATCGCCATGGCCAGCGCCGCTTGCTCATCGGACACTTCACCGCCCTGGTCGAACATCGCGAATTGGTCGGCGTTGAAGGTGACCTGCTCCTGCGTGCCCGGGAAGCGGAAGCACAGGAAGTCAGTGCCCGGTACCTTGCCTGCGTTCAAGAACTCGCCCTTGGCCCAGTCGCCCATCATCTGGAAACCGGCCTCGCCATTGATGACCATGGCGGTTGCCAGGTTCCAGTCGCGGCCCGAGAAGTTGTCATCGACATTGGCGCGGATGAACGCCATGCGGTCGAAGGCCTCCTTCATCGTGTCCGAGCCCAACGCCTCTTCATCCAGATCAACGAAGGCGGCCTTGTAGAAATCGGGCCCGCCCGTCGACATCACCACCGCGTCGAAGATGGTGGCGTCCTGCCAGGCCTGGCCGCCATGGGCGATGGGGGTGATCCCGGCCGCCGCCAGCGTTTCCACAGCGGCGGTGAACTCTTCCCAGGTCTCGGGTACGGCGATGCCGTTTTCGTCGAGAACCGCCTTGTTCGCCCAGACCCAATTGGTCGAGTGCACATTCACCGGCGCCGAGATCCACTTTCCGTCATGCTTGGCAAAGGCTTGCAGCGCCTCCGGCACCACCTCGTCCCAGCCTTCTTTCGCCGCCAGTGCATTCAGATCCGCGAGCGCGCCTTCATTGGCCCAATCCAGAATGTCGAAACCCAGCATTTGCACCGCCGTGGGCGCATTCCCAGCCGTGACGCGGGCGCGCAGAACCGTCATCGCCTGCTCGCCGCCGCCGCCAGCGACGGGCATGTCATTCCAGCCGATGCCCTGACCCTGCAGATCGTCTTTGAGAACATTCAGCGCCGCCGCTTCGCCGCCCGACGTCCACCAATGCAGAACCTCCACATCCGCTGCCTGAGCCGCACCGCCTGCGAGGGCGATCACCGCCACGCTGGCCTTGAGTGTCCGTGTGAATGACATCTTTTCCTCCCTGGTGTCATTTCTCCGGCGCGCATTCAAATGCCTAAACCAGCGAGCGTCAACACGTCATCAGACCGCGCCCAAAAGCGGCGTCGGGATCGGCATATGGGTGGCGGCGCGCCTGGATCTGATCGGAAAAACCGGGCTTTGTCGGCGTGTTCAGGCGCCGGTTTTGCCCTTCGAGCGTGGCAGCTTTCGCATGCGTTTTGGCCAGTTCTCCCGCCCGCGCGAACGCGTCGGCCACATAAGCGGCATGCTTTACGCCAATTTTCACCGATCTTCCGTGATGCTATAATGGCACCCTTGTTTGGAGTACTGCCGTGCCGACAAGCTACACCGATCAGTTTTTCACCTTCGACCCGGCCAATCCGCCGCCGGTGGGCACCTCTGTGAGCTTCTCCTCGCTGGTGATGGTCGACCAAGACGATGACGGCGATATCGATCCTGCCGGCGGGGACACGGTGAACGGCTTAGACGTGCAAAACGCCTGGCCTGGCGATACCGTGACCATCAATGTGCCCGGTGTTGGCAATGTTACCTATACCGGCATCACGTTTTACACCGCCAGCGGCGGGCGGTTTTTCACGCCCACTGACGGGCAAGTGCTCCAAAACGGGACGTTTCAGGGCGCCACCTTCGTCAATACCCAAGCGCCGCTTGACGTGGACGATCTCGGGCCGCCCTGCTTTGTCTCGGGTACGTTGATCGAGACAGCGCAGGGTGCTGTTGCGGTGGAAGCGATTGCCCCCGGTGACCGTATCCTGACCCGCGATAACGGGCTGCAACCGGTGCAATGGGTCGGCGCGCGCGTGATCGCCGGGTCGGGCAAAACCGCGCCAGTGCGGATCGCTGCGGGCGTGTTAGGCAATAACCGCGCGCTGGTGGTGTCGCCGCAGCACCGGGTGTTGATCACTGCCTGGCGCGCCGATCTGCTTTTCGGCACCGCTGAGGTGCTCGTCGCGGCGAAACACCTGGTCAACGGCGACACGATCCGGCGCGCGCCGACGCGCGCAGTGCGCTATCACCATCTGCTGTTTGAGACCCATGAATTGGTGCTGTCCGAAGGCTGCTGGACCGAGAGCTACCTGCCCAGCGGCGCTGTCGCCGCGCGCGACCGCGCGGTGCAAAGCGAGCTGCTCGCGCTCTTCCCGCAACTGGCGCCCGGCCGCACTCAAGACGTCCCCGCTGCCCAACGCGCTGTGCGCCCGATCGTCAAAGCCTACGAAGCGCGGGTGCTCCTGCAATAGCCGCCCACCCTCCTCTTCTTCTTTTTAAAAGTACCTCGG
>JBCDGW010000024.1:0-32117 GCA_038750765.1 Pseudomonadota bacterium | reverse complement strand
GTTAACGCCGAGCGTGAAAATCATCGACGGGATCCGCAGATACGCCACCCCGAGGCCGTTGACCAACCCCACGAGCAAACCGACGCCCAAACCGACCGGTATCGCCATCGGGCCGCCCACCGTCGTCGCCATCATCGCGCCCGCCGCGATGGTCCAGGGGATCGACAGGTCGATATGGCCCAGCAGGATCACCAGCATCATCCCCGCTGCCGCGATCCCCAGAAAGGCGCCCACCTGCAATTGCTGCAGCAGATATTCAGGCGACAACAGCGTCGCGGTGCCTTGGGTGTAGAGCGTGTAGATCGTGCCGACCGCCAGGATCACCAGGATAAACCCCGCCGCCATGACGATGGGTTTGTCATCTTCGCCGATGCGAAAACGAGACAGCGCGCGTGGCTCAGGCATTGACGTCATCGGAATAACTCCAGCGTATTTTTCACCCTGAGGACCCGTATCGCCCCAAGACTGACCGCCGCCAGCAAGACGACGCCCTCAAAGAGCGGCTGCATCAACGGATCGATCTCGAAGATCCGGAAGTTAAAAGAGATGGTGCGCAGGATCAGCGCGCCGAAGATCGAGCCGATGGCGCTGCCGACACCGCCCAAAAGCGAGGTGCCGCCAATCACCACCGCGGCGATGGAATTAAGCGTATAGGCCCCGGCATGCGGGATGTCAGCGTTGCCCGACGAAGTTTGCATGGTCAGATAGAGCCCGCCGAGCCCGGCAAAGAAGCCGCCCAGGGTAAATGCCGCGATCTTGGCGCGGTCAATCGAGAGACCCGACATGAACGCTGCGCCCTCGCCCGATCCAATCGCGTAGACAGTGCGCCCGGTGACCGAGCGGGCGAAGGGCAGCCAAACCCCCACCGCGACCAAGATCAGAAGGACCAGCGGCACCGGGATCCAAGCGATGGGCTGCAACCAGGCCGCATCGCCGTTATCGGCAAACCCGTAGGTGGCGGCCACTTCGTAAAGATCATTGGTCATCGCCCAGGACAGATCGCCATCGACATTGCCGCCCGGTGTCGGGCGCAAAAACAGCGCCAGCCCGAGAAAGATCGCGCCCGTTGCCAGCGTGGCGATAATCGGCTGGATCCGCCCCAGCACCACAACGCAGCCGTTAACGAACCCGCAAGCCGCGCCCGCGACAAGGCTGACCACGACGCCGAACAGCATCTGCAGCGGCGAGCCATTGAGCAGGTGGCTCGCGATGGTGTTGACCAAGGTCATGATCGCGCCGACCGACAGATCGAGCCCGCCCAACAACACCGGCACCGTTTGCGCCATCGCCACCATCGCCAGGGTGAACACTTCGTTCGAGTTTTGGATCAGCACCGCGACCGAGAAGCCGCGCGGGTGGTTCATGTTGTAGAAAATGTAGAACAGGATGAAGATCGCCACCGCGGTCAGCAGCGCGGCATTCTGCGAGACCCTGATCTTGAGATCGTTCATTCTGCCGCCTCATCCATTTTCAGCGCCGAGGCGATGATATTGCGCTCGTTGATCTCGTCGCCTTCCAGGGCGCGCACGATCTCGCCGTCATACATCACCGCCACGCGGTCACAGCAGCCGATCAGCTCTTCGTAATCGGTGGAGTAGAAGATGATCGACGCCCCCGCTTCGGCCAGGCTGCGCAGCAAGCGGTAGATCTCTTGCTTGGTGCCGACATCGATGCCGCGCGTCGGGTCGTTGAGCAAAATCACCTTGGGTTCGGTCATCAGCCATTTGGCGATCACCACCTTCTGCTGATTGCCGCCTGACAATGTGGAAACTGGATCGGCGCTGGACCCAATCTTGATCTGCATGCGCTCGATGCTGCTCTCTACCGCCGCGGTCAGGGCATCGCTATCCACGAACAGCCCCCGCGACAGGCGCTTGAGCGAGGCGATGGTCAGGTTGTCGGCAATCGACATCGGCAGCATCAAGCCCTCGATCTTGCGATCCTCTGGGATCAACGCCAGATCGATCCCGGCTTTCTTGGCGTCGAGGGGCGAGTTGATTTCGACAGGTTTGCCCTGCACCGATATCTGGCCGCTCGTGCCCTTGAGCACGCCGAAAAGGCCCAGCAGCAACTCTTTCTGGCCCTGCCCGTCGAGCCCGCCGAGGCCGAGAATTTCGCCCGCGCCCAGGGTCAGGTTGATCGACTTGAGCCGCCCCTCCCAGGAATAGTCGCGCAACTCCAGCCGCGTCTCCGGGGCTTCGGGCGGCGGCGGCTTGGGCGGGAAATGCGCCGTGATCTCGCGCCCGATCATCATCTGCACGATCTCGCTTTCGCTGCGGGCACCCTGCTTGAACGTCTCCACATGCTGGCCGTTGCGAAACACCGAGCAGGTATCAGCGATGGCCTCGATCTCATGCATCCGGTGCGAGATCGTTAGGATCGAAATCCCGTCATCGCGCAACCGCCGCAAGATCGCAAAAACCGTATCCACGTCAGCCGCGGTGAGCGCCGAGGTGGCTTCGTCGAGGATGAGCACGCTGGGATCTTTGGCCAGCGCCTTTGCAATCTCGACCATTTGCCGCCGCGACAACGGCAGATCGCGCACCCGCGCCATCGGGTTCACGTCTTCGCAGCCAATCCGGGCCAGTAATGCCTCGGCGCGCCGACGTTGAGCTTTGCGGTCGATCAGCCCGAAGCGGCGCGGCGGATCGGCGATGGAGATATTGTCGGCCACCGACAGATCCGGCAGCAGCGACAGCTCTTGGAAGATGCAGACGATCCCTTCGGCGTTGGCGGCCGCGGGATGAGCGAAAGAGGTGGGTTTGCCATCAAGGCGCAGTACCCCCTCATCAGGCTGGACCACGCCCGACATGATCTTGATCAGCGTGGACTTGCCAGCGCCATTTTCGCCCAAGACAGCGTGGATCGAGCCCAAATCACAGGAGAAATCAACGCGGTCGAGCGCGGTGACGCCTCCGTAACGCTTGGTAACCCCGGTCAGTTGGACATGCGCCTGAGCAGGGTCGCTGGTGGCTGTCGACATGAAATCCCCGAAACACGCATCGTCAATGGGCGGTGGCGCCAGGCTTGTCCGCCCGGCGCCGATAGTCTCGTGTTACTCGAGGTTTTCCGCGTCGTTGGTCATGATCTCACGAGCCGTGATGTTCACGCCGCAGGACGGGAACTCATTGACGGTAAAGAAGTTATCCGTCAGGTCGGGCCAGTAATTCTTGCCCGCTTCCAGCTCGTCATAGCGCGTGGCCGGGATCGGGATCGAGATCAGCTGCGGCATCACCTGACCGTCAAGCGCCGAGAGCGCCGCCTTCATCGCCACCGATACCATGCCCGGCGACTGGCCGATGGAAATGGCCTTTAGCCCGTTATCGGCTTCTTCGGCCAAGATCTTGCGGAAGCCGTTTTCCGCCTCGCCCGCCAGCGGCACCATCGGGTGACCGGCATCGAGCATCGCCCGCACAGCGCCGGTTGTGCCGCCTTGCACGACCACGCCCGCGAACTCGCCGTGCACCGCAATCGCGTCGGCGGTCACCTTTTGCGCGGTGCCGTCGTCCCAGTTGCCGACCACTTCGACGATATCCCAATTGCCGCCCGACGCGTCCATGATCTCACGGAAACCCAAATGGCGGTCGCGGTCGACCGAGTTGCCCGGCAGACCGCGCACTTCGAGGATTTTGCCCTCGGACATGTCGCCGAACTGCTCCAGCAGCCAGCGGCCATACATCCGGCCCATCTCTAGCTGGTCTTTGTTGACCTGCATCACCTTGTCGGTGTCGAGCACGTTGTCGAACGGCACCAGCACCACGTCATTGCGGTCGGCCAGCCGGATCACCCGGTCAAAGCCCTCGGGCGACACCGCGATGGTGACAATGGCGTCATAGCCCTGGTTGATGAAATCTTCGATCGCCCCCAACTGCGCGGCCACATCAGTGCCGGTGGAGACAACCTTGAACTCCTCGATCTGCGCGGCGATATCGGGCTGCGCGGCGTAGGCTTTGGCCGTCTGGATCATCTGGATCCGCCAGGTATTGCCGACAAAGCCGTTCACGATGGCGATTTTGTGGGGGCCGTCGCGCTTTTCCCACTGAAAGTAGCCGATCTCGTCGTCCCAGGGCGCGAAACATCCTGGGTCAAACCCTGGGCCCGAGACGGAATTGGGGCCCGCAAAGGCCGCGCCGGATGCCATCATCACGGCCAAAGCCGATGGGACCAAAGCCCGCTTCAAATTCAACATTGTATCTCCTCACCTAATTCGGGGCTGTGTTGTCCCCACTCAAGCGGTGCGCGCCGCGACCCGGCGTCTGACCTTCCGCTGCGTAAGCGTGAAACAGTTTCGGTTTTTATGCAAGGCGTTACGCGCGGGCGACAGTGCTGCTTTGCGCGCGTGGTCGAGCGCCGGTGGGCACCTGCGGTTACGGAGCGCTTTGGCGCGGGCGCGCTTAAAGGGCAAAAACCCTACCCGGAATGGTGGCCGGATAGGGCGGATTTTGGTGCTTGGTACGCCTAGGGGCGGCTAGACGACCCGGTCGATACGCAGCTCATAGACTGATGAGAACGAGTCCGGTGTCGGGTCGGCCGCCTCCTTGGATTCTGGGGGCAGCAGCGTGCCCACCAGATAGGTGACGTAGATGAACAAGATCGGTCCAACGATGACCAGGCTCGCGAAGAGCGCGCCGACGGCCATTTGCTTGGAGACGTTCTTCAGCAGGTCCGATTGGCTTCCTTCGCCGCGCTCGAACAAGCCTTTTTTCTCGAAATCCATAACGATCTTCCCTTAGTCGAGCGGCGCATAGCCCTTGAGTTGCGCCCAGGCGAACCAGTCATCGACGACCGTGCCGGTGAGCAGGATGCCGATGCCGCCAGTGATCGTGGTCAGCACCGCAAACCACCAAGCCCAGCGGTGGATGCCTTCCATCGTGGCGTTAAAGCCCATGGTCCAGCGCCAGAACAAGGCCGCCCGCTCTGTCGCCGTGCCGCGGTCAACGATCTGCTCAAGCTCGCGATCCCCGCCGAAACGGCTGACCGCCAAGATCGTCGCCCCGTGCATCGCGAAGAGCAGCGTGGAGCCGTAGAGGAACACGATCGAGAGCGCGTGGAACGGGTTGTAGAACAGGTTGCCGTACACGACCGAGAAGTTCGCCGTCCAGTCGAGGTGGCTGAAGATCCCGTAAGGCACCGCCTCGGACCAGCTGCCCATCAGAACTGGCCGGATCAGGCCGAGAACCAGGAACAGCCATATCGCTGCGCCGAATGCCCAGAACACGTGCTTACCCATCTTCAATTGCTGGGCCAACTCCCACGAGCGCGCCCACCAGGCAAACACCGATATGAGCAAGAACGCAGACGCGACAAGCCACAGCCCGCCCTCAGCCATCGGCGGGATGCCGAGGCCGTATTCAGCCGTTGGCGGCTCCAGCGAGAAGTAGAAGAGATCGCGCATAAACACGACCGGGTTGTAGCCCGCCTGATCCCAGAAGCTGAGACCCACCAGGAAGAACCAGATTGAACCGGTTGCCAGGCCGACGATACCGAACGCGCCGAGGTAAAACGGCCCGATCTGTGCGTTACCGAACCAGCCCACGAGGGTGGAGAACCCAGCCCCCTTGGTGCGTTCTCCGAGATCCACGTCCTCGACCATCCCCATTTCGGGAGCGCCCTGGACCTGCACTTGCGTGAAGATGTTTTGATACTCAGCCATTGAAGCCTCCCTCTACGTCGATCCAGAATGGGAGATCGACATACCAGTACCACCAGTCAGCCCAGACATCGAACCAGACCGTGCCGGAAATTAGGATACACACGGCCGACCAGAACCCGGCATTGAGCGCCAAGAGCAGGCCCAGGCGGTGGATCCCGAGCGGCCCGATTGAGTAGCCGATAAAGTCACGGAAGAACGTGTCTTCGTGGTCGGGCGAGCGCATTTCTTCCCCTTTGGTGGGGTTAGCCGCCGACAGGATCAGCGAGCCGTGCAGCGCCAGCGCCAGCGTCGTGGTGAAGAAGAACGTGATCGCCACCATATGCGCGGGGTTGTAGTGGAAATTGCCATAGGCCCAGCCCACATTGTTCACCCAGTCAAGGTGCGACCAGATCCCGTAAGGAAAGCCGTGGCCCCAGGCGCCCATCAGCACCGGGCGGATCACCACCAGGCTGGTATAAGCGAAGATCGCCACGCCGAAGGCAAACGGCACGTGATAACCCATACCCAGTTTGCGGCAGATTTCCACCTCGCGCAGCGCCCAGGATATAAACGCCCCGTGGGCGCATATCGTGATGAGCTGCCATAACCCGCCCTCATTGAGCGGCGCCATGCCCAGGCCCACCTCCAATTCTGGCGGCTCGATCGAGATTAGCCAGGGGTTCCAAGTATCGCCCATCGCGGCGCCGTAGAAGATAAACAGCGTGCCAGCAGCGGCAAAAAAGAAGGTGGTGACGCCGAAGAACCCGACATAAAACGGCCCCACCCAAAAATCGAAGAGGTCGCCGCCGATCAGCGTGCCCCCCTTCACGCGGTACTTTCGCTCAAATGTCAGCAGAGCCATAGAGTTTTGCCTTTCTTATCGAGGGTTTCTGGACAGACGACGCCGGGTAGGCCAACCCGGCATGCGCTGCGCTTATTCGGTATCTGACCCGCCATGCCTGCTGTCATTGCAGAACGAGGGTCCGAATTTTGGCGACGTTGTCGCGCCCATAGCTGCTCAGCGAATATTCGCGGCCGGTGCTCGGGTCATAAAGCGAGAGCTTGGTGTCATCGCGGATGCGGAAGATCACCGGTTCCGACGGGTCGGTGTTGTAACGCAGACGCTCGCGCCCGATTACCGTGTGCAGCGTCGTCAGCAAGCCGCCAGCGCTGGCCGTGTATTCCACCAGAAGCTCATTCTCGCTATCGCGGACGGAGATATCGCCGTGTGGTCCGGCGGCAATAAACACCATCGCTTCATCGGTCACCTCGCCCGCCGGTACGTAGAGCGTGTCGGCCTTCGTGATCTGGTGCAGCCCCACCATCGCGACGATGACCGTGAGGCCAAAGAAAATGATCCGCATCATCTTGCCGTCGATCACCTCGGCTGGCGATTGGCGGCGGGGGGCGGCTTTGCTGGTGTTCATGCTCGGGCTCCCAATCCCTGTTTCGATCCTGGATCGCAGCCTTGACCGGGGGCCCCTCTTGGAACGCGCAGTGTCGCGTTGCTGATGAAGGGGCGAGACGTCCCAAGCCCGGATTGCGCTGCAGATCCGACCAGAGAGCCGATGCGCGCCAGTATGACTGGACGCACATGGCCTATTCGCCAAAACTACCGTTGGAGCGGGAAATATGTCAACTTTAATTTACAGTGACGACGTCAGATAAAACAGACAATCTCGGCGATTTCTAACGCGTTTACGGAAAGCGCGCGCAACGTGCACGCAAGGGGTAGCCGACAGCGCCATCAAGCGGCGCTGCCGGTAGAAAAGATCGTAGGTTAGAGCCGAGGACAGGCACAGCGACCGCCCCATAGACCGCCCCAGGGATACTGCAGCGGGCGCTAACGCCTTAGCTAACCACGGTTACGGAGTTGCTAACGGCCGAGGCGTTCTTTCACATCGGCGGCGAAATCCTCGTAGGCGCGCAGCGATTTCACATCGACCTGCACATGATTGCCCATCTTTTGCATGATCGGCAGATCGAACAGGATGCGGTCGAGGTCATCGGGTGTATCCACATTGACAATCGCCAACACCTTACGCTCGCCTACCACTTTCCACAGATCGACAACCACGCCCGCAGATTTCGCGCCAAGGGCTGCATCTGCCTCCTCTGCCCAGATGGTGAACAAGCCCTGCTGTCCCATCGTGCTGTCGTATTCCACAGTGAAATCAAGCCGATAAAGCATCAAGTCCTCCCTTATAGATGCTGATTATTGAAACCGTCCGCCGCGCTCGAGTACTTCGATTTGGTACCCGTCAGGGTCGGTCGCAAAGAAAAAACGCGCCACCCGTGTGCCGCCCGGTTTGAAATCGACGATGTCGCGCACCGGATGCCCCGCCGCCTGCATCGCTGCGTGACGCGCCTCCAGATCATCGACGATCAGCGCCAGATGCCCATAGCCGTCGCCGAGATCGTAGGCGGCCTCCTGCCCCTTGTTGACAGTAAGCTCCAACTCAAACGCGCCTTCTTCGGCCACCAGATAGATCAGCGTGAAGCTGTCAAAGTCCAGGCGATCCTTCACGGTAAGCCCGAAAGCATCGGCGTAATAGGCCAGTGAGCGCGCCTCATCGCGGACGCGGATCATCGAATGCGCCAGTTTCGCCATAGCGTCCTCCTCGGTTTCGGAGCGCTATAGCAGATGTCGACGCGGGTTGTCGCGGGTATTGCTCACGCGAAGGACAGCGTCCCAACGCCATCCGTTGGGATGCATGTTGCAACCGTGAGCCGTGCAGGCGGGACGGAATACAGACCGACGCAGCCGGGCCTAGTAGACGTCGCGCACATAGCGCTTCTCGCGCTTCAAGCGGTTGACGTAGTCAGTCGCGCCTTCAAGGGTTAGCCCCCCATGCACCGCCACGATCCGCTCAAGCGCCGCGTGGACATCCTTCGCCATCAGCGTGGCGTCGCCGCAGACATAGAAATGAGCGCCCTCTTCCAACAGAGCGAACAGGTCTTTGCCGTTTTCTTCCATCCGGTGCTGCACGTAGATCTTCTCGGCTTGATCGCGCGAGAAGGCCAGATCGAGCCGCGTCAGCAGCCCGTCAGCACTAAAAGCCCCGATTTCATCGGCATAGATAAAGTCGCTCTCGCGGTGCTGGTCGCCGAAGAACAGCCAATTGGTGCCGGTGGCGCCGCGCGCTTGCCGCTCTTCCAAAAAGGCGCGAAACGGCGCGATGCCGGTGCCGGGGCCAACCATGATCATCGGCGCCGTATCGTCTTCTGGGACGCGGAACGCTTTGTTGGGCGACATGAAAATGCCCGCGTTCGCGCCCTCGGGCACGTGATCAGCCAAAAAGGTGGAGCACACGCCGCGATGAGGCCGGTTCTCAAACATCCAGCGCACGGCGGCCACCGTGAGATGCACCTCCCCCTCATGAGCTTTGGGGCTCGACGAGATCGAATAGGCGCGGTGCTGCAAGGGCTTGAGCCAACCGACCACCTCGACAGGGTCATAGGCGATGTCGGGGTTCAGGTTGAGCAGATCGAGGCTGTCGCGGCCCCAAAGGAAATGCTCCAACGCCTCTTTGTCGCCGTTGCCCACCACGTGGGAAAGCTCCTCATGGCCCGCGCGCGCCTCGACCGCATGGATGAACTCGCGCGGCGGCGTCATGATCTCGAGCCCGGTTGCCAAAAGCGTGCCGAGCGGCGTGTTATGCCCAGCGATTCCGGTATCCGCGCTCGCGCCAAGCCGTTTGAGCCAGGCATCGACCAGGTCCGGCGCATTCACCGGCATCACGCCAAGCGCGTCGCCCGCTTCATAGCTCATCCCGCTATCGCCTAGATCGAAGGCGATATGGCGGATCTCTTTCGCCGATTTCGGCCCGGACAAAACGCGGTTGTCCAGCATCGTCGACACATAGGGGTTCTTGCGGTTCCAGACAGACTTCTCGACCTTCGCCACCGGGGCGGCGGCCTCAGCCACCGGTGCAGAGGGGGCTGCGGCGACGTTGGCAGCATCGGGCACAGCCTCACCGATCCAGGCAGCAGCCGCATCCTCGTAATCGACATCGCAATCGACCCGCGCCAGCATCCGCTTGGCGCCCAATTGCTCCAGCCGCGTATCGATCAGCTTTCCGGCCTGGCAGAAATGCTCATAACTGGTATCGCCGAGCGCCAGCACACCGAAATTCATCGCCTCAAGCCGGGGGGCTGTCGTCGCCGACAACGCATCCCAAAATTGCTGTGCATTATCGGGCATCTCGCCTTCGCCATAGGTCGAGATCACCACGATCAGGTTTTCCATCGCGGCAAGCTGATCCATCTCGACATCGTCCATCTCGGCGATGCGGGGGGTGAACCCCTTGGCGCGTGCGGCCTCGGCGGCATCGGTGGCCAAAATCTCAGCCGTGCCGGTCTGGGTGCCATAGAGGATATCGAGGTGCTTGACTGCGACAGGCTCAGCCCCCGGCGCGACCGGGGCCGCGGAGCCGCCGCCCATCACAACGCGGGAATGAAGCCCCGCCAAGAAGCCGCCGAGCCAGGCCTTTTGGTCAGCGGAAAACGGCGCATCCTCAGGGATATAGGGAACTTTGGTGTCGGTCATCGTCATCGTCGTTACTCCGCCGCCGTCCGCGCAATCACGTCCGGCAGTGCATGTTCAGCAAAGAGCGCGTCGAAGCTGGGTATGTCGCCGAGCGCCGCGCGGTTTTTACGGTCTTGATGCAGGATCCAGGCATAGGTGCCCGGGCTGTCCATGCTGAGGATATTGCGCAGCGACAAGGCGCGCTTAAAGTCGCTCAGCCGTTTGTTGGATACCAGTGTCGCCAGGCCAGGATCGTCATAGCCCTCGACCGCCTTCTTGGCGTGCTTCGACAGCGCTGCCATCAGCGCGAAATCCTCGGTCAGCACCAGATTACGCGCCGCCTTGTCGAGCGCTCGCCGTTCCGCGCCGTTGCCAAGCCGCTTATGGGCCAGAGCCTGCGCCTGTTCGAGCACGGTGTAGCTGTTAAGCAGGCGGAACATCTCTTCGGTGTCCATCTCGCCGTATTGCGGCACCGCGCCGCGATGCACCGGGCGCCCGCGCTTCCACGCGGCTTTGACCTCGGTGATCTGGTGCGCCGCAAGCGCGATAGACAATTCCTCGATCAACTCCTTGCGGCTGCGCGCGGCCAAGATCGCATCGGCATCTTGGTATTGCAGCAGCGCTTTGGGCATGATCCAGGCGAAGTGATCGCGGATTTCAGGCCATGCGTTGAGCAGAGCCGTGGCCCGCGACGACCCTGTGGCCTCGATATGCCATTTGAGCATCTGCTTGATCGCGGCTTCGTGGATCTCGGCTTGCGCAGAGCCATCGCCGAGCGTGCCGGAAATCACCGAGTCGCGGCTCATCAGCTCTGGCAGCCGCCGTTCAGGATCATACTGGTAGGCGAAACCGCCCGACATGCCGTTACCGTAACCCTTCGAAAACCCGCCGAGATTGAGGATCGCGCCGTTGGTCATATACTCAGCGCAGAAATCGCCGACCCCTTCGACCACCGCTGTGGCACCGGAATTGCGCACCGCAAATCGGTCACCGGCCTGCCCTTCGATAAAGGTGCGCCCGCCGGTGGCGCCGAAAAGCGCGAAGTTACCGATCAGCACGTTTTGACCATCACCGGCCCCGCCGCCCGCGGGCGCCAGCACAACAATCTCACCGCCCGAGGCGCCTTTGCCGACGCCGTCATTGCAGGTGCCGGTATGCTCCATCACCATGCCGTCGTTGCAGAACGCGCCAAAGCTTTGACCGGCCGAGCCCTGCGTGACGACGCGCACGCTGCGGTAATCGAGGAAACGGCGCCCGCGCACGTCTTCAAAAGCCCCAGCAGGCACATCGGTTAGCTCATGGTTCAGCAGCCGCTCGATATCGATGGAAAGCTGGCCGCCGACGGTTTTGTTGCGGTTGTTAAGCGCCACGTTGGGGCGCAGCTCAATGCTCCGCTCGCCGCCTTCGAAAATCCGCGACTTCACCTGCTCGATCAGCGGGTCATCGACCGAGAAGTCGCGCTCAAGATAGATCGGGTTATCCACCGGGTTTTCGGGCACGCGGGTGAGCATCGCGCGCAGGTTCAACTGGCCCACCGACGCCGGGTGATCCAAAAGGTGCAGCAAGTCGGACCGGCCGCGCGCCTCCTCAAGCGAGGTGAGGCCCAAATAGGCAAGGATTTCGCGCACTTCGTGGGCGATATTGAGAAGGTATTGCGCCAGCGCGCGCGGGTCGCCGTCAAACACTTCAGCATTCGTCGTGAGCCCCGCGGGGCATTTGACATTGCAGTTCTTAGCCATCACGCATTTGAGCATCATCAACGCCGTGGTGCCGAACTCAAAGCTGTCGCCGCCCAACAGCGCGGCCTTCACCACGTCAGAGCCGGTTTGCATCGCGCCCGAGCAGCGCAACATCACCTTTTGGCGGATGCTGTTAGCGCATAGAGCCTGATGCACCTCAGCAATGCCGATCTCGGCGGCGCGCCCCGTGTATTTGAGCGATGTGACCGATGCCGCGCCCGTGCCGCCAGTATTGCCCGCCACGTTGATGACATCAGCGCCCGCTTTCGCCACACCCACCGCAATGGTGCCGATCCCCTCTGAGGAAACCAGCTTGACGATCACGCGTTTCCGCGAGGCTTTGCAATCGTGGATCAGTTGCGCCAGGTCTTCGATGGAATAGGTGTCGTGATGCGGCGGCGGGCTAACGAGTTCTACGCCCGGCGTGCCGCCGCGGGCCGCAGCGATCTCAACGGTGACTTTGGGCGCGGGAAGCTGCCCGCCCTCGCCCGGCTTGGCGCCCTGACCGATCTTGATTTCCAACTCTTCCAGATTGGGGTCGGCCAAATAGCCCGCCCAAACGCCGAACCGGCCGCTGGCAAACTGCTTGATCCGGCTGGCACGGATGGTGCCGTAGCGCGAGATATGCTCGCCCCCTTCACCCGAATTGGACATGCCGCCGACCATATTGGTGCCGTGGGCCACCGCTTCATGGGCGGTCGCCACCAGCGCACCGTGCGACATCGCCCCTGATGCCAAGCGGGGGGTGATCTCGGAGGCGGGCTGCACCTCGGCCAGCTCGATGCGCTCGGGCGCCGGACGCAACCGCGACAGATAATCGAGCGCCCAACCAGTGGCAGAGACCCGTAGCGCGCCACGGGTGATGTAGTGGCCGTCGATATCCTTGCCGAACCGTTCCACCAGCGATTCCGCCAGCGAGTCGAGCCGTCCAATATCGCGCGCTTTCGGCCCGGTCAGCCGCAACAGGAACTCGCCATCGCCCAGTGCCTCAACCACCAGGCCGCGGATCACGAAATCCAAGTTGCCCGCGCGGTTGAACAGCATCATCTCGCGCTTGATGTCGGCGACGGTGTCCAGGAACGTGATATCCGCCGGGAAGGCCAGCACATCACGCAGCGCAGCCGGGCGGCGGTGCCGCTCCTCGGCCATCATCTTGGAGAAGGCGCGATAGCCCGGGGTGACCTTGAAGCGATCAATCGTCTCGCGGCTTAGCTTCTCAAAGGAGGTGTTGACGTATCCGGTCTCATTAATGCCGAACGCGTCATCCATCTGCCGCAAGGTGAGCAGACGGAACGGATCGGTCTCGCCCTCGGCTTCAGCGAACGAAATGGGCTCTTCGGTCAGGTCGACAAAGCCGCGCACCGCGGTGGTGCCGTAGCTGTGGCCTGCCCCTTCCGAGCGCTCCTTAAACAGCCCGAGGATCGGAATATCGCTGGCGCTTTCCACTGTCAGCGCGCGCGCATGCCAGTTCGACACCGACATCGCGACCGTATCAAAGCGCACGCCACCCACCGGTGATTTCATGTTGGGCAGGTATTTGGCAAAGACCGGATCGGACGTATCCAGGAAGTTGGGCTCAAAGAACTCGCCGCCCGAATAGCTCTCGACGGTGCAAAGCCCCACCTTGCCCATGGTTTTCATCAGCGCCTTTTCGGCGGCCTTCTGAAACTTGTAATAGGCGTCGGTTGCGCCCTCACCGTATAGCTCTTCCGCGCGCAGGCGCACCGCCAGCGGATAGACGGCAGAGGCCCCAAAGCCCAAGGCGCAGGCGATATGGTGCGACGAGCATATCTGCCCGCTTTCCACCACTAGCGACACTTTGAGCCGCAGCCCCTCTTCGATCAGGCGCTGGTTGATCGCCGACACAGCCAGCGTCATCGGCAGCGCCGCGCGGTCGGTCGACACATGCCGGTCGGTTAGGATCGCGATACCACCCTTCTCACGGGCGAACAGCACCACCTCATTGGCAACGGCGTCAATCGCCTCCACCAAGGCGCGCTCGTTACCCGGCCCATCGTCGAACACCGCCTCGTAGAGGATGTCAAAGCGGTCCCACGGCGTTTCGTCTTGCGCCTTGATCTTCAGGACGTCGGCCATGCGCAGAACCGGCGAATTGACCACGATCTGACGTGAGCGAGAGTTGCCAAGATGCGGCTTTTCACCAAGCGCCACCCGCAACGTCATCCCGTCCGCCTCGCGAATTGAATCGAGCGGCGGATTGGTGACCTGGGCGAAGCGCTGGCTGAAATACTTGGCGACGCCGCCTTCATTGTCGCTCAGCGCGTTGATGGCGTTGCCATAGCCCATCGCCGAGACCTTCTCGACCCCGGTCTGCAGCATCGGATCCATCAAAAACTTAAAGCTCTCTTGATTGAGCGTATAGGCCACAAAGCGCGCGGGCGTCTCCATGTCGCCCAGATAA
Organism: Pseudomonadota bacterium; assembly: GCA_038750765.1. GTDB lineage: Bacteria > Pseudomonadota > Alphaproteobacteria > Rhodobacterales > Rhodobacteraceae > Psychromarinibacter. Next base: position 17,796 of record JBCDGW010000024.1, on the reverse strand, counting down.
CGCGTTGCCGCCAATTTCGGGTCAGCATCGGCAGAGGGCAGATCGTCGATATTTATCTGAGCCTTGGAGAGCAGCGCTGCATAATCGTCCTGCGCGGCCAGCTTTTCCAACGCCTCGTCGGTCTCATAGATGCGCTGCTCGGCATGGTCGTAATAGATCATACCGCCCGCCTCGACGCGGCCGCGCCGGGTAACTGTCTCAGGCGGGAAATTGATCTGCCCTGCCTCGGACATTACCGCCAGATACTCGTGTGTCTCCACGCTGCGCAGCGGGCGCAGGCCAAGCCGGTCTAGCCGGGCGCCGATGATCGTACCGTTGCCGAAGATCAGCGCTGCTGGCCCGTCATTCTTTTCTTCTGAGAGCGAGAAGTACTCGAGCATCGCCCGCACCTGCGGCGATATCCGCACGTCATTCTCCCATGCAGGCGGCATCATCGCCACCACGGCGGTGACCAGATCAAGCCCCTCTTCCAGCACCCGCGCATTGAGTGTCTGGTCCAACCGGCAGCTATCGGATTGGCCGCGCGGGCGCACGATGGCCTTGTTGCGCGCCAGGGCCACAGCCGCTTCGGACAGACGGTTTTTCTTATCGGTGTTCAACTCACCATTATGCGCCATCAGGCGGAACGGCTGCGCCATCGACGGATGCGGGTCGGTATTGGTCGAAAACCGCGTGTGAAAATACATCGTGTGCACAGCGTGGTCTGGATCGGACAGGTCCTGATAGTAAGGCACGATCTCCCACGAATTGAGCCGCCCTTTGAAGACTTGCATCCGCGCTGACAGCGACAGCGGGTAGAGCCCATCAAGCACCGGATCGACATAGGCTATCGCCTCGATCTCCAGCAGCGCGCCATGGATCCGACTATCAAGCGCGGCGCCGCGTAGCCCATCGGGCGCCGCAAAAACGAACTGAAGGATCGGCAATTGCCACTTGACCGCCCGCTCGCCGATGGCCGCGTTATCCACAGGCATGTCGCGCATCACCAGGATATCGAAACTCGCCGCGCGCAGCTTTTCTTCGATCAGGGCGATGGCGCGGGGATGCTGTGCCGGATCAGCGGGCAGAAAGAAGTTGCCCACGCCGAAAGCGCCAAGCTCCAACGCGACACCGGTGATTTTGCGGAAAAACTTTAGCGACAGATCAACCGAAATGCCCGCGCCGTCGCCCACCCCTTCCGACGACATGCCGCCGCGATGGGGCACGGCACACAAGGCCTCGTGGCCTTTGCGCAATAGGTCATGGGTTTGGCGCCCGTCCTTGCGGGTTAAAAAGCCGACACCGCAGGCGCTGTGCTCGCGCGCAGGGTCGTAGAGGCCCATCGGATTCGATGCGTCGTCCAAAAGCTCTGTCCCCAAAAACTGATGGCCTGCGCGTCCAAAACGCAGGTCCGGCTCATGTAACCCAGCATGAGCGCATTTCGCTGTCTGCCGCCTAGGCCCGATTGCTGGTCGCGATCAGTTAGCTCGAAAAAAGCGCAATTTCAAGCGTGCCGCGGTCGCACCGCCGGGTGGTGCGGCGCAATATATGAATAATTGCCCAGACGCTTAGGAAATAATCGACCTTTAAGCCGCGGCGTCACCTGTCGACTGCCCCCGGAACTGGTGGCCCAAACGGCAAGCGCGCCCACTTTCGCGAGCGCGCTAGATGCTTGGGACCGCTGGGTGGCAGGCGCCTTAGCCGCCGAAATCGTCCAACATGATATCTTCGCGGTCCACACCGAGGTCGAGCAGCATGTTGATCACCGACTGGTTCATGATCGGTGGGCCACACATGTAATACTCGCAATCCTCGGGCGCGGGGTGGTTCTTGAGATACTCCTCGAACAGCACGTTGTGGATGAAGCCGGTATAGCCTTTCCAGTCATCCTCGGGCAGCGCATCGGACAGCGCGACATGCCATTCGAAGTTATTGAACTGCTCGGCCAGGTCATCGAAATCCTCAACGAAGAACATCTCGCGCTTTGAGCGTGCGCCGTACCAGAAGGTGATTTTGCGGTCGCGGTTTTCGAGCCGCTTGAGCTGGTCGAAGATGTGGCTGCGCATCGGCGCCATACCGGCACCGCCGCCGATAAACACCATCTCTTTCGGGGTCTCGCGGGCGAAGAATTCGCCGAACGGGCCGGAGATGGTCACCTTGTCACCTGGTTTGAGGTTGAAGATGAACGACGACATTTTGCCCGGTGGTATCCCCTCGCTGCGCGGCGGCGGCGTGGCGATGCGCACGTTGAGCATGATCATGCCCTTCTCAAGCGGGTAGTTCGCCATCGAATAGGCCCGCTCAATCGGCTCGGCCACCTGAGACTCGTATTGCCAGATGTTAAACTTGTCCCAATCCTCGCGGTACTCTTCCTCGACATCGAAATCGGTGTACTTGACGTGGTGGGCAGGCGCCTCGATCTGGATGTAGCCGCCCGCGCGGAAATTGACGTCCTCGCCCTCGGGGAGTTCCAGCACCAGTGCCTTGATGAAGGTAGCCACGTTTTCGTTGGAGCGCACGGTGCACTCCCACTTCTTCACCCCGAAAACCTCTTCAGGGACCTCGATCTCCATGTCCTGCTTGACGGCCACCTGGCACGATAGCCGGTCACCGCCCGATGCCTCGCGCTTGGTAATATGGCCCTCTTCAGTGGGCAGGATCGACCCGCCGCCCGAATGGATCTTGACCCGGCATTGCGCACAGGTACCACCGCCGCCGCAGGCCGAGGGGACGAACAGCTTCTGCTCGGCCAGGGTCTGCAATAGCTTGCCCCCCGCCGGCACCGAGATCGTCTTCTCGCCGTTGATCGTGATGTTCACGCTGCCGCTCGACACCAGCTTCGAGCGCGCCGCCATGATGATCGTCACCAATGCCAGCACGATGAGCGTGAAGAGTGCAATACCAAGTCCAAAGGTTGCCATAACGGGTTCCCTACAGTTTCACGCCGCTGAACGACATGAAGGCCATGGCCATAAGCCCGGCCGTGATAAAAGTGATGCCTAGGCCCTGCAGACCATCGGGAATGTCGGAGTATTTGAGCTTCTCGCGCACGCCTGCCATCGCGGTGATCGCCAGCGCCCAGCCAAAGCCAGAGGACACACCGTAGGTGAGCGATTCAGCGAAGTTGTAGTCGCGTTCCACCATGAACAAAGACCCGCCAAGAATGGCGCAGTTCACCGTGATCAGCGGCAGGAACACGCCAAGCGCGTTGTAGAGCGGCGGAAAGTACTTATCGAGCACCATTTCCAAGATCTGCACCAGCGCCGCGATAACACCGATATAAGAAATCAGGCCCAGAAATGTAAGGTCGACATTCTCAAAGCCCGCCCATGACAATGCCCCGGGCGCCAGCAGATAATTGAGGATCAGGTTGTTGGCAGGCACCGTGATCGCCTGCACGATCATCACCGAGATGCCGAGACCGATAGCCGTGGCGATCTTCTTGGACACGGCGATGAACGTGCACATGCCCAGGAAGAACGACAGCGCCAGGTTCTCAACGAAGATCGCTTTGACCGCTAGGGAGAGAAGGCCCTCCATCTCAGTGGGCCTCCGCCATCTGGATCTTGTACTCGCGCTCTTCCACCTGCTCGGGCTTCCAAGCACGGAAGGCCCAGATGATCAGTCCAATGATGAAAAACGCCGAGGGCGGTAGCAGCAGAAGACCGTTTGGCACATACCAGCCGCCATTGGTCACCGATGGCAGAATGGTGATGCCGAACAGCGTACCGGAGCCAAACAGCTCGCGGATCACGCCGACCAGCACCAGGATCAAACCGTAGCCGAGCCCGTTACCGATTCCGTCCATGAACGAGGCCACCGGCGGGTTTTTCATCGCGAAGGCCTCAGCGCGGCCCATCACGATACAATTGGTGATGATCAGGCCCACGAAGACCGACAGTGTTTTAGAGATCTCGAAGGCAAAGGCCTTCAGGAACTGGTCCACCACAATCACCAGCGAGGCGATAATCACCATCTGCACAATGATCCGGATCGAGCCGGGAATATGGTTGCGCAGGAGCGAGATGAACATCGACGAGAACGCGGTCACGAAGGTCACCGCGAGCGCCATCACAAACGCCACCTGCAGCGAGGACGTCACCGCCAGCGCCGAGCAGATGCCCAGAACTTGCAGCGTGATCGGGTTGTTGTCGACCAGCGGGTCAACCAACATATCGCGACGGGTTTGTGCCATCAGATCTCTCCTGCCTTCAGGTTGGCGAGAAATGGTGCGTATCCGGCCTCGCCCATCCAAAAGCGGACGAGGTTGTTCACACCTACAGTGGTCAGCGTAGCACCGGCCAGCGCATCAACGTGATAGTCCGAGCCTGCCGGCGGGGCTGTCTTGGCGACGGTGATTTGAAGAACACCCTCGTCATCGGTCAATTGCTTGCCCGGCCACAGCGCCTTCCAACGAGGATTGTCCACCTCGGCGCCCAAACCCGGGGTCTCGGCGTGCTCGTAGAATTGTAGCCCGTAGATGTCGTTGCCGTTTTCTTCCAGCGCGATGAACCCATAGAGCGTCGACCACAGCCCATAGCCATGGATCGGCAGCACAACCTTGTCGATATCCCCCGCATCGTCGCGCAGCAGGTAGACGGTGACGTATTTGGCCTGCCGCCCGATCGAGGCCGGGTCCTCCTCCAGCTCTACCGACAATTCCGGGTCAGACGCCGCGGCACGGTCGTCGAATTCGGCTGCGTTAAACTGATCGGTAAACGCGCCCGAGGATATCTCTAGCACCTGGGGCTCGAACGCGGCGAAGGCGTCAACCACGTCGACGCCCGGCTCATAAAGGCCCGCAACCTGCAGAATGTTCATCTGCTTGTCTTTAAGCTTGTTGACCGCTTGCGTCGGGCGCAGCGACACCGCCGCCGCCGACACGATCATAGACGCGACGAGACACACGCAAACAGCGATAAACAAGGTCTTGGGCAGCGAGTCGGTTGGCAGTGCGAAGAAACGCGCGAGAACGCCGCTGGGCTGTTTCTCGGCGGCGTCAGCCGAGGCGTCCTCCCCGACTTCCGCTACTTGCGCCACGACCGCCTCTTCTACCGAATCCGGTTTTTCATCAGGCATCTTTTCATCAGGCATGGCGGCGCGCCCTCCGCCGGATATTGGCTTGGACCACGAAGTAGTCGATCAGCGGTGCAAAGACGTTGCCAAACAGGATCGCCAGCATCATGCCCTCGGGGAAGGCCGGGTTTATGACCCGGATCATCACCACCATGAACCCGATCAAGGCGCCGTAAATGTACCGGCCCATATTGGTGTGTGACGCTGATACCGGCTCGGTCACCATAAAGGCGAGGCCGAACGCATAGCCACCGACGACAAGATGCCAGTACCACGGCATCGCAAACATCGGATTGCTGTCGGAGCCGACGATATTGAGCAGAAGCGTAAACCCGATCATGCCGCCTAGACAGCCCACAACCAGCCGCCAATTGGCGATCTTCGTGACCAGCAGGAATGCCAGGCCGATAAGGCAGGCCAGCGTCGACGTTTCACCGATGCTCCCCTGCACCGAGCCTAAGAAGCTCGAGGTCCAGGTGGTGCCGGTCTCGACAATGCTCTGATACCCGTCAGACGCCGCAACCGCGAGACTGGTCGCGCCGGAGAAGCCGTCGACCGGCGTCCAGATTGTGTCGCCCGACATCTGCGCAGGATAGGCAAAGTAGAGGAATGCGCGCCCTGTCAGCGCGGGGTTCAGGAAGTTCTTACCGGTGCCGCCAAACACCTCTTTGCCGATGACGACGCCGAAGGAGATCCCCAGCGCAACTTGCCACAGCGGCACATTGGGCGGCAGGATCAGCGCATAGAGCATCGAGGTAACCAAGAAGCCCTCGTTGACCTCGTGGCGCCGCACGGTGGCAAACAGCACTTCCCACAGACCGCCAGCCACCAGCGTGGTGACGTAGATCGGCAGGAAGTACAGCATACCATGGGCCAAATTGGCCAACGGATTAGCCGCGTTGAACCCGATGCCGGCGGTCTCAATGATCCACGCGCGCCAACCCGAGGCCCCGTAGGTGTCGATGGCGCTGTTGACTTGGTAACCCACATTCCACATCCCAACCAGGATGCAGGGTATCGTTGCGATCACGACATAGGTCATGATCCGCTTCATATCGATATAGGAGCGCGCGTGCGGCGCTGCCGTGGTCACCGTCTTCGGCGTGTATAAAAAGCTCTCCACCATCTCGTAGATGGGGAAGTACCGCTCGTACCGACCGCCCTTTTCAAAGCTCGGCTCGATGCGGTCAAAAAAGCTCCGCAATCCCATTTATCAGCCCTCCTTCTCGATCTTCGCGAGACAGTCGCGTAGGGCGATGCCGTATTCATACTTCGCCGGGCAGGCAAAGCCAACCAGGCCGAGGTCTTCTTCGTCCAATTCTAGTGCGCCTAATTGTTGCGCCGTGTCCGTGTCCATCACCAGAAGCGCGCGCAACAGCTGTGTCGGCAAGAAGTCCTGCGGCATCAGCTGTTCGAACGTCCCGAGCGGCACCATCGCACGCCGTCCGCCGTTTAGGTTGGACGTCAACTTGTGCATTTTTTGTGAAAACGCAGAGCCCAAAACCGGTTGCAGCGCGTATTTGTCGCGCATCGGGCGGATCCATCCCATCGGGATTTGTTTGTGATCTTCCTCAATGATGGTGATCTGGCGATCATAGCGGCCGAGATAGGCACTCACCCCCTCACCGGCACGCCCGCTTAGGATCGAGCCTGAGATCAGCCGCAAAGGCACGCTGTCATCAACATTGCCGTCGATCAGGTCAGAAATTGACGCGCCCGCCACCGTGCGGACCAAGCGCGGCTGATGCACCAGCGGCCCGGACAGCGCGACCACACGCTCAGCGTTTACCCGCCCTGTTGCCAAAAGCCGGCCAATCGCGATCACATCCTGATACCATATCGTCCAAACCAGGCGTTCGGCCGAGGGCGGCTCGAGAAAATGCATATGCGTGCCGGGCAATCCCGCCGGATGTGGGCCCGAAAACGCCGCGGTTTCGACCCCTGCCAGGTCATGGCCCGGAATATCTGCCCCCTCCGCGTGGCACAGATAAGTGGCGCCGTCGCTCAACTTGGTGATTGCGCCCAGGCCGCGGACGAAATCCTCCGCCGCATCGGCGATGATCGGCGCCGGGTCAGCGGTCAGCGGCTCGGTATCCATCGCCGTCACAAAGATCGCGGCCGGGCGGCTCTCAGGGTCAGGCACTTTAGAATAGGGCCGAGTGCGGAACGAGGTCCAAAGCCCCGCGGCGCACAGACGATCGGCCAGACCCTCAGCACTGTCAGCATTGCCGATCGCTGAAAAGTCAATCGGGTCGGCCACGCCGTTCATCGCCTGGATCTCAACGCTGATCAACGCCCGCCGCGCACCGCGATTGATCGCCCGCACCTTGCCCTCGACGGGCGAGGTCACGAAAGCGCTCGGCGTGTCTTTATGGGCGAGAATGGGCGCCCCAGCGGCAACCGCCTGGCCCTCTTCCACCATCAGCCTTGGTTTCAAACCGACATAGTCAGCGCCGACCACCGCGACCGTTCGTATCTCCGGTCCGTTCTCGATGGCTTGCGCGGGGGAGCCGTGGACCGGCAGGTCCAGACCCTTCTTCAACGAAAAGTGTCGCACGCTTGCTTTGCTCAGTAGTGTCGCATTAACTCGGAGTTAACATTCCTTGCCCGACTGCCCTAGCCTATGGACCCCACTTTTCGACACGGTTGCGTGTTTCGGGCGAATTTGTCGCAGCCCGTGTAAGGGACCGATGATATACCTCACAGGGGAACAAACGAGGTGCCAGCTATGCAACACCCATTCACGCTTTCTCGCCGCGCGATCCTCACCCTGCCCTTAGCCCTAGCGGCGTGTAAGGGGCGCAATCCGCTCATCGAGCTTACCGGTGCCACGATGGGCACCACCTATAATGTGGTCGCAGTAGACCCCAGCGGTGACGTCACCGCCGAGGCGGTCCATGCCCAGATCGAGCGCGTCCTGGCCGATGCCAACGCCGCGCTCTCTAATTGGGACCCGGCCTCGGAAGTATCGCGCTTCAACGCCGCCACTTCGACGGAGATTATCGCCGCCTCGCCGAGCTTCCTGGAGGTTATGGAAGCCGCAAACGCGGTGTTTGACGCCAGCGGCGGACGCTTTGACGTCACGCTCGGGCCATTGATCGAGCTCTGGGGCTTTGGTGCCGCGGGCAGCCCGTCGGCCACGCCGTCCGATACGGCCATCGCCGATGCCCTGGCCGCCCGCGCCGCGACCATCGAGGTCAGTGCTGACGGGCTGCGTAAGAGCGACCCGCAGACCCAGGTCTATCTCTCGGCGATCGGCAAAGGCCACGGCGTCGATCTGATCGGCCGCGCGCTGGAAGAAATGGGCCTGCGCGACTTTATGGTCGAGGTGGGCGGCGATCTCTACACCGCCGGGCTCAACCCCGACGGCGTGCCCTGGCGGATCGGGGTCGAAACCCCAGATCTGCGCAACCCCGGCGTGCAATCTATCGTCGAGGTGTCGGGCCTCGGCCTCGCCACCTCGGGTGATTACCGCAATTACTTTGAGCAGGACGGGACGCGCTATTCCCACATCCTCGATCCGATGACCGGCCGCCCGATTACCCACACCACCGCGTCAGCGACTGTTTTGGCCGAAAATGCGATGCTGGCTGATGCATGGGCGACCGCGATGCTTATATTAGGCCGTGAAGCGGGGCTCGAGATTGCCCGCGCGCGCGAGATGGCAGTGCTCTTTATCGAGCGCGACACGACCGCGAGCGATCTGCAATTCACCGCATCCGCAAGCCCGCGCTTCGAGGCGCTGCAAGCTTAGAGAGGCAATCATGGCGACCTTTGCATTCGCTTTTGGGTTCTTGCTGCTGATCACGCTCGGCATGGCGCTGGGGGTGATTTTTGCAGGCAAGCGCATCAAGGGCAGCTGCGGCGGGCTTAACGCGATCTCCGACGCAGACCACTGCGTGGTCTGCAATAAAGAGATCGACCCGGACACGCCGCTGAAGGAGCGCTTGGAGTGCCCGCGAGCGCGGAAGATGCTCAAAGAAATGGAGCAAGAGGCGTAGCGCTACGCGCTACGGCCCGAGCGGGCGACGGGCTCCGCCCTTTGTGATTTCATGGTTATCGCGCGGGGCTGCGCCCCTGCCTTTGCTTGAAAATACGAGGGGCGCTGCCCCTTGCGCTCGCATTTTTAATACGAGGGGCTCTGCCCCTCGCGCTCCCATATTCAATGCAAGGGGCTCTGCCCCTCGCGCTCCCCGAGGTACTTTTAAAAAGAAGAAGGGGCGCGCGGTTTTAGGCGGGGCGCACGGGGGTGAGCGCCACCGCGATCAGGCAGGCGGCCGCCAGCGTGCCGTATACCCATAATTGCCAACGCGGGCCCTCAGCTTTCCAGACCCGGCGGTAAGAATGGCCCGCCAGGATTGCCAGCACGAAGATCAGTGTGGCCGGGAACGGGGTAAGATAAAGATCGCCCAAGACGAAGCAGCCTCTTCCCAAATTGCCGGTGCGTCGTGTAGCGTTACCTTTACGGCCACGGTCTCACAACACAGAAGCGTTGACGTATATCATGCCCCGATCTTTTCAATCACTCACGCGTAGCGGAAGCGCGCAAAAGGCAAAAACGAAAAGCCAGACGGTCGCGTCAAATACCTCCGACGAGAAGTCGACAGTCGGTCAGTTGCTAGAGGGCAAAAGCCAAGAGGTGCATGCCATACGGCCCCATGACACGGTTTCTCAAGCGGTGCAGATCTTGCGCGACCGCCGCATTGGCGCCCTCGTCGTTACCGACGAAACCGGTGCGCTGCAGGGGATCTTGTCGGAGCGCGATATTGTTCGCAAGCTGGCCGAGACGCCGGGCCAGACATTACCGCAAACCGTGGCTGAGAATATGACCGAGAAGGTGGTCACCTGCGCGAAGTCCGACCTGCTGATTGACGTTCTGCGCCGGATGATCGATGGCCGCTTTCGCCACATGCCGGTTGTCGAGGGCAGCCGCCTCTGCGGGATGGTCACCATCGGCGACGTGGTGCACCACCGGTTGCGGGAGTTGGAGCAAGAGGCGCTACAACTCAAGCAGATGATCGTCGGCTAAAGCCGCGCCTACCTCGCGCGCGGGGTCGTGTACGGCTTAGCGTGCCGTTTAGTCTAGCGTGCGGGGCAAGATCACGGGAAAAACACCTCTGCCGCTGGGATCAGCCGCGGCCCCCCAATACCGCGCAAGACCAGCTGTCCGGTTTCATCAATGGTTTCAAAGGTGCCGGTGAGCGTCTCCCCCGGTAGCCGGGCGGTGATCGTCTCTCCCAACCGCGCCGCCCGCTGCAACCAGCGCCGCCGCAACGGCTCAAACCCTTGCGCGCCAAGCTGGGCCTCATAACGCGCAAAAGCAGTCGCGACGCTGTCGAGCACCGCCTCGGGCGCCAGGACAGGGCCGCCCTGCCCCACAACCGAGACCGGCGCCAGCGCGCCCGGCTCCACTTCTGCCATCGCTGGGGCCGCGACCAGGTTGATGCCGATGCCGATCGACAGCCAGTCCAGGCGCCCGCGCTTCGCCCCACGGCTCTCTAGCAAGATCCCCGCCAGCTTACCGCCGTCTAGCAGCACGTCATTGGGCCATTTGAGGCTAAGCCGCGCGGGCGCCACCTGGGCTGCAAGCGCGTCGATCACCGCTAAGCCCGCAAGGAAGGAGCGTAGCGCGGCCATGCTAGGAGGCCCATCGGGGCGCATCAGCAGCGTGGCGGCTAAATTGCCGCGCGGATTGACCCAAGCGCGCCCGCGCCGCCCCTGCGCCGCACTTTGCGCGCGCGCCATGATCCAGACCGGGCCCGCGCTATCGCTGGCACGGCGGCGCGCCTCGGCCATGGTGCTGTCCACCTGGTCGAGGATCACCCGTTGATAGCCCGGCGGAAAGCTCATTCGATCAACGAGAGGGCCGCGTTCTCGGCAAACCCGTCAAGGCCGAAAAGCGACACGATCCCCGCGAGCAGCAGCGCCGCGGCGCCGAGGATCAGGCCCCAATGCACCGGATCATCGTCGCGGTCGAGCGCATCGCCCTCAGTGCCGAAATAAATCAGATACACCACCCGCAGATAGGCGAATGCCACCGGTACCGCCGCCAGCATCGCCGCCACCGCCAGCCAGATCAGCCCCGCATCCGCCGCGGCGCCGATGACCGAGACCTTCGCGAAGAAGCCTGCCACCGGCGGCAACCCCGCCAGCGAGACGAAGATCACCAGCAACGCCGCCGCCTTAAGCGGTTCTGTCCGGGCATAGAGGTTGAGCGCGGCGATCTCTGTGACCACGCGGCCTTCACTGCGCATCGATTGGATGAACGCGAAGGCGCCGACACTCATCACGGCATAAAGCGCCAGATAGACCAGCATCGCCCGTAGTCCCAACCCGGTGCCCGCCGCGAGCCCGATCAGCGCGAACCCGATATGGGCGATTGAGGCGAAGGCCATCATCCGTTTGATATCGCGCTGGCCCAGGGCGGCGGCGGCGCCGAGCGCCATCGAGGCCAGGCTGAGCCCGGCAAGGATCGGCCCCCAAACGACCACAATGTCATCAAATCCGATATGGAGAAGCCGTGCCAACGCGCAGAGCGCTGCCAGCTTGGGCGCTGTATCGAACAATGCGGTCAGCGGTGTCGCGGCGCCCACATAGACCTCCGGCACCCAGTGGTGGAACGGCGCCGCAGCCAGTTTGAGCGCCAGCCCCGCGATCAGGAAGGCCAGCCCGATCATGGTTAGCGCCGGGGGTGTCTCACTCTCGCCAGCGGGAAGCAGCGCGGCATAGTCGGTGCTGCCGCTGCTGAGATAGACCAGCCCCGCGCCATAAAGAAACAGCGCCGACGAAAGCGCGCCAAGCACGAATACCTTTTGCGCCGCCTCGGTTGAAAGCGCACTGTCGCGGCGCAAGGCGGCGATGGCGTAGAGCGCCAAGGCCTGCAATTCCATCCCGACATAAAGCAGCACCAAGTCGGCGGCCGACACCATGACCAACATGCCCAGAGCGGCGAGCGCCACCAGCGGGGTAAGCTCATAGCGCAAAAGCCCACGGCGGGTCAGGTAGTCGCGGCTCATGAGCACGATTGCGGCAATAGACAGAAGAATGGCGGTCTTGGCGTAGCGCGCGAACGCATCGCTGAGAAAGAGCCCGGCCATCGCGCTGCGCCGCCCGGTGCCGGCGCCCCCGACCCACAAGGCCAGCAGCGCGAAAAACGCAGCACCGATCCATAGAAGCGGGCCGGCCACCCGGTCAGGGCCCCGAAAAGCGCCGGTCACCAGCGCGCCCATCGCGAAAAGCGCCAGCGCCAGTTCGGGCAACAGCACATTCAGATCGGCAGTGCTCACGCGGTTTACTCGGCCTGGCTAAGCGCCACCTGCTGCAGAGCCTGCCACTCCGCTAAGGCGAGATCGCGATCCGCCAGCAGCGCCTCGACCGATGGTCCGATAATATCGGTCACCAAGGCCGGATACACGCCCAGCACCAGGATCGCGATCGCCAACGGCGCGAGAACCCCGCGCTCTCGCCCGCTTAGATCGCGGATCGAGCGCAGGCTTTCCTTGATCAGATCGCCCAGCATCACCCGCCGGTAGAGCCACAGCCCATAGGCCGCCGTAAGCACCAGGCCCAAGGCTGCTAGCACGGCGATTAAGGTGTTTTCGGCGAAAATCCCGATCATCGTCAGAAATAGGCCCACGAAACCCGCGGTACCCGGCAAGCCGATATTGGCCAGCGTGAACAGCATGAACAGCACGCCATAGGCCGGCATCCGCGCGATCAGCCCGCCATAGGCGTCGATCTCATGGGTTTGCATCCGGTCATAGAGCACCCCGGCGCACAAAAACAGCGCGCCCGCGATCAGCCCGTGGCTCAGCATCATGAAGAGCGCCCCGTCAACGCCCTGCTGGTTTGCGGTAAAGATCCCAGCGGTCACAAAGCCCATATGGGCAATCGTCGAATAGGCGATCACGCGTTTGATGTCGGTTTGCGCCAGCGCGACAAGTGCCGCGTAAATGATCGCGATCGCGGCGAGCCAAAGGACAAAACCGGCCATAAGCTCGGAGGCGACCGGAAACATCGGCAGCGAAAACCGCAAAAAGCCGTAGCCGCCTAGTTTCATCACCAGCGCCGCCAGAACCACCGACCCGGCTGTGGGTGCCTGACCATGGGCGTCGGGCAGCCAGGTATGCAGCGGCCACATCGGCAGCTTGACCGCGAAGCTGGCAAAGAACGCGAGCCATAACAGCGTCTGCAAACCGCCCACCAGCTCAAGCCCGCCGATGGCGATGGGGGCGGTCGAGAAGGTGTGGTCAAGCAGTTGGGTGATGTCTGTGGTGTCGGCATCGACATAGATCGCCATCACCGCCACGAGCATCACCGCCGATCCGATAAAGGTGTAGAGGAAGAACTTAAAGCTGGCATAGACCCGCTCGACCCCGCCCCAGATGCCAATGATGAGAAAGAGCGGGATCAGGCCGCCCTCGAAGAACAGATAAAACAGCACCAGATCGAGCGCGACAAAGGCCCCTACTAGCGTTGTCTCCAGCACCATCAGCGCGATCATGTACTCTTTGACCCGGTCGCGCGCCGACCAACAGGCGAGCACGGTCAGCGGCATCAAGAAGGTGGTCAACAGCACGAACAGCACCGAAATCCCGTCGACGCCCACCTTGTAGCTCAGGCCAAAAATCCAATCACGCTCTTCGACGAACTGAAATTCGGTATCGGCAGGGTCGAACTGCGCAACCAGAAGGATCGCCACGAACAACGTCACCGAGGTGGCGATCATGGCGAGCCATTTGGCATTGTTTTGCGCCGCTTCGTCCTCGCCGCGCAGAAACAGCGCCAGGATTGCCGCGCCGATCAGCGGGATGAAGGTGATGATCGAAAGGATGTTTTCCATCGCCAGGCTCCGTTAGCGCAGCAGGATCCAGGCGACAATCGCCACCAGACCGAGGATCATGGTGAAGGCATAGGTCACGATGTACCCCGATTGCCAACGGCCGGTGGTGCGGGTGAAGAACGGCACCAATCCGGTGGCAACCCCGTTCAGCGCGCCGTCAATCGCCTGACGGTCGCCGCGCAGCCACAGCACCCGCCCGGCACCCTGCGCGGGGGCCACAAAAATCGCGCGATAGATGCTGTCGAAATACCAGCGATTGCGGAAGAAGAGGTAGAGCGCGTTTTGGCTTTGCGCTAGGCGCTTAGGCGTATCGGGGGCAATGCCGTAGAGGGTGTAGGACAGGACGGCACCGGCCAGCCCAGCAATCAACGGCGCCCAGGCAGCCCAGGCAGGACCGTCGCCAGGCAACGCGCCCGCGGCCACGAAAAGGGGGCCAGATCCGGGGATCCAACCGGCGGCCTCCTCATCTGCCGCCGCAGCGGGGTCGAGGCCGAAATAGGCCGCCACCTGCCCCCCGTCGCCGAGGAAACTGCCGTAACCAAGGACGCCGACCAGCACCACGCCGGCGGCTGCGATCAGCATCGGCACCAGCATAACGCGTGGCGCCTCTTGGGCAGCCGCGTGCTTGGGTTTCTCGCGCGCCGCGCCCAGGAAGGTGAGCACCACAAGGCGCACGGCCAAAATGCCGGTGCAAAAGCTAGCAAGCACCACCAGGCAAAACGCCCATGTGCCGCTGGCTGTGCCCAGGCCCAGGCTTGCGGCTGCGAGGTTGGCTTTGCCAGAAGCGCCTGCGAGGCCGAATGCTGTCATCGGCACGCCGAGACCGATCAGCCCTGCCGCCGCGATAAAGGACACCCAAAAGGTGAGCGGCAGCCGCAGGCGCAGCCCGCCGTAATGGAGCAGATTTCGGTCGTCACCCATCGCGCGCAGGACCGCGGCCGCAGCGAAGAAAAACGTCAGGATCGTCACGGCATGACCGATCCCGAAGTGCAAGGCCGCAGTGTAGGCCCCTGCTCCTAACCCAACGAAAACGATGCCGAACTGGGCCGCCCCGGCGTAGGCGAGCGCCTTTTTCAGGTCGCTCTGGGCGATCGCGATGCTGGCAGCGAAAACCGCTGTGACACCGCCGATGATCAGCAGCGCCGCTTGTGCCTCGGGTGCAAATGCCATGAAGGGTGAAAACCGGCAGATCAGGAACAGCGCCGCCAAACCCATCAGCCCGCAATGCACCAGGCCCGCCGCCAGGCTGGGGGCCTCCATCGCCTCAGGCAGCCAGGTGTGCAAGAATATCTGCGCCGCCGCTGCCATCGCCGCCACGACCAGCGCCAACCCGATAAGCGCCGCCGCGCTCCATTCCGCGCCGAGGAAGCCCAAGCGCGCCTCGAGCAAGCCCGGCGCTGCCTCGAAAATCACGTCAAACATCAGCGATTCCGTGGCCGCGAAGACCGCCGCGCTTGCTAAAATCAGCGCGACACCACCAATGCGCGCGATGACAAACGTGGTGATCGCGGCGCTGTTGGCGGCGGGCTTGCGGAACACAAACGCCACCAGCAGCATCGCGCTTAGGCTCACTGCCTCCAACCCTGCGATGAGTTGCACCATGTTGTCCGCGCTCACCAACACCACCATTGCGAAGGTGGCAAACGACAAGCACCCCGCCAGGCGCGGGCGATGGTTGACCGGCTCTTTAAACGCGCCGTCCTCCTCGGTGCCGCCGAAGGCGTAGAGATGCGCCAGCGTGGAAAGGCTTGTCACCAGCACCAGCATGAGTGTGGTCAACCGGTCGACCCGCATCGTCCAATCGGTTGAAATCACGCCGCTTTCCACAAAACGCAGAATGTCGGCCTGGCGCATGTCGCCATCGAAGCTTAGATGCAAAAGCCAGCTTAGCGCGCAGGCCAGTGCCACCAACACGGTCGCTAAGATCTGCGCGGCCACCGGACCGGTGACGCGCCACCCCATGCCGCACAGCACCGCCCCGACCAAGGGCGAGAAAAGAATAATCGTTTCCAAAGGCTACCCCCGCATGGCTTCAGCCGCATCCGCATCAACGCTGCCATGGGTGCGGTAAAAACACAGCGCCAAGGCCACCCCTAAAGCGGCCTGTGCGCCGCCGATCAGCAGAACGAACAACGCCATCGCCTGGCCCGACAGATAGCCGTGAAACTGCGCGGCGGCTGCAAATAGAAGCGCGAGGCCGATCAGCATCACCTGGAGCGCGAGGAGCAAGGCCATCGCGTTTCGGCGATTTCGCAGCACACCGATCAGGCCAATAGCCGACAGCGCTGTCGCTACGATAAAGTAATGCTCAACGCCCACCATCTTGGCCTGCATTCCTTCTTGCCTTCGCGCGCCGCCGCCGGATCGCGGTGATGACTAAGGCCAATAGGCCCAGCAGCGGCAGTAATGGCGCGAGCCCGCCTAGGCCGTTCATTCCTCAATCCCCTCGAATGCGGCCCAATCACCGCGCATCTCAGGGTACAGCACAGCACAGGCGCAGGGTTCGCTGGGCAGCGCCGAGATCGCAATATCGCGCCCGGTCCCGTCCAACGCGCGCGCCACCCATTCCAGCGAGAACAGCGCCGGGCTTATCGTTAGGTGGGCATCTAGCACAGCCAGCCCCTTTTCAACCCGATCAAAAGGCGGGCGCGGTTTTATCCGCTCTTCCTTCAGCCGCGCGATCAATCGATTGCCCGCTGCGCAATCGGCCACGACCACATCGGTGTAGACCCCCTCTTGCGCCCACCAATTGAGATAAAGCACCCGCCCGCCGCCGATATCGCGATGGGCGGTTTCGCCGCCATGGCTGATATGGGTGGTGCGGTCACACGCGGCGAGCGACAGATCTGCCGCGGCTGCGAACGGCAGCAAAACCGCGACAAGCGCGGCGCACCCTGCTGCTGCGCGCTTCACCTGCGCTCCTCCAATTCGGGGCCGAGCATGGGCCGCATCAACTCAACCCAGTCCTTCCAACGGCGTTTCTGGATAATGCGACGCTGAGCAAGCATCGCCGCGCCGACCAGACCCGCCACCAGCGCCAGCGCGGTCACCAAGGTGCCAAAGCCAAAATCTGAGAACAGAAAGGCGGTAAGCTCGGTTGTCGGTTGGGCGGGGGCTTGAGCGGGCGCGTCGGTTTGTGGCTGTGCCAGCGGTTCAGGCGCATCGCCTAACCGCGCGCCGGTGACAGGCAGCAGCACAACAGCGAGTGTCGCAGCGCTCAGAACAAAGCCCAGAGCAATGGTAGTGACCAGTCGAGACATCCCGGCAGGCACCACACGCGCCAACGGGTCCAGCCGCAGCGCTAGGGCCGCCACCATGCCCGGCACCGCAAGCGCTGTGACCAGAAGCGCAGCCACGGCAGCGAAGTCACCCGCGACCAGCATAAACAACCCGGCCGAGGCCAAAGCCAGGACCGATAGCCACAGCGCGCCGTGGAGCAGGGCCCGGCTGATCACCAGCATCACCGCCGCGGCCAACGCCAAAGCGGCCAAAACGAAGAAGGCGATATCGGCCAAAATCACCCGCGATCCGCCTTGCTCTGCTCAAACACCGCGCGGGCCAGCTCGTTGGCCTTGGTCATCGCGGGCACGCCCCCGAACATCGCGGCGAGCGCGATCGTCTCGGTGATCTCCTGCTCCGTGGCGCCCGCCTCCAGCGCGTGGCGCACGGTGAGCCGGATCTGCGCCTCGGCTTGGGCACCCAGTATCGTCAGCCCTTGCAAGGTCAGCAGCAGCTTGGTCTTGGCGTCCAGGCTTTCGGGGTTCAAGCCGCGCCCCAGAAACGTCTCCATCAGCTCGGCAGGCATCGTCGGCCACAGCTTTTCGAGCGCGTCCGGCGTCATGCTCTCCATCGCGGGCGCCATTGCTTTTGACAATTCGTTGGACCATTCCTGGCCCATT
>JBCDGW010000023.1:0-32563 GCA_038750765.1 Pseudomonadota bacterium | reverse complement strand
GGCCTGACCCATGGCGCGGCCAATGCGATTTTGGCGCATGGCTCTGACGCGCAAAAGAGCACCTATCTGCCCAATCTGGCCGAAGGCACGTGGTCGGGCACCATGAACCTGACCGAGCCCCATTGCGGCACCGATCTGGGCCTGATCCGCACCAAGGCCGAGCCGCAAGATGACGGCACCTATCAGATCACCGGGCAGAAAATCTGGATTTCGGCGGGCGAACACGATCTGAGCGACAACATCATCCATCTGGTGCTGGCGCGGGTGCCCGGCGGTCCTGACGGGATCAAGGGGATATCGCTGTTTCTCGTGCCCAAGTTTTTGGTCAACGACGATGGCAGCCTCGGCCAACGCAACGCCCTCGCCTGTGGTGGCTTGGAAGAGAAAATGGGCATTCACGGCAATGCCACCTGCGTGATGAACTACGACGGCGCCACCGGCTTCCTGCTGGGTGAGATGCATAAAGGCATGCGCGCGATGTTCACGATGATGAACGAGGCGCGTCTCGGTGTCGGATTGCAAGGCCTGGCGCAGGCCTCGATCGCCTATCAAAACGCCCTCGGCTTCGCGCAAGAGCGCTTGCAGGGCCGCGATGTGACCGGCGCGCAAAACCCCGACGGCGCGGCTGACCCAATCATCGTGCATCCCGATGTCCGGCGAAACCTGATGGACCAGAAAAGCCTGGTCGAAGGGGGCCGCGCGTTTCTTTACTGGGGCGCGATGATGATCGACCGCGCGCGCCTAGGCGAGGACCCCGAGGCAGAGGCGCTGGTGTCACTGATGACCCCGGTGCTCAAGGGGTTTCTCAGCGACAAGGGCTTTGAGACCTGCGTTCTGGCGCAGCAGACGCTGGGCGGGTCGGGCTTTACCCGCGAATGGGGTATCGAGCAATTCGTGCGCGATGCGCGCATCACCATGATCTATGAAGGCACCAACGGCATCCAATCGCTGGATCTGGTGGGCCGCAAGCTGGGCCAGAACGGTGGCAAGGCGATCATGGCGTTCTTCGACCTCATCAAAGACTTCATCAAGGACAACGAGGGCGACGCCGCGCTGAAGGCCGATTTTCTCGACCCGCTCAAAGACGCCTCCAAGGCGCTGCAGGGGGCGGCGATGTATTTCATGCAAAACGGCATGAAGAACCCCAACAACGCGCTCGCTGGCAGCTATGACTTTATGCACCTGTTCGGCCATGTGTGCCTGGGGCTGATGTGGGCCAAGATGGCCAAAGCAGCGCAAGCGCAACTCAACCAAGGCGCGAGTGACGCAGCGTTTTACCAAGCCAAACTGGCCACCGGGCGCTACTACATGGCAAGACAGCTGCCAAGCGCTGCGCTGCATCTGGCCCGGATCCAATCGGGCGCTGACCCGGTGATGGCGCTCGACGCGGCCAGCTTCTGATCGAGGCGGGTCAAGAACGCAAAGAAAGACGCCGCGCATGTTGACATGGCCAAACCAAGCGCAGACTGACCCCTCTTGCGGGGCGCGATAGCATGGCCAAACGGTTTCGCCTGACCCGCCGGATCAATCTGGGCCTCACCGAGGACGCCTATCGCCGCCTGCGCCGCTTTGCCAGCGACGCTAAGCTCGACGAGGGCGAGGCGCTGTCATTTCTTCTCGAAAACTTCGACAGCGTCACCGATGCGGAAAATCTGACAGCCCGGCTGCGGCTGTTTAACGCTGAGCTTGACGCGCGAAAACGGTAGGGACGAGCCATGTCTTGGAAAACCGACGAACACGACATGTTGGCGGAGATGACCCGCAAGTTCATCACCGAGACCTGGAAACCACGCTTCGCCGATTGGCGCGCCCAAGGCGAGATGGATCGGGGCACCTGGCATGAGGCGGGTGCGCTCGGGCTGCTCTGCCCGTCGATCCCCGAAGCCTATGGCGGCGCGGGGGGCGATTTCGGCCACGAAGCGGTGATATTGATGGAGGGCTCGCGGGCGAACCTCGCCTCGTGGGGCCACGGCATCCATTCCGGCATCGTCGCCCATTATGTCCTCGCCTACGGCTCGGAGGCGCAAAAGGCGCGCTGGCTCCCGAAGATGGTCAGCGGCGAACTCGTCGGCGCGCTGGCGATGACCGAGCCCTCAACGGGCTCTGATGTGCAAGCGATCAAAACGAAAGCCGTGCGCGAGGGCAACGCTTATCGCCTGTCGGGGCAGAAGGTGTTCATCACCAACGGCCAGCACGCCAATCTGATTGTCGTGGCCGCCAAAACCGACCCCGCCGCCGGTGCCAAGGGCACCTCGCTTGTGGTGGTGGAAACCGACGGCGCCGCAGGCTTCGCCCGCGGGCGCAATCTCGATAAGATCGGTTGCCACGCGGCGGACACGTCCGAGCTCTTCTTCGACAATGTCGAAGTGCCGCCCGAAAACATCCTCGGCGGCGCCGAGGGCCAGGGCTTTTCTCAGATGATGCAGCAATTGCCGCAGGAGCGGCTGATCATTGCTTGCGGCGCGATGGGCGCGATCGACGGCGCGCTAGAGCGCACCATCGCCTATGTGCGCGAGCGCCAGGCTTTCGGCGGGCCGCTAACCCAATTTCAGAACACCCGCTTCAAATTGGCCGAATGCCAGACCAAAGCCGCGGTGAGCCGCGCGTTCCTCGACGCCTGTATCGAAGATCACCTGCACGGCCAGTTGAGCGTGGAAAAAGCCGCGATGGCGAAGCTGTGGTTAACCGAAGCCCAGGGTGAGATCCTCGACGAATGCCTGCAATTGCACGGCGGCTACGGCTATATGACCGAGTACGAAATCGGTGAGATGTGGGCGGATGCGCGGGTGCAGCGGATTTATGGCGGGACCAATGAGATCATGAAAGAGTTGATCGCCCGCGGCATTGTTGGAGGCAAGCCATGAACGCGGCGCTGATGGCCGGGTTCGGATGCCTCCGGCGGAGGTATTTTGAAAAAGAAGAAGCAGCAGGCGGACCCTACCGGCCCACACTGCCTCAAGGGCGGGACCGGCAGGGCTTCTCCTTTTACGGCCATCGGCTCCTCAGCCTGTACCGCGGGACCAGCGTGATCCAATCAGGGTTAAATTTCGGTGAACGCGCCGCTTCTTCTTTTCCAAAATACCTCGCGGGGGTGTGGGGGGTGCGAAACCCCCACCGCTTCCTGCGCCACCAGCGCTGCGCTTGAAAGGCTCGCTCTATGACGATCACACTGCATTGCTTCGGCGAATCGGGAAATTCTTATAAGGCGGCGCTGGCGCTACAACTGTCTGGCCTAGACTGGACCCCGGTCTTTGTCGATTTTTTCAATGGCGCCACCCGCGACCCGGCCTACCGCGCTGAGGTGAACGCGATGGGCGAGGCGCCAGTGCTGGTGGACGGCGATGTGCGGCTCAGCCAATCGGGCGTGATCCAGCAATATATCACCGACAAAACCGGCCTGTTCGGCGGTGACGGCGCCGCGCGCTATGAGGTGTTGCGCTGGGTGTTATGGGACAATCACAAACTATCATCGATGGCCGGGATGACCCGTTTCATCATGAACTTCCTGCCGCCCGAAAAGCGCAACGCGGACGTGATCGCGTTTGCCCAAGGGCGCCTGGCAACCGCCTATGCGGTGCTTGATGCGCATCTGGATGGGCGCGACTGGATCGTGGGCAACGGCATCAGCAATGCCGATATCAGCTGTTGCGGCTATCTGTTTTATCCTGAGCCGTTCGGCTTTGAGCGCACCGCATGGCCCAATATCGACCGCTGGCTCACCGCGATCGCGGCGCAGCCCGGCTGGAAACACCCCTATGATTTGATGCCCGGCAACCCGTCCGACCGGGCCTGAGGAGAGCCTCCTATGGAAGACGCCTATATCTACGACGCTGTGCGCTCCCCCCGCGGCAAAGGCCGTCGCGACGGCAGTTTGCATGAAGTGACCGCGGTGAAACTCTCTGCCGATATGCTCAACGCGCTCAAGGCGCGCAACGGGCTCGACACTGCCCCGATCGAAGACGTGATCTGGGGCAATGTTACCCAGGTGGGCGAACAAGGTGCCTGCCTCGCGCTCACCGCGGTCCTTGCCTCCGACCTCGACGAGCGGGTGCCGGGGGTGTCGATCAACCGGTTTTGCGCCTCGGGCCTGGAAGCGGTGAATATGGCGGCGAACCAAGTGCGCGGCGGCGCCGGCGCGGCCTATATCGCAGGCGGCGTGGAATGCATGAGCCGGGTGCCGATGGGCTCGGACGGGGGCGCGATTGCCGCCGATCCCAGCGTCGCGATGCGCTCATACTTCGTCCCGCAAGGCATTTCGGCTGACATCATCGCGACCGAGTATGGCTTTGACCGCGACAGCGCCGACGAACTGGCTGTGCGCAGCCAAAAGCGCGCCAAAGCGGCCTGGGATGATGGGCGGTTTGACGGCAGCGTGGTGCCAGTGGCCGATATCAACGGCCTGCCGATCCTGGCCCATGACGAATATATGCGGCCTGAGACCGACATGCAGTCGCTCGGCGCGCTCAAGGCGTCTTTTAAGGATATCGGCGAGAGCATGCCCGGTTTCGATCAAGTGGCGTTGATGAAGTACCCGCATCTGGAGAAGATCGAGCATATCCACCACGCAGGCAATTCCTCGGGCATCGTCGATGGTGCCGCTGCGATCCTGATCGGCACTAAAGCGTTCGGCGATGCCCATGGTCTGCGCCCGCGCGCGCGGATCAAAGCCACCGCCAAGATCGGCACCGACCCCACCATCATGCTGACCGGCCCGGTACCGGTGACAGAGAAGATCCTGGCCGAAACCGGGATGGAGATCAGCGATATCGACCTTTTCGAAGTAAACGAGGCCTTTGCGTCGGTGGTGTTGCGCTTCATGCAAGCCTTCGAGGTGGATCCTGATCTGGTCAACGTGAATGGCGGCGCGATCGCGATGGGCCACCCACTGGGTGCGACCGGCGCGATGATCTTGGGCACGCTGATCGATGAGATGGAGCGCAGCGATAAAGCAACCGGGCTGGCGACCTTGTGCATCGGTTCAGGGATGGGTGCGGCGACAATCATTGAACGCGTCTGAAACCGATAACAGCGCGCCTGGCACACAGCCGGGCAGCGAAGCCCAGGCCCGCGCGATTGGCGAGGATATGCTGGCGCGCACGGGCCAGGCGCTGCTCGACGGCGATTGGCGCGCCCATGTGGCCTGTTTTACCATCCCTCACTGGCTTGAGGGTTTCGACGGGCACCGGCAAATCGACAGCGTCGCCGGGTTGCGCGAGCTGTTCCTCGCCGCATCAAGCTATTACCGCGATCACAACGTGACCGATATCCACCGCAATGTGGTGGCGGCAGAGTTTGTCGCCGCAGACGTGGTGCACTTCACCCATGAAACGCGGCTGCTCGCGAACACGCTGCTGGTGAAGCCGGTCCATAGCGTGTTCAGCGAGATGGTGCTGGGCGATGACGGCGTCTGGCGCTGTCGCCGGTGCCGCTACGCCATCACGGGTGCGCCGCGTCTGGAACGGGCGCTGGCCCGCGCAGGGGCTGCCACCGACCCCGACATGTCCGCCAAGGAGGGCGACGATGACTGACTTTCACTATGCTGTGGCCGATGGGATCGCCACAATCACCTGGGATGTGGCCGATAAGTCGATGAATGTGCTGTCGTTTGACGGGTTGCGCACGCTTGACGCGCATATCGACACGGCCTTGGCCGACGAGGGCGTCACCGGCGTAATCATCACCTCCGGCAAAGACAGTTTCGCTGCCGGGATGGACCTGAACGTGCTGGCGGTTCTCAAAGAGCAGGCAGGCGACAATCCGGCGGCGGGCGTGTTCGACGGGATCATGCAGATGCACGGCGTGCTGCGCAAAATCGAGCGCGCGGGCATGGATCCCAAAACGCTTAAGGGCGCCAAGCCGATCGTCGCCGCGCTGCCCGGGCTGACCATGGGTATCGGCTATGAGATCGCGCTGGCCTGCCACCACATCATTGCCGCCGACAACCCCAAGGCCAAGATCGGCCTGCCCGAGATCATGGTCGGGCTGTTTCCGGGAGCGGGCGGCACCACGCGGCTGGCGCGCAAGATGGGAGCGATGGCTGCGGCGCCTTACCTCCTCGAGGGGAAAACCTTAGCACCGGCCAAAGCGAAATCGGCCGGTTTGGTCGACGCGGTGGTGCCGGCCGACGCGCTGCAGAGCGCGGCCCGCGAATGGATTGCAGGCGCCAAGGACGCCGATTGCGTAAAACCCTGGGATCAAAAGGGCTACAAAATGCCCGGCGGCGCCCCCTACCACCCGGCGGGCTTTATGACCTTCGTCGGTGCCGCAGCGATGGTGCACGGCAAAACCAAGGGCGTCTATCCGGCGGCGAAGGCGTTGCTTTCGGCGGTTTATGAGGGCGCGCTGGTGCCGTTCGACACCGCGCTCAAGATCGAGGCCCGCTGGTTTACCAATGTCATCATGAACCCCTCATCGGGCGCGATGATCCGCTCGCTGTTTCTCAACAAACAGGCCTTGGAGAAGGGCGCCGCACGGCCGCAGGTGGCCGACCAACGCGTCTCCCGCGTCGGCGTTTTGGGTGCGGGCATGATGGGCGCGGGCATCGCTCTGGTCTCGGCTCAGGCGGGCATCGAGGTGGTGCTTCTCGACCAGAACCAAGAGGCCGCCGAACGCGGTCGCGGCTACACCGCGCACTACATGGACAAAGGCATTAAGCGCGGCAAAGCGACAACGGAGAAGAAGGAAGCGGCGCTGGGACGGATCAGTGCCACGACCGATTATGCCGCGCTGGCGGGCTGCGATCTGATCGTCGAAGCGGTGTTTGAAGATCCCGCGATCAAGGCGGATGTCACCAAAGCGACCGAAGCCGCCATCGACGCTGATTGCATCTTTGCCACCAACACCTCGACGCTGCCGATCACCGAGTTGGCCAAAGCGTCGGCGCGGCCCGAGCAGTTTATCGGCATCCACTTCTTCTCGCCGGTGGAGAAGATGATGCTGGTCGAAATCATCAAAGGCGCGGCAACGGGCGACCGCGCGGTGGCCAAGGCGCTCGACTTCGTGCGCCAGATCCGCAAAACGCCGATCGTGGTGAACGACGCGCGCTTCTTCTACGCCAACCGCTGCATCATCCCTTACATCAACGAGGGGATCCGCATGGTCGCGGAAGGGGTCGCACCTGCACTGATCGAAAACGCGGCAAAGCTGGTCGGCATGCCTTTGGGTCCGCTGCAATTGGTGGATGAAACCTCGATCGATTTGGGCGCCAAGATTGCCCGGGCCACCAAGGCGGCAATGGGGGATGCCTATCCGGACGGCGCGGTGGATGAGGTGATCTTCTGGATGGAGGCCGAGGGGCGTTTAGGGCGCAAGGCAAAGGCCGGGTTTTACGACTACGATGACGCTGGGAAACGCACGGGGCTGGCCCGCGTGCTGGCAGATCGGTACCCGGCGACTGCAGCGCAGCCTGAAGTGACCGAGGTGCAGCAGCGCCTGTTATTCGTGCAGGCGTTGGAAGCGGTGCGCGCGCTTGAGGAAAACGTGCTGCTCGACATTCGCGAAGGTGATGTCGGGGCGATCCTTGGTTGGGGCTTTGCGCCCTGGTCGGGTGGCCCGTTCTCGTGGTTGGACATGATCGGCGCCGAGACCGCTTTGGCGCAATGTGACGCGCTGGC
Organism: Pseudomonadota bacterium; assembly: GCA_038750765.1. GTDB lineage: Bacteria > Pseudomonadota > Alphaproteobacteria > Rhodobacterales > Rhodobacteraceae > Psychromarinibacter. Next base: position 24,950 of record JBCDGW010000023.1, on the reverse strand, counting down.
GGCCAAACATGGTGACCGGTTTGCGGCGCCCGCCTTGCTGCGCGAGGTGGCGGCGGAGCGCGAGGGCTTTTACACCCGGTTTAGCGCGCAAGCCGCGGCTGCCTGATCCGTCGGCGGGCTCGGGTCACGGGCCAGCCCCATCCTCGAAGGTATAGCCGAAGCGCGCGATATCAGGCGCGGCGATATCGGCGACATGCGCTGCCAAATCTGGCTGATAGTATCGCCGGTAATCGCGGTCACGCTGCGAGGCATTTGTGTGCGGCATGTCGACAGCGAAGCCCAGATGCGCCTCAACCAAAGCGAGATCCTCGGCCAGATGCTCAAGCCGGAGATAGGCGTCACAGCGCTCGCGGCCCGCGGTGTCCAGCATGTAGCTGGCGTAGGGCGCAGCACGCAGCGAGGCGGCGATGCCAGGATCGGTGAGGAAAGGCGCAAAGGGCATCGCTTTGGCTTTGCGCACGGCGTCATGGTCGAAGCGTTGCTGTTGCAACCAATGGTAATAGCTGACGAGACGATCCCAGGGGTTGCGCACGAGGGTAAAGGTAAAGGTCTGGTCTAGGATATTCGGCGTTAGCCACCCGTCGAGATCCGCCACGCGGGCATGTTTCCACAGCCTGCCGGTCGTGCGGATATGCTTCAAGCGGGGGCGGCGCCTTTTGGCTTTGGGAGTGTCGCCGACGAGCACGTCATCGCGCATCGCGCGCTGCTCGAGCGCCAAAGAAAGCGAGGTGCCGCCTGTCTTGGGGATATGGATGAACAGATAGCGGCGACCGGGCGAGTAGATCATCGCCCTTCGATAAAGGCCCAGACGTGCAATGGGAAATGAAACCGGGATGCAAGGCGATGGCGCGAATTCAGGCGATACCGGCTTGAACAGGCGTCAGATGCCCGCGAGACCATGCCAAACAAGCCCGCGCCGCGCCCCGGTAAATGCGATTTTTGAGGGCGGGTTTTGCGTCATGCGCGTGAGCCGCGAGCGACAAACCTGCCTAAGGCCAGGCAACGCGGCTAAGCCCGGGCAACGCGGCTAAGCCCGGGCAACCTGCCTAAACCGTGGGGCGAGCTTGTCCTCACGCCCTAAGGCTCTCCAACGACTGTTTCGGATCTGCCTGACTACGGGCGTGTACCCGGACCCTTCGCTGATACTTGCGGGCGCATACCCAGACGCCTCGCTAATAGATGTAGCGGATCTGGTCGCTCCAAAAACGCTCAACCCGGCGCAGGGCGGCATTGATCCCCTCGATCCCGTCGAGATCGAGGACGGCGCGGCTTTCTAATCCTTCGGCGTGGCGCTCAAACAGGCCTTCGACGATGCCTTGGACCCGCCGACCCTTTTCCGTAAGCCGCACCCGAACCGACCGGCGGTCAATCTCACACCGCTGATGGTGCATGTAGCCCGCCTCAACCAGCTTCTTGAGATTGTAGCTGACGTTAGAGCCCTGATAATAGCCGCGCGATTTTAGCTCGCCCGCGGTAACCTCATTCTCGCCCACATTGAAGAGCAGCAGCGCCTGAACCGCGTTGATCTCCAGCATGCCCAGCCGCTCAAACTCATCCTTAATCACATCGAGCAATAAGCGGTGCAGCCGCTCAACAAGAGAAAGCGCTTCCAGATACTGCGTTAAGTACGTTTTGTTTGGTTTGCTGTCGATGCGAGACTGAATGCTCATTATCTCCGCCTTGCGCTGCTCAAGGCGGACTATTAATGGGCGATTCGGAAATTTTTGGTTAAGCGCCGCGTATCAAAGCAAGGTTCAGAGCCTTTTGGGCCGCTCGGCACCGACGTAAACCGCGATCTTGGCGATGATCGGTTGAAACGCATCAGGCGTCGGCGATTGGCCCGTCACCCAGGCATAAAGATCCTGGTCATTTTCCCATAACAGCGCGTCGAAACTATCGATTTCCGCGCCGTCAAGCTCACGCAAACGCGCACTGGCAAAACGACCGAGAATGATATCCATCTCCTTAATGCCGCGACGGCTGGCGCGCATCAAAAGCCGCTTGTACCGCGCCTCTTCGGTCTCTTCCGGCGCGCTCATCCCTGCCCCGCGCGCAGCGCTTTTTGCATCCGCTTTTCTAGCCCACCGATCTGTTCAGCGGTGCGTGCCAGCGTCCCCTTCAGCTGGCGCAATTCGGTTAACAGCGCGCTCACCTCTTCGGGCAGCGTGTAATCGGTCGGCTCGGAAAGACCGGGCCCCTCGCCGTTCAACAGCCAAATCATCGATACGTTTAAAATGCCCGCCAGCATCGATAACTTGTTTGCCCGAGGCTCAGACAAATCATCTTCCCAGCCCTGCAACGTCTTGATCTTGATACCAATCCGTCTGGCCAGATCCGCCTGGCTGAGGCCCAGTGCCTCGCGTGCGGCAGCTAAGCGATCGCCGAAGGTCGCGGCCTCGTTCGAGTACCACCCAGAGTTGTCGGCGCCTTGGCTATCCTCAAGCTGGGTATCCTCTATCGCTTCGCTGGGCATAGGCCTCTCCGCATGGTTGTCCTTGCTCAAACTCATAGGCCAGAATAGAAGCGCCTGCCACGGCAATCTAGCGCGGGGGAGGGATGGCGTTTCTGTCTGATACACTGGCGCGGGTAAAGCCGTCGCCCACGGTCGCGATGAACACGCGCGCACAGGAGTTGCTGGCAGAGGGGCGCGATATCATCGCGTTAGCAGCGGGTGAGCCTGACTTTGACACCCCCGCCAATATCAAAGCCGCGGGGATCGCGGCGATTGAGGCAGGTCGGACCAAGTACACCGCGCCCGATGGTATCGCCGAACTCAAGGCGGCGATTTGCGCCAAGTTCGCGCGTGAAAACAGCCTGACCTACACGCCCGCGCAGATCAGCGTGGCGTCGGGCGGCAAGCAAATCCTCTACAATGCGCTGATGGCCACGCTTAACCCGGGCGATGAGGTGGTGATCCCCGCGCCGTATTGGGTGAGCTACCCCGATATCGTGCAGCTCGCAGGCGGTACGCCGGTAGTTGTCGAGGCCGGTATCGACACCGGCTTTAAACTGACCGCCGAGGCGCTTGAGACTGCCATTACCCCGGCGACGAAGTGGTTTATCTTCAACTCGCCTTCCAATCCTACCGGTGCTGGATACAACCGCGACGAACTGATCGCGCTCACCAACGTGCTTCTACGCCACCCGCATGTTTGGGTGATGACCGATGATATGTATGAGCACCTCACCTTCGGCGATTTTCAGTTTTGTACCCCGGCAGAGGTGGCGCCGGGCCTCTATCAGCGCACGCTTACCTGCAACGGTTTGTCCAAAGCCTATGCCATGACCGGATGGCGCATCGGCTATGCCGGAGGGCCCGAGCCCCTGATCACCGCGATGCGCAAGATCCAGTCGCAATCGACCACCAATCCCTGCTCGATCAGCCAATGGGCAGGCGTCGAGGCCCTCACCGGCCCGCAGGATTTCTTGGCCCCGAACCGCGCCTTGTTTGAGCGGCGGCGCAACTTGGTGGTGGACGGGCTGAACGCGTGCCCAGGTATCACCTGCCCGGTCCCCGATGGCGCCTTTTACGTGTATCCGTCGATTGCGGGCTGCATCGGCAAGACCAGCGGCGGCGGCACCGTGATCAGCGATGATCAGGCCTTCGCCTTGGCGTTGTTGGAGGAAACCGGGGTTGCCGTGGTCTTTGGCGCGGCGTTCGGGCTCTCCCCGCATTTCCGGGTCAGCTATGCCACCTCTGACGCCGCGCTTACCGAGGCCTGCAATCGGATCCGTGCCTTTTGCGAGGCGCTGCACTAGGCCCACGCGCGGCAGGAAAAGCGCGCCGCGCTGCGGCTAAGCTTTTGCGCTCGGCCCTACCGCGGTGTACCGTCCTCCCATGGCAGACCTTCCTGAATATTACTTTCGCACCCGCGAAAACGGCGCCTTCGTTTTCCGTGTCGACGGGGAGAACCGCCATCGCCGGATTGAGATGGATCAGATCGCGGTAATCAACATCAAGAACGGCCAGGTTAAGCCCCATGGGCAGCGTGAGTTGAGCGCCGGGGATATGCAGGCGATCCGCGCGTGGATGGACGCGCGCAGTGACACGCTTCAAGCGCGGCGTCTCGATGACATCGCGCGCGCCGTCGATCATCTCAACCAGACAGCACATTGGGCCAATTCCGACGCCACCGATGAGGAGCTGGAGGCGGTAACCGACACGCTGTTGATGGCGATGCATGATCTGCGCTCGGTCTTGGTGCGGCGCAAAGCCGACCGGCTTATGGAACCGGTGCGCGATACTGCCGACAGCTAGCCGGTTGCGCCATGAATACGCGCGTCAGCCGGTTTCGTCTTTCCCTTTTGCCCGACCCGCCATATACCCGAGTTATGGACACGTTGCGTCTCAACCGTTTCCTGCCCGCTTTCGCGCTGGCGCTGCTAGGCCTAGGCCTTAGCCGCCTCTGAGCGTGCCCTGTCTGGCGCGCCGCTCAGAGGATCCTCGACGCGCCACCCACAGCACATCAGACGAGACACACCATGACAGAGCCCAAAGCGTCGGACCCGCACAACCGGGTATTGATTTTTGACACAACCTTGCGCGACGGAGAGCAAAGCCCCGGCGCCACGATGACCCACGATGAGAAGCTCGAAATTGCCGGGCTTCTGGACGAGATGGGCGTCGATATCATCGAGGCAGGCTTTCCCATCGCGTCGGACGGCGATTTTACCGCGGTTTCCGAAATCGCCAAGCAAGCGCAGAACGCCGTGATCTGCGGCTTGGCGCGGGCAAACTTCGGCGATATCGACCGCTGCTGGGAAGCGGTGAAACACGCCAGGCGCCCCCGCATCCACACCTTTATCGGCACCTCGCCGCTGCACCGCGCCATCCCCAACCTGACCAAGGACGAGATGGCGCAAAAGATCCACGACACGGTCAGCCACGCCCGCAACCTGTGCGACAACGTGCAGTGGTCGCCGATGGATGCGACGCGCACGGAATGGGAGTATCTCGCCCGCGTGGTGGAAATTGCCATCAAGGCCGGTGCCAGCACCATCAACATCCCCGACACTGTGGGCTATACCGCGCCCGCAGAAAGCGCTGATCTGATCCAGCGGTTGATTGCGGAGGTGCCGGGCGCCAGCGATGTGGTGTTCGCCACCCATTGCCACAATGATCTGGGCATGGCGACAGCCAATTCCCTGGCCGCAGTGGCTGGCGGTGCGCGGCAAATCGAGTGCACGATCAATGGCTTGGGAGAGCGCGCGGGCAATACCGCGTTGGAGGAGGTGGTGATGGCGCTGCGGGTGCGCCACGACATCATGCCCTACGATACCGGGGTGGATACCACTAAGATCATGAACATCTCGCGCCGCGTCGCTTCAGTCTCGGGCTTTGCGGTGCAGTTCAATAAGGCCATCGTCGGCAAGAACGCGTTCGCCCATGAAAGCGGCATCCACCAAGACGGGATGCTCAAAAACGCCGAAACCTTCGAGATCATGCGCCCCTCCGATGTGGGCCTGTCCGAGACCAATATCGTGCTCGGTAAGCATTCCGGCCGGGCGGCCTTGCGCTCAAAACTGCGCGATCTGGGCTACGATTTGGCCGATAACCAGCTAAACGATGTTTTCGTGCGGTTCAAAGCGCTGGCCGATCGCAAGAAAGAGGTCTTCGACGACGACCTGGTGACGTTGATGCGCGACGCCACGGTTGAGGGGTCCAACGAGCGGATTAAGGTGAAGTTTCTGCGGGTGATTTGCGGTACCGAAGCGCCGCAATCCGCCGACCTCACCCTGACGATCGACGGCGTCGACAACCAGGTTACGGCTAACGGTGATGGGCCAGTGGACGCAACCTTCAACGCGGTCAAAGCGCTGTTCCCCCATGAGGTGGATCTGCAACTTTATCAGGTGCACGCCGTGACCGAGGGCACCGACGCGCAGGCCACGGTGAGCGTGCGGCTTGAACAAGATGGCCGGATCGCGATGGGGCAAGCCGCCGACACCGACACAGTCGTGGCCAGCGCCAAAGCGTATGTGACGGCGCTTAACCGACTGCTGGTGCGCCTGGAAAACTCAGCCCCCGACGCCGATGTCAAAACCATCAGCTACCGCGACGCGGGCGAGTAGGCACCCAACCTTTCCTCAAGAGGCAGCGGATTGGCGCGCGCGGAACCGGCGGATCAGATCGTCGGTGACGCGCGCGTCCAGCGGCGTGCTATCTGCCGCGAGCAGGAGCCTGCCGTAAAGGCGCAGCGCGTCCTCCTCGCGCATCATTGCATCGAACAACGCATGGTGTTTGGCATGGGCGGCGCGGTGCAGATCACCCATCCCGGGCACAGCATAGAGGCGCGCCAACTCTGCCCGCGCGGGAGCAGCGTGGCGCGCGATCTCATCTGCTGCGACCGTGTTGAAATTGCGCTCGACCCAATACATCAAATCGATCTGCTTGGCCTTGCGATTGGGCAGGCCGCGGTGTCGTTTGAGCATAAAGCTCATCGCGGATCGCACGCTGTAATGGTTGAGAATTGCTAGTTTTGCGGTGTGATTTTGCGCAAAATCCAAGATGCGTTCATCGTTTTGTGCAAAGTCACCCGGCATCGCTTGGCCGGCTGAACTGACCCATCGGGGCACGGCACCCGGCTTGTTGCGCGGCCGGTGCACGCCCATCTGACGGAACGGTCCGCGCGCGCGAAAGAGGGTTTTGATCGCCCGCGCAGAGGCAGGATAGGCCAGATCGCGCGGCGCGGCGCGGGTAAAGATCGCGCAGGTGGGGGCGTCCTGCAAAAGCCGCTGGCCGTTATGCCCAAAGAGCCGCCAGGGTAGCGCAATGGCATCGGCCTCCGGCATGCGGGCAATCAGATCGGCGAGGGTTTCCAACGGCGGTGCCAGCGCCACGAACTCATCGCAATCAATGCCGATCACCCAGTCGGCGCCACGGCGCAACGGGTCGCGCCACGCGGCTTTTAGCGCCTGCCATTGGAGCGACTGCTTGCCCGTCGCTGGGTTCTCCCGCTGCACCACCCCAAAGCCCGCAAGCGCCTGCAACATCGTGTCGGTGCCGTCTTCGCAATCATTGGTGTAGATCAGAAAGTCGCTCACGCCGAGCGCGCGGTGATGGGCGAGCCATTCCAACAGGTGCGGCCCCTCATTGCGCATCACCGATACGCACAGGATCCTCACCCCTGCCCCTTATGATTTGCGTTTTTACAGCGCATTTGCGATTCTTGGCTCGATTACAGGCGTTATGGCATGAAACCCTCCAAAACATAAGGAGCGCCCATGCGAGAGTATCAAATCGGTGCGCTTTGGATCGGCGGGGCGTTGAGCTTTGTCGAGCAATTGTGCCTCAAGTCCTTTGTCGATGCGGGCCATCACGTAAAGCTTTTCACCTATGAGCCTGTCGAACACGTGCCCGACGCGGTCGAACTGGCCGATGCGAACGCGATCCTGCCGATGCAAAATGCTATCCGCCATAGCCGCACCGGCAGCCCCGCGCCCCAAGCCGACCGCTTTCGCTATCACCTGCTGGCGCAGAGCGACGATATTATCTGGGCCGATACCGACGCCTATTGCGTGCAGCCGTTTCATACCGAGAGCGGCCATTTCTACGGCTGGGAATCGGATCATTCCGTCAACAACGGGGTGCTTGGCCTGCCGCGCGACAGCGAGACGCTCGACGCTTTGCTGGCCTTCACCGCTGATGAATACGCGATCCCCGAATGGCTTCCCGGGCCAGAGCAAGACGCCCTGCGCGCTGCCAAAGAGCGGGGTGAACCGGTCGGTGTGGGCGATCAGGCTTGGGGCGCTTGGGGGCCGCGCGCGCTCACCTGGTACCTGCAGAAAACCGGCGAAATCCGCCATGCCCTGCCGCGTGAGGCGCTCTATCCGATCAGCTTTAAGGAACGGCGGCTGCTGGTGAAACCGGGGGCCGATGTCGCGCGCCATCTCACACCTAACACCCGTTCCATTCACTTCTACGGCCGCCGCATCCGCAAACGCCTGCAAGAGGCTGAGGGCGGCGCGCCCAAACCCGACAGCCTGATGGCACAGCTTTTGGACAAGCATCAGGTCGACCCGTCGCAAGCGCCGCTGCCCCCGCTGCGTCAAGCATACCAGAAGCTGCGCCCCGAAGATCGGCACGGTCGCGGCGCGCTCAACCTCACAGATCTGGCCGACCGCGCGGGTTCTGACCAAGGCGCGCTTCGGCACAATTACACCAGCCTCTATCACATGCTGTTTCAGCCGATGCGCCGCCGGAAGCTGCATCTGGTGCTCGTGGGGCTCGATAGCGGGCGCAGCTTGGACGCCCCCGATCGGTGGCAGGCGCAGGCCCGCGCCCATATGGACATGTGGCTCAGCTACTTCCCCGCTGCCCAAATCACCCTGCTGGACCAAGCTGCCGCGGCCCCGCTTGCCAACCCCCGCCTGCGCTACGCCCAAATCAACCTCGACGATCCGGCCACATTGGCCCAAGCCTTAGGCGCGCGCGTCGATATCGTGATCGACGACGCCACCCATGCCAGCCACCATCAGCAGGGCGCCTTTCGCGCGCTGTTCCCGCAATTGGCGGCGGGCGGGCTTTATGCCATAGAGGATCTGCGCACACAGCCTGCGCCGCTCGAACAACACGGCGCCCTCAAGACAGCAGCGCTTTTCCAGGATTATCTGGAAACCGGGGTGTTCCATCACCCGGATGCGGCGGTCGAAGACGCGTTCAACGGGTTGCGGCAGGATATCTCGGGATGCTTCGTCTTCCCTGCGCAGTTTAAGAAGGGCCGGCGGGACCAACTCTTGGTGGTGCACAAACGGTAAGCGTAAGTGGTTTAGCGAGACGGGACATCGCGATATGGCAGCGGCCAACGATGACATAGAGAGCGCTGGCGGTGCAGAGGCGCTGCTCGACGGTCTCAAAGCGGAGATCGGCCCGGAAGGGTTTCAACACCTCCTCGATGCGCGGCACGCCGTCAGCCATCTGGCGCGCGGTCGCAAGCTTATGGTCAGCTTTGAGCGGATCCAAGACACGCTTGAGGAATCCGATGAAGGGACGCCGCTCAGCCTCGATTTCGCCGAGGATAAGAACTGGTCAGCGCTGCACTTTACCGCCGAGGGCAATACCTGGTTTCGCAGTCAGGCGGTCTATGCCTTTATCGACGACCTGATCGATGATGGCTTCTTTGAGCAGTTCGACCAAATTCTGTTCTACGGCGCCAATATGGGGGGCTATGCGGCGGCGGCATTCTCGGTGGCGGCGCCTGGCGCGCGGGTTTTGGCGATCGCGCCCCAGGCCACGCTCGATCACGCCCGCACCGAATGGGAAGACCGGTTTCCCAAAGCGCGCCAACTCGACTTCACCCGCCGCTACGGCTACGGGCCCGATATGGTCGAGGCGGCCGCGCACGCGCATATTTTATACGACCCGCATCAATGGCAGGACGCAGTGCATGCGAGCCTCTTTTACGCCACCAATATCACCAGGCTGCGCTGTCGGTTTCTGGGCAACCGGATCGCGCGGTGCTTGCGCGAGATGGATCTGCTGCACCAGATCGTTGAAGCGGCTGGTGAGGGCCGCTTGACCGAGCAGACCTTTTTCAGGCTGATGCGCCGCCGCCGCGATCATGACCTATATCTGCGCAACCTGCTGTTTCACCTCGATGACCAGCAGCGCCCCTACCTGACGGCGCTCTACTGCGCTCATGTGTTAGGCCGGATAAACGCGCCCGTTTTCCGCCGCCGCCTTAACGCGTCGCGCGCGCTCCTGGCTGAGCAAGGCGCGGTGCCGCAATGGCTTGAGCACACCTCATAAGAAGTCCCGCTCCCGCTCATTTCACGGGTCAACGGGCTTCTTCTTTTCCAAAATACCTCCGCCGGAGGCATTAAAAGTTATCGGGAGCTTTTTTGCGGCACCGCGCCTGACCGTCGTGTAGCGCCCGGGCTTAATCGACGCCGTCGCTGGAGAGCAGACCGTGTTTACGCAGCTTGACGTAAAGCGATTGCCGCGACAGGCCGAGCATTTCCGCCGCTGCGACGCGGTTATTGCCGGTCAATTGCACGGCCGTCTCGATACACAGCTTCTCGATCACGTCAGATGTGGCCGAAACCAGCTCTTTCAACGAGGCAGTACCGACCAGATCCATGACGTTCTTCATCGCGTCGTCGCTGACCCCGACCGGCCCCGACGATTCCTCGGGTAGGTCGGTCGGCGTCACATCGCGGATGATGAAGCCGAAGCCACTCTCCCCCGCCGCGTTATCCAAACGGGCTACCGAGATCTCCACGCTGGTCCGGGTGCCCACCACGCTGGTGAATTGGGCGGAATAGCTGCGCAACCGATCGCGGTGCAGCGCTTGATCGACGATCAGTTTAAAGTCGACCGCGCCCCGAGCGAGGAAATCGGAAAGGCCACGGTCTTTGACGTCACGCATCTGTGCCGCATCGGCCAAGACCAGGAACGCCTCGTTGGCTTCGCGGATGTCGCCGCGGCCATCGGTCAACGCGATGGCGTCACTTGAGGCCGAAAACAAAGCCGAGAGGGATTGCGCCAGAGCATGGCCGGTGGGCTCCCCTTGGTCGAGCCGCATCAACCGGCACAGCAAGAACAACTCACCGGCTGCCCGGAAGTAGGTGGGGTGCAGCGTTAGGACTTTGCCGTTGCGTCGGGCGGTCACCTCGACCCCGTCGCCCCCCTCCTCAGCAGAGGCGGCTTGCAGGGTGTCGAGCAATTCTCCGCGGCGCCGACCCTCAAAGGCTTGCGCAAACGCATTGCCTGCCAGCGCCTCGACCTTGGTGCCAAGAAGTGCTGCGGCGGCCCCGTTGAGATCGCGGATCCGGCCTTTTTGGGGCTCGACCAGGATGAGGGGCGTTTCAGCCGCCTCAAGCACAACCCGGTAGAAGGTGCGCTCGCCGCGCAGGCGCTGCAAATCACGCTCGCGCGCCATCTGCTCTTTTACCAGGCGCTGCTGCACCTCGGCGATGGGCTGCATGTCGCGACCCAGCATCAGCACACCGCCGCTCTCCACCTCATGCAGCGTATAGCGGATCGGAAATTCCCACGTGGCGTTATCCACATGGTTGAGCTCGAGTGACCGGCTTTTGTCGGTGTCGGTGGGCTGCGTTTTCAGGCGAAGCGCAAACTTCTCCTGGCTCTCCTCGGTAAGGAAGTGCTCAATCGGGCGGTTCACCCAATGATCGAGGCAGCCGAGTGACGCGCAATTGGGATTGACCGAAATGCCGCAGATGACGTTTTGAGCATCGGCCCATATCACCAAATCGGCGGCGGTTGCGATTAAGTCCTGCACATGGGCGGGTGCGGGAAACGCTCCGGCTTGTAATCTCTGTGTGTCGCGATCTTGGCGTGTCACGCTACCGATCCCATGCATTCAGCATCAAGCTCCCTCGCTGGCGTAGAGTGAGGGTGCCACAGTCGCTAAACCGCACCTCTCAATCGCCTCGCGGGCGGATCGAACAGCAAAATCTGCGCCCGATGTCTTCACCACTGCCTCAGCGTCATCCACAGCCCGTCCTCCAATAGCGATAGGAGGTAGATCGCTGACGTGTTTGCGCAAGTATTCGACGATCTCCGCCGTCCCTTCCACACTTTGCCATGTCGCCACTGTGATGCCGACCATGCCAAATCGGTTTGTCCGCAACAGTTGCGCTAATTCCCAATTATCCAGAGATATCGCCATATGCACCCACAGGCCGTGGCGCCGCATGTGATCGGCGGCAACGAACCCGCCGAGCGAGTGATCCTCGAAGGGCGGCAGCACCATCAGCACGGATTGGCCCAGCGGGATCGAGCGATCAAGCCAATCGCCCGGTTCGCCCGCGTCGCGGAACAGCGACTGCAAGCGGCCAGCGCCCACCGTCACGTCGACAAAGCTCGCGCGATCAGCGACCCACAGTTCCCCTAAGAACCGCGCTGCGGCGGGCACGTAGTATTGGTGAATTTCATCGGTACTGACGCCGCTGGCGACCAGAGACGATATCGCGGATTTATAGCTGGTATCCGTCTCCGACATCAGCGCGTCAGCGAAGTAAGCAACCCAATCGGCGCGCGTGCGCGGCTTGGCGCTCTCATTGTTCTCTACAAGTTTACGCAAGGCCGACTCCACCAAGAACCGAATTGCTGGCTGCTGCGGCCCTGTCAAAGCAGGGCGGTTGTGCGCGTCTTCGTTCAATACTCCCCTCCAAAATGGGGTCGCGTCGCGCCTTGGGCGCCGTTGGCCCATGCTCTCTACCGCTATACGCTTGCTGAAGATGTCAACTTTTCTTGACAAGCTCGGCGCATGCGTGTGCATTGGCCCGCCCGGTGTATTTCAGCGTAACCTGAAACCGGCGCAAACACCAACGCAAAAGCGTTAACCTTTCAAAAAGGGGTGATTGCCGCCGGAAACGGGTATGCTGCCAATTTTTATTTACAGCGTTTCCGGGGCCAGATGTGTAAATTTATATTGACACTCTCCGGTGGCCGACCCTAGCATCATAGCCACGATGAACACCAATGCGCGGGGGCTAAATGACGCCGAACATGCCCCATAATCCCAGTCGCTCCACGCTTTACACGGACGCCCAGCGCGCCCGTCGCGATGCGACTGTGTGGACCACGGTGCAAGCGATTCTTGCGCCGGCGCAGTTTGTTGTGTTCTTGGTCTCGCTGGCTTTGGTGCTCCGCTTCCTCGCCACTGGTGAGGGTTATGCCCTCGCCACCTGGTCGATCCTGGTGAAGACCGGGTTTTTATACCTGATCATGGTGACCGGCGCGATTTGGGAGAAAGTCGTTTTCGGTCAGTACCTTTTCGCGCCCGCCTTCTTCTGGGAGGACGTGTTTAGCTTTGCTGTGATCGCGCTACACACTGCCTATCTGTGGGCGCTGGCGACCGGCACGCTCGGGGCGACAGGCGAGATGGGCTTGGCCCTGGCCGCCTATGCGGTTTACGTCATCAACGCCGCGCAGTTCTTGTTGAAGCTGCGTGCCGCGCGCCTTGAAACCGCGATGGTGGCGCCCGCATGAACGAGATGGTGCATAAGGGCTGTCGCGATGCGCCGGTGCTCAAAGAGCGCGGCCAGCACGAGGTATTTTGCGGGCTGACGGGGATCATCTGGTTGCACCGCAAAATGCAGGACGCCTTCTTTTTGGTGGTCGGATCGCGCACCTGCGCCCACCTGCTGCAATCTGCCGCGGGGGTCATGATCTTCGCTGAGCCGCGTTTCGGCACGGCGATTCTCGAAGAGACGGACCTGGCTGGCCTCGCCGATGCGCAGGAAGAACTGGAGCGCGAGGTGGATCGTCTGCTCGCGCGGCGCACCGATATCAGGCAGCTTTTCCTGGTCGGTTCCTGCCCGTCAGAGGTGATCAAACTGGACCTGGCGCGCGCTGCTGAACGGCTCTCGCTCAAGCACAGCCCCCATGTGCGCGTGCTGAACTATTCAGGCTCGGGCATCGAGACCACGTTTACCGAAGGCGAGGATGCCTGCCTTGCCTCGATGGTGCCGGAACTGCCGGAAACCGATGAACATCAATTGCTTATGGTGGGTGCGCTACCCGATGTGGTAGAAGACCAAGCGCTCTCGCTGCTCAACCAAATCGGCATCAAACGCGTTGCCGTTCTACCGTCACGCCGATCGGACGGACCACTTGCGATCGGACCCAACACAAAGTTTGCCCTGACGCAGCCATTCCTGGCCGGTACCCATGCCGCGCTAGGACGGCGCGGGGCGCGACACATTCCCACGCCGTTCCCATTCGGCGAGGAAGGCACCACGGCATGGCTCCATGCCGTGGCCCGGGAATTCGGCATCGATCAGTCGCATGTTGATGCCGTTGTAGACGCGCCCCGCGCCCGCTCTCGTAGAGCCATAGCACAAGCCGCCGAGAAATTGCGTGGAAAAACGCTCTTTTTCTTCCCTGACAGCCAGCTTGAGATCCCGCTGGCGCGCTTCTTGACCCGCGAGTGCGGGATGCGGGCGATAGAGGTGGGCGCGCCCTACATCCATAAGGCGATTATGGGCCCCGAATTAGACCTGCTGGCCTACGGTCCCACCATTGCGGAAGGCCAAGATGTGGAGCGGCAGTTGGACCGGTGCCGCCATGCCCGGCCCGACCTGACAGTGTGCGGCCTCGGCCTCGCCAACCCGCTCGAAGCCGAAGGCATGGCCACCAAGTGGGCGATCGAGCTGGTCTTCACGCCAGTGCATTTCTACGAACAGGCCGGTGATCTGGCTGGGCTGTTCTCGCGCCCGCTCCGGCGCCGCGACGTGCTGCATCTCGAGGCGGCCGAGTGAAACTCTCGGTCTGGACATATGAAGGCCCGCCGCATGTGGGGGCGCTTCGGGTCGCCACGGCGATGAAGGGGCTGCATTACGTGCTGCACGCCCCTCAGGGCGACACCTACGCCGATCTGTTATTCACGATGATTGAGCGGCGCAATCACCGCCCGCCGATCACCTACACCACGTTTCAAGCGCGCGATCTGGGTTCGGACACGGCCAATCTGTTCAAAGAGGCCTGCTATGCCGCCTATGAGCGGTTCAAGCCCGAGGCGATGATCGTCGGCGCCTCGTGCACAGCCGAACTGATCCAAGATGATCCCGGCGGCATGGCCGAAAACATGGGTCTGCCGATCCCGGTGATCCCGCTCGAGCTGCCCAGCTATCAGCGCAAGGAAAACTTTGGCGTCGACGAGACGTTCTTTCAAATCGTACGCCGATTGGCGCGGCCGATGGCGCGTACTGAACAGGTGTCGGCCAATCTGATCGGCGCCACTGCGCTTGGCTTCCGCCACCGCGACGATATCACCGAGCTTAAAATCCTGCTCGAGGAGATGGGCATCGCCGTCAATGTGGTCGCGCCTTATGACGCCCGCCCGTCCGACATCGCGCGCCTGGGAGCGGCGCATTTCAATGTGATGATGTACCCCGAAACCGCTGAAAGCGCGTGTCGCTGGATGGAGCGGGAGCTGGGGCAGAAATTCACCAAGACGATGCCGATCGGTGTTGCCGCCACGCAAGAGTTCATCGACGAGGTGGCAGCGCTTGCGGGTGTGGCGCCAAGCAAGGATCGTTCGCGCCTGCGTCTGCCTTGGTATTCCTCTTCGGTGGACAGCACGTATCTGACAGGCAAGCGCGTGTTCATCTTCGGCGACGGCAGCCATGTCGCCGCCAGCGCGCGGGTCGCCCGCGATGAGATGGGCTTCGAGGTGGTAGGGCTCGGCTGTTACAACCGCGAGATGGCCCGACCGATCCGACGCCTGGCGCGCGATTTCGGGGTCGAGGCCCTGATCAGCGAAGACTACCTAGAGGTCGAGCAGCGTATCGAGACACTCCAGCCCGAATTGATCCTAGGCACGCAGATGGAGCGCCATATCGGCAAGCGCTTGGGTATCCCCTGCGCCGTCATCTCGGCACCTGTCCACGTACAAGACTTTCCCGCGCGCTACGCGCCGCAAATGGGTTGGGAAGGCGCAAATGTAATCTTCGACACATGGGTGCACCCCCTTGTGATGGGGCTCGAAGAGCACCTGCTGCACATGTTTCGCGAAGATTTCGAGTTCCACGACGAGGCCGGGCCAAGCCATCATGGCGGGCACGCCCCTCGTCCTGTGGAGGCTGCGCCCGCTGAGGTCGAGACTCAATCCTCCTCCCAGGACCCGGCCCCGGCGGGCGCGGCGATCTGGATGGACGATGCAGAACGCGAGCTGAAGAAAATTCCGTTCTTTGTACGCGGCAAAGCACGGCGCAACACCGAGACCTACGCGACTGAGCGCGGTCTTGAAGAAATCAGCCTCGATACACTCTACGAGGCCAAGGCCCATTATGCGCGATGAAGTTTTCATAGGTGCGCCAGGCTACCGTGTCGTCGTGCTCACCCTCGACAGCCACGCGGCTGGCCCGTGCACCCATGCGGCTGAGCGGCTAACCCGCGATTTCCCGGGCCTATCGCTCGAAGTGCTGGCCGCGGCAGAATGGGCGGAGGACCCGAGCGCGCTTTCCCATGCCAAGAAGGTAATCGCCAAGGCCGATATTATCGTGGCCAATCTGCTCTTTCTCGATGAGCATATCGCGGCGATCCTGCCCGACCTGACCGCGCGTCGCGATAAGCTCGATGCGATGGTGGGGATCATCGCCGACAGCCAGGTGGTGCGCCTAACCAAGATGGGCAGCCTGGACATGCAGGCGCCGCAATCGGGCCTGTCACGGCTGATGAAGAAGCTGCGCGGCTCATCTAAGCCCAACGCCGACAGCGGCGCGCGCAAAATGCGGATGCTGCGGCGGTTGCCGAAGATCCTCAAACTGATCCCCGGCAAGGCGCAGGATTTGCGGGCGTGGTTCCTGACCATGCAGTACTGGCTAGGCGCTTCGGACGAAAACATCGAAGCGATGGTGCGGTTTTTGATCTCGCGCTACTGCCGCTTTGATGAATGGCGCGGCGGCACGGCGGCGGCCCCGCTCGATTATCCCGAGACCGGTCTCTACCACCCCGATATGCGTTGCCGGATCAGCGCCGATCCCGCGGATCTACCCCGCAGGAAGGGCGCGCGCGGCACGATCGGGGTGCTGATGATGCGCAGCTACGTCCTCTCCGGCGATACCGCGCATTACGATGCGGTGATCCACGCCCTTGAGGCGCAGGGGCTCAATGTGATCCCGGCATTCGCAGGCGGGCTCGACGCGCGGCCCGCAGTCGACACCTATTTCCTCGGTCCCGAGGGCGCGCGCATCGACGCGCTTTTGTCGCTGACGGGGTTCTCGCTGGTCGGTGGGCCGGCCTACAACGACAACGAGGCCGCGGTGGGGCTGCTGTCGCAACTCGACGTGCCCTATATCGCTGCGCATCCGCTTGAGTTCCAGACCATTGAGCAATGGCAAGCGGCAGCACAAGGCCTGGGCCCGATTGAGACGACGATGCTCATCGCCCTGCCCGAGCTCGACGGCGCGAGCGTGCCGACGGTCTTCGCGGGTCGCCACGATGAGGGCGCGGCCGACGCGCTGAGCAACAAAGCGATGGCGCCCTGCACGGAACGGGTTGAGGTGCTGGCGGCGCGGGTGGCGCGGCTGGCGGCTTTGCGCCGGTCCGAGGTGGCCGAGCGGCGCGTCGGTATCGTGCTGTTTGGCTTCCCGCCGAATGCGGGCGCGGCGGGCACGGCCGCTTATCTCGACGTGTTCACGTCGCTTTACAACACACTCCACGCGATGGCCGCCCGCGGCTATGATCTTGAACCGCCCGAGAGCGTTGAGGCCTTGCGCGCCGCGGTGTTGCAGGGAAGCGCTCAGACCTATGGTCAAGAGGCCAATGTCGCCGCCCATGTTCCAGCCGATCAAATTGTGGCGGGCACGCCTTGGCTCGATGAGATCGAGGCGCAATGGGGTCCGGCGCCAGGACGGGTGCAATCGGACGGCGCGGGCGTGTATGTGCTAGGCGCGCATTTCGGCAAGGTGTTCGTCGGCCTGCAGCCCGCCTTCGGGTATGAGGGCGACCCGATGCGCCTGCTGTTTGAGCGCGGCTTCGCCCCGACGCACGCATTCGCGCAATTCTATCTCTGGCTCAAAAACCAGTTCCGCGCGGACGTGCTGTTGCATTTCGGCATGCACGGCGCGCTCGAATTCATGCCGGGCAAGCAGGCCGGGCTCTCTGGCGCAGATTGGCCGGATCGGCTGATCGGCGACATGCCCAACGTCTATCTTTACGCCGCCAACAACCCATCCGAGGCAACGCTTGCCAAACGCCGCGCCTGCGCGGTCACGGTGTCTCACCTCACGCCGCCTCTGGCTGCCGCCGGGCTCTATAAAGGGCTGGCCGAGTTGAAGGACAGCCTTTCGCGGTGGCGCCAGCTTCCCCCGGGCGACCGCGAGCGGGCCGAGATCGAAGCGCTGATCGAGGAACAGGCGGCCGCGGTGGATCTGAGCGGCGATGCCGAAAGCCTATGGCTGCGGCTGCTGGAGACCGAGGATGCGTTGATCCCCGAAGGCCTGCACGTGGTTGGTCAAGCGTTGACGCCTGAAGCCGTTGAGGAATACGCCGCGCATATCGATCCTTCCGATCCCTCGGCGGTGGAGCGGGCGCGCCAATTCCTGCAACAGGATATGGAAATCCCGGCGCTGATGCGGGCCCTAGGCGGTCAGTTTACGCCGCCGGTCCCGGGCGGTGATCTGGTTCGCTCACCCGAGATCCTGCCGACCGGGCGCAACATCCACGCCTTTGATCCGTTCCGCATGCCGACGGAATATGCGTGCCGCGAGGGCGCGCGCCAGGCCGAACTCCTGCTCGAAACCCATGCCGCTATGCCCCGCACAGTTGCTTTGGTTCTGTGGGGGTCGGACAATATCAAGACCGACGGAAGCCCCATCGGCCAGGCCCTAGCACTTATCGGTGCCAAGCCGCGATTTGATAGCTTCGGGCGGCTCTGCGGTGCGGACTTAGTGCCGCTTGAGACCTTGGGACGCCCGCGCATTGACGTGATCATGACGCTTTCGGGCATTTTCCGCGATCTGCTGCCGCTGCAAACCCGGCTCTTGGCCGAGGCCGCACTTAAGGCAGCGCAGGCCGATGAACCGCTGGAGCAAAACTTCATTCGCGCCCATGCGCTGGCCTATGCCAATCAGATCGGCTGTGATCTGGAGACGGCGGCGTTGCGCGTCTTCTCCAATGCCGAGGGCGCCTACGGCTCCAATGTGAACCTGATGGTCGATAGCTCGGCTTTTGTCGGCGAAGACGAATTGGCCGACACCTATGAAGCGCGCAAGAGCTTTGCTTACGGCGTCAACGGGAAGGCCCATCAAAACGCGGCGCTGCTGCAAACCGCGCTGGCCGATGTGGACCTGGCGTACCAAAACCTCGAATCCATCGAGTTAGGCGTCACCACAGTCGATCACTATTTCGACACGCTGGGGGGTATTTCGCGGGCGGTGAAACGGGCCCGCGGCGGCGAAGATGCGGCTGTCTATATCTCCGACACCACCCGCGGTTCGGGCAAGGTGCGCACGCTCGCCGACCAAGTTGCGCTGGAGACGCGCGCCCGTTCGCTCAACCCGAAATTCCACGAAGCGTTGCTGCGGCACGGCGCTGAAGGTGTCCGTCAGATCGAGAGCGCGGTGACCAACGTGATGGGCTGGTCGGCCACCACCGGCCAGGTGGAGCCGTGGGTCTATCAGCGGATTTCTGAGACATTCATGCTCGATGAGGACATGCGGGCGCGGCTTGCGGCGTTGAACCCCGCCGCCTCGTCGCGGATGGCCAACCGCCTGATCGAAGCCCATGAGCGCGCCTATTGGCAGCCCGATGAAGCGACGGCCAATGCGCTGCGCGACGCCGCCGAGGCCCTGGAAGACAAGCTAGAGGGGGTTGCTGCCGAATGACCCATCCAAGCGCCGACATTCTTCGACCCGGGGCAAAACCGGTCGCCAAACAACACCGTGGTGGGGCGCAGATCTGCGCCGTTCCACGCACCGAGACATTGCAGCCGGGGCCAAACGGTCCTGCTGGGAAGGAGGCAAAATGAGCCCACGCGACGACATACCTGTGCTGCGCGGCCAGGATGGCGAAGGCTCTGTCCAGGTCCATCAGGACACCACGATGCGGATCGAAGGCGCGAAGGTGTTCTCGGTCTACGGCAAGGGCGGGATCGGCAAGTCGACCACGTCGTCGAACCTGTCGGCGGCCTTCGCCACGCTGGGCAAACGCGTGCTCCAGATCGGCTGCGACCCAAAGCATGACAGCACCTTTACCCTGACCGGGCGGCTGCAAGAGACGGTGATCGACATCCTCAAAGAGGTCGATTTCCATCCTGAGGAATTGCGCCCCGAAGACTTCGTCACCGAGGGTTGGGGCGGCGTGAAATGCGTTGAAGCGGGCGGCCCTCCGGCGGGGACAGGCTGCGGCGGCTATGTCGTCGGACAGACGGTCAAACTGCTCAAGCAGCACCACATGCTTGAAGACACCGATGTGGTGATTTTCGACGTCTTGGGTGATGTGGTCTGCGGTGGCTTTGCCGCGCCGCTACAGCATGCCGACCGGGCGCTGATCGTCACCGCCAATGATTTCGACTCGATTTACGCGATGAACCGGATCATCGCCGCGGTGCAGGCTAAATCGGTGAACTATAAGGTGCGCCTGGCCGGATGTGTCGCCAACCGCTCGCGCGAGACCGATGAGGTGGATCGCTATTGCAGCACCGTCGGGTTCCGCCGCATCGCGCATATGCCCGATGTCGACGCGATCCGCCGCTCGCGGCTTAAGAAGAAGACGCTGTTTGAAATGGACGATGAAGAAGACATCGTTCGCTGCCGCGCCGAGTATGTGCGGCTGGCGGAGACGCTTTACGCGGGCACCGATCCGCTCGCGCCTGCGCCGCTGGAAGACCGCGACATCTTTGAGCTTCTGGGCTTCGACTGATGCGGGGGTCGCAAAAGACACCCGTCCCGGGCTTGACCCGGGACCTCCGCGCGGTTCTCGGCGAGGCTCCTCTGACGCGGGGCCGGGGCGTGCGTTTCCGCTGCGTTTGGGGCGGGTTAAATGAGCTACGCCCGCACCCTCGCGCAGGTCGAGACTTACTTCGACAAGACCGCCACACGGACATGGGAGCGGCTGACCTCGGATGCGCCGGTATCGCGTATCCGCCAGACGGTGCGCGCGGGCCGCGACGAGATGCGCGCGCTGCTTTTGTCGCGCCTGCCCCGCTCGCTGGAGGGTAAGCGCGTGCTCGATGCCGGCTGCGGCGCTGGCCAGATGAGCGCGGCCCTGGTTGAGCGCGGCGCCGAGGTAGTGGCCGTGGATATCTCGCCCGCCTTGATCGACATTGCCCGCGACCGGCTCGGCACCCGCGCCGATAGCCGCGTGCAATTCGTGGTGGGCGATATGCTCGATGCGTCGCTGGGCGCGTTCGACCATGTGGTCGCGATGGACAGCCTAATTTATTACAACCGCGAAGACCTGGCCACAGCGCTGCAGGCATTCGCGGCCCGCACACGCGGCTCAATGGTGTTCACTGTGGCGCCGCGCACGCCGCTGTTGCTCGCGATGTGGCAGGCCGGGCGCCTGTTCCCGCGCAGCGACCGCTCACCCCAGATGGTACCGCACAGCGTCGACCGCCTGAGCGCCCTGCTCAGCGCGCGCGGCAGCAGTATTCGCTTGACCGAGATGCCGCGGGTCACCAGCGGCTTTTACATTTCCCAACCGATCGAGATGCGGCCATGAGGCCGGGCGCCTCCCTCCTGCGGCTGCCGATCGCGGCGCTGCCCTTCGCTGATGCGGCGAGTGAGGGATTGCCGATGAGCGCGCTGCTGCGTTTGTCGCTGTTCCAGGTATCGGTCGGCATGGCCACGGTGATGCTTTTGGGCACGCTGAACCGGGTGATGATCGTTGAGTTGAGCGTCCCGGCAACCATCGTCGCGGCGATGATCGCGCTGCCGGTGCTGATCGCGCCGTTCCGCACGTTAATGGGCTTCCGCTCTGACACCTATCGAAGCGCGCTTGGCTGGAAGCGGGTGCCCTATCTGTGGTTCGGCTCGCTGTGGCAGATGGGCGGTCTCGCCGTGATGCCGATGGCGCTCTTGGTGCTGGCAGGTCAGCAGGCGGTCGGCCCCTCTTGGGCAGGCGAAGTGTTGGCCGCGCTGGCATTCCTAATGACAGGCCTCGGCCTGCACATGACGCAAACCGCGGGGCTGGCGCTGGCCACTGACCGCGCCGATCCAGAAACCCGTCCGCGGGTCGTGGCGCTGCTTTACGTGATGTTTTTGATCGGCATCGCGCTGTCGTCGATGATCATCGGCTGGCTGTTGCAAGACTTCAGCCAGATCCGCCTGATCCGGGTAGTACAAGGGGCCGCGCTGATCGGCATCGCGCTCAATCTGGTCGCGCTTTGGAAGCAAGAGAAAGTGCGCCCGATGAGCCTTGCTGAACGCGCCGCGCCGCGCCCCCGCTTCCGCGATGCCTGGCGTGATCTGATGGCAGGCGGCCAAGCCGGGCGGCTGCTGGCGGTGGTTTTCCTGGGCACCATGGCGTTCAACATGCAAGACGTGCTGC
This sequence comes from Pseudomonadota bacterium, assembly GCA_038750765.1. Lineage (GTDB taxonomy): Bacteria > Pseudomonadota > Alphaproteobacteria > Rhodobacterales > Rhodobacteraceae > Psychromarinibacter. Next base: position 2,989 of record JBCDGW010000023.1, on the reverse strand, counting down.
TCGAACCCTATGGCGGCGAGATCTTGGGGCTATCGGTCTCGGCCACCACGATGCTCACCGCAATCTGGGCAATCGGCGCGCTGATCGGGTTCCTCTATGCCGGACGTCGCCTGGCGCTGGGGCGCAATCCTGGCCGCATCGCCGCGTTCGGCGTGTTGGTTGGCATCTGGGCGTTTTCAACGGTGATCTTCGCGGCCCCGCTCAACGCCGTCGCGCTGTTTTTCATCGGCGCCTGGCTCATCGGTTTTGGCGCGGGTCTATTTGCTGTCGCCACGCTGACTGCGGCGATGACGCTGCCAGCCCGCGGATTGGCGGGACACGGGCTTGCCCTAGGCGCGTGGGGCGCGGCGCAAGCGACAGCCGCGGGCCTTGCCATTGCGCTCGGTGGCGGCATCCGCGACCTGGTCAACCATGCCGCCACATCGGGCTATCTGGGCGAGGCGCTCAACTCAGCCACGACCGGCTACTCCGTTGTTTATCATATCGAAATCGGGCTTTTGTTCGTCACATTAGCAGCCCTTGGGCCGCTGGTGAGACTGGTGCAGCCCGCAACACCGAAGCAGGGAGCGGCCCGTATCGGCTTGGCCGACTTCCCCACGTAACCCACGAAAGGACACGCCGTCATGGATCAAGCCTTCTTTTCCAATTTCGATCTCGCCAGCCTTTCGATTTGGCTGTTTTGGGCCTTCTTCGCGCTGCTGATCTACTACATTCAGCGCGAGAATATGCGCGAGGGGTACCCGCTGGAGGATGACGACGGAAATGTCGCGCCGAACCAGGGTCTGTTCCCCGTGCCCGAGGACAAAACCTTCCTCCTGCCCCACGGCCGTGGCAGCGTAACAGTCCCGTCCGGTCAGCGCGGCGACCGCAAGGATCTGGCCCTTGAGCGCACCGCGGTCAATGACGGCTATCCCTTTGCACCCACAGGCAACCCGATGACCGACGGCGTTGGCCCGGCGTCATGGGCCCCGCGCAAGGACGAGCCCGAACTCGACGGCCACGGGCACCCAAAGATCGTGCCGATGGCCGGCAATGACGGCTTCCGCATCGCCGCTGGGCGCGATCCGCGCGGGCTGCGCGTGGCTTCGGGCGACATGAAAGTGGTGGGCAAGGTCACCGATATCTGGATCGATGCGCCCGAGCAGTTGATCCGCTATCTCGAGTTCGAACTGATGAACGGGTTTGGCGAAGGCAAGCGCCTGGTGCCGATCAACCTGGTTCGGGTCAATTCGAGATACGTCAAAGTGCGCACGCTCTACTCGCACCAATTCGCTGACGTACCGACGCACAGCTCGCTCCGCCAAATCACCAAACTCGAGGAAGACAAGATCTCAGCCTACTACGCCGGCGGTGTTCTATACGCGACTGCCGACCGCTACGAGCCTTTGTTCTCCTAAAGCGACGTAACCGGGAAACCTGACATCATGCGACACAATCCAGACATCACGATAGAGCCGATCCGCGGCCTTCCGGGCACCTTGCCCGAGGGCGAGGAGATCTTGTGGCAGGGCCGCCCCAACGGCTGGGCGCTGTCATGGCAATCGCTCAACCTGCCCTGGGTGATGGGCTATTTCGTGGTGCTGGGTGTGTGGCGTGCGGTGGCGGTAAGCGATCAGGTGCCGGTGCTCACCGCGGCGGCACAGGCAATGCCCTTCCTGCTGCTGGGGGTTGCGGGCTGTGCGATCTTGGCGCTGATCGGCTACATTCAAGCCCGCGCCACGGTGTACACGATCACCAATAAGCGCGTGGTGATGCGGATCGGCGCCGCCTTGACGCTGACGCTCAACATCCCGTTCAGCAAAATGGCCAACGCGCATCTGGCGATGGGCCGTCGCGGCACCGGCACGATCGCCTTCGAGCTTCTGGGCGAGACCAAGCTGAGCTTTTTGGTGTGTTGGCCCCATGCCCGGCCCTGGCGCCTGCGCAAGCCCGAACCGGCCATGCGCGCGATCCCCGACGCACAAGCGGTGGCCCGCCTTTTGGCTGAGGCTGCAGAAGCGGCAGTATCTGAGCCGAGCATCGTGGCGACAGAAGCAAATGCGGCCCGCCCCGTTTCGGCCAGCCCCGTTTCGGCCAGCCCCGTGCCGCCGACCGCTTTGGCGGCTGAGTAACGGCGTGCCGCGGCGCGCCACAGAGACGTGTTTCGCAGACCGGGCCTGCCCCGGCTGCCCCCCGAGCGCCTGGTTAATGGGACCCGGCGCGCACCCCGCCCCACTCCGCAGCGGAGCCCGGGCATAACCAGAGGAGAGGCCAAAATGGGATGGCTTACCAAGGAGATTGAACACGCGCCTTGCACGGTCGAGGTCAGTCACAAGTTTGAGAGTCTGCACGCACATGTGCGCCTCAATAACGGCGCGATCATCCACCCCGGTGACGAAGTGCGGGTGCACGGGCCTGAGATCATGGCGCCGTTCGGCCAGATCGTCACCGAAGACCGGCAGGCGACAATCGTGCGCGCCTCGCTGCTCGAGCGGCTATGGACCCGCTGGACCGGCGATTTCGAGGTCATGGAATTGTGTGAATTCTCCTTCTCTGAGGAGGTCACGCTGTGAACATTCAAACCGCAAAACACACCGCTGACGCGCAAACCGTCGAAGAGGGCCTGGCCATCGCTGAGGCGCAAGATGCGCAATACACCGATGAGATGGCCACCAACACGGCGATGCAGAACACCCTGCTGACGCCGCGCTTTTACACCACCGATTTCGATGAGCTAGATGCCATCAGCGTCGAGCATATCCGCGAGGAGTGGGACCGGCTTATCGGCCAGATGGAGAGCGACCCCAATAAGGGCCACTTCAAAAAGAATGAAGATTGGGACCATGTCGACTGGGATGGGATGGACCCGGCGCTGAAGAAAGAGTTCATCGACTTTCTGATCTCGTCGTGCACCGCCGAATTCTCGGGCTGCGTCCTCTACAACGAGATGAAGCGGCGCGGGTCGAACAAAGATATCACTCAGCTGTTCCAATTGATGGCGCGCGATGAG
>JBCDGW010000022.1:0-32714 GCA_038750765.1 Pseudomonadota bacterium | reverse complement strand
GCGGGCGTCCCGATTTGGGCGATGATGGAAACCGCCGCTGGTATTCTAAATGCCGCTTCCATCGCAGCCCATGAGGGCCTGGCGGGTATGGTGATGGGAACAAATGACCTTGCCAAGGAGCTTGGCTGTCGCGACCGGGCCGACCGTTTGCCCTTGCAGACCAGTTTGCAAACGACGCTCCTTGCCGCCAAAGCGCACGGCCGGGTATGCGTGGACGGGGTCTTCAACGCGTTCCGCGACGATGAAGGGCTGCGCGTTGAGTGTGAACAGGGCCGCGACTTGGGTTTCGATGGCAAGACGCTGATCCATCCGTTGCAATTGGCCACCGCAAACGCCGTTTTCGCGCCCGACGCGGCCTCGCTCGACATGGCGCGCCGTCAGATCGAGGCCTTCGACAAAGCCGAAGCGCAAGGACAGGGCGTGGCCGTGCTGGACGGCAAGATCGTCGAAAACCTGCACGTAGAGACCGCGCGTTCTCTCCTCGCCAAGGCCGATGCGATCGCTGCCCGCGACGCGTCCTTGCAAGGGTGAGGGCGGTTATGGACAGCATTACAACACCTTCCAAGACGAGCGCCGGGCGCTTCTTTGAGGATTACAGGGTCGGCCAAACCTTGCGCCATGCGGTCCCCCGCACCGTTTCTGGGGGCGAACGCGCGCTCTATCACGCGCTGTATCCGGCGCGGCACGCGCTTTACTCGTCAGACAGCTTTGCGCAGGCTTGCGGTTTGCCGTCATCGCCCGTCGATGATCTGGCTGCGTTTCATGTCGTGTTCGGCAAAACCGTGCCCGACGTGTCGCTGAACGCCGTGGCCAATCTCGGCTATGCGGCAGGGCGATGGCTTCAGCCTGTCTATCCTGGCGACACGCTCGCCGCGATCAGCGAGGTGATCGGCACCAAGGAAAACTCAAACCGGAAATCAGGCATTGTCTGGGTTCGTAGCCGCGGCGTGAACCAGCATGGTCAAACTGTGTTGGACTATGTGCGCTGGGTCATGGTGCGCAACCGCGATGTCGGCGCCGAGGTCGACGCCGCGACCATACCTGACCTACCGGCGTCAGTACCGCCTGGCGATTTGGTGGTTCCGCCCGGTCTCGATTTCACCGCCTATGATTTTGACTTGGCGGGCGAGCCGCATCGATGGGGTGACTATGCCGTCGGCGAGAAAATCGATCATGTCGATGGCGTCACCTTGGAAGATGCCGAGCACATGATGGCAACGCGGCTTTGGCAGAACACGGCGAAAGTGCATTTTGACGCGGGCGCCCGCCCTGACGGGAAACGGCTTATCTATGGTGGCCACATCATCTCAATGGCTCGGGCGCTTTCGTTTAACGGGTTGGCCAATGCGCAATTGATTGCGGGGTTAAATGCCGGTGCCCATGCCAATCCTTGCTTTGCGGGCGACACGGTGCGCGCTTGGTCCGAGGTGCTGGACAAGTCCGACACGCCCGCCCCCGGTGTCGGCGCGCTGAGGTTGCGCTTGGTGGCGGTGAAGGATCCGGTGCCAGCGACGCCTTTTGCTCTCAAAGCCGCGGATGGAAAATACCTGCCGCATGTTCTTCTCGACTTCGATTATTGGGCGTTGATGCCAAAATAGCGTGAACATTCCTCGCTGACGCGACGCTGCATCGTGCTACGGTCGCCGCGATGAAGAGAACTCTGATTTCGCTTGTTTTGGCTGCGCTGCCGCTTCGGTTGCGCGCCTGTGATCTGGCGCTGATCCTTGCTGTGGACGTTTCCGGATCGGTCGACCCTGCCGAATATCATCTGCAGATGAAGGGGTTGGCAGATGCCGTTCGTGACCCGGTCATCAGCGAGGCGTTGGTCACCGCGCAAGCGTCGGTGCTGCTCTTGCAATGGACAGGGAGCGGACGCCAGCAGGTAACAGTTCCCTGGCGGCAAATGACCGATGCAGATGCGGTAATGGAACTGGCAACCACGTTGGAGCACGCCCCGCGCAGTTGGCGTAATTTCTCAACCGCGATCGGCGAGGCGCTTGAAGTGGCGTTAGCGCAGTTTGCCGACGCGCCTGATTGCCTCCGCCGCGTCGTCGATGTGTCCGGCGATGGGTATTCCAATGAGGGCATCGCGCCTGACATGCTGCGTCCGGCACTGCGGGCGGCCGGGGTGACGGTGAATGCGCTGGCGATCGAAGCGAGCGACCCGATGCTTACCATGTATTTCCGCAACAATGTTATCACAGGCCCCGGCGCTTTTGTGGTCACGGCGCTCGATTACCGGGATTACCCGGACAAAATCCGACTGAAGCTGTTGCGTGAAACCGCCGCGCAACTCTCCGAACATGGCATCGATGCATGGGACGACAAAACGGAGTAAAACCCTCGGGATCAATGGCCGCACTTCACATGCTTGACCAAGCCGCCCGCTATCCCGTTAAATCGCGCTCTATGGCGACCTGGGCGAATGGGATGATGCGAAGGATTTTGGCTGCACTGACGGTTGTCTGTTTGGGCGCTCAAGCCGAGGCCAATCGTTTGCAGGAAAAGCACCACGAATATCTAACCTCCAACTTGCTCGCGATCTACTATCACGAGTTGGGGCATGCGCTGATCGATGTGATGAAGCTGCCCATCTTCGGGCAAGAGGAAGACGCCGCTGACGTTCTAAGCGTGTTTTTGATCGACGCGCTTTGGGACGGCGATAGGGCGATCCAGATGGCTTACCACACGGCAGACGGTTTCTTGGGCGTGGCGGACGACAACGCCGACAGCGAGCCGATCTACTGGGGTGTGCATGGCCTTGATTTGCAGCGGTACTACACCTTTGTCTGCTTATTCTACGGCGCCGATCCTGACGCGCGCAAACGTATGGCGGACGACCTTAAGTTGCCCGAGTATCGCCAGCGGACGTGCCGCAATGAATACGAGCAGGCGCGCGATAGCTGGGGGGCGGTTATTGGCCGCTTGAAGGAAAATGGGCCGGGCCGCTCGATCAGGCTGTTGAGCGATCACCGCGTTGACGAATTTGGGCGCTTCACTGCGGAGGTCATGGCGGCGGAGATCGCACAGATGAACAAGGATCTGTCGCTGCCAAAGCGCATTCTCGTGCGCGTAGAGGAGTGCGGCACAGTGAACGCCTTCTACAATTCCAAGACGCGCGAGATTATAATGTGTACGGAGTTCGCCGAGTACCTGGCGGAAATCGCGCCGCAATAGCCGAGTTCTGCCTACGCATGTGATCACAAGAATAAGATATGTGATCACGGATTGAAGAAGATGGGCGTCGATATTGAGAAAGTGGTGAAAATTGATCGACATCCCGCGTGTTCTGCCGGGAAAACTACAGCCAAAAGCTACTTAAGAGGTGTCGGAGATCCGGCGCAAAGGAGCCAGAATGTCAGACACGCGTAACGTAGAGCGGCCGCTCTCACCGCATCTGCAGATTTATCGGCCGCAGCTTACGTCGATCTCGTCGATATTGACGCGGATTACGGGCAATGCGCTGATCCTCCCCATCGTGCTGATGGTGGCGTGGCTTCTGGCGGCGGCCAGCGGCCCCGAGGCGTTTGCGCTCGTGAATGCCCTCGCCGTGTCTTGGTTTGGCGACCTGGTGTTTGCGGCAGCCTGTCTTGCTGTCTGGTATCACTATCTGGCTGGGGTGCGTCACTTCATCTTCGATACTGGCCACGGGCTTGAAGTGGAAACTGCCGAGCGACTGGGGATCGCCTGTATCGTCGGTTCGGTCGTGTTGACCGCTCTCACAATCGTCATTGTTCAGTAGGGCGGGACCATGCGCTTTTTGACAGCACGCAAGCAAGCCGAGGGTAAGGGCTCGGCCCATTCAGGGACCGAGCATCACTGGTATATGACTGTATCGGGCGTCGCGCTCACGATCATTGTGCCTTGGTTTATGCTTGTCTTTGGTCGCACCCTTGGCGGGACCTACGAAGACGTGATTGCCACCTTCTCGCGGCCCTTTCCGGCAATCGTGACGGCTCTCGCGCTCATCGTCGGACTACAGCACTTCATGAAGGGCGCGCAGACGATGATCGAGGATTATGCCCGCGGGCTGACCCGGAAAGCCCTGATCATTTTTGTGATCACGATCTCCTACTTCTTGATGGCATGCGGGCTATTTGCCCTAGCGAAGATCGCACTCTGAGGACGAATGATGGCAGCTTACGACTACGAGACGCATGATTATGACGTCGTGGTGATTGGCGCGGGCGGGTCTGGCCTACGCGCAACGCTGGGTATGGCCGAGCAAGGCCTTCGGACCGCGTGCGTGACAAAGGTGTTCCCCACACGGTCCCATACGGTGGCAGCGCAGGGGGGCATTGCCGCGTCCTTGGGCAACATGGGCCCTGATCACTGGCAATGGCACATGTACGACACGGTCAAAGGGTCGGATTGGCTCGGTGATACCGATGCGATGGAGTATCTCGCGCGGGAAGCGCCGAAAGCCGTGTATGAGCTAGAGCATTACGGGGTGCCTTTCAGCCGCACAGAGAAGGGCGAGATCTATCAGCGCCCCTTCGGCGGCCATACCACAGAGTTCGGTGAGGGCCCGCCGGTGCAACGCACCTGCGCCGCTGCCGACCGCACCGGGCATGCGATCCTGCACACGCTCTATGGCCAGTCGCTGAAGAACAATGCCGAGTTCTATATCGAGTATTTCGCGATTGACCTGATCATGTCCGATGACGGCGTGTGTCAGGGCGTGATTGCTTGGAAGTTGGACGACGGCAGCCTCCATGTCTTCAACGCAAAGATGACCGTGTTGGCGACGGGCGGGTATGGCCGTGCGTATTTCTCGGCCACCTCCGCGCATACATGCACCGGTGATGGCGGCGGGATGACCGCGAGGGCCGGGCTTCCGCTTCAGGACATGGAGTTCGTGCAATTCCACCCCACCGGGATCTACGGCTCGGGTTGCCTGATTACCGAGGGCGCCCGCGGTGAGGGTGGCTATCTCACCAACTCAGAAGGCGAACGCTTTATGGAGCGGTACGCGCCGACCTATAAAGATCTGGCTTCGCGCGATGTGGTCAGCCGCTGCATGACGATGGAGATCCGCGACAATCGCGGTGTTGGGCCGGACAAGGATCATATCCACCTGCACCTAAACCACCTGCCACCCGAAACACTGGCCGAACGGCTGCCGGGCATCTCGGAATCCGCGCGCATCTTCGCGGGCGTCGACCTCACCAAAGAGCCGATCCCGGTTTTGCCGACAGTTCACTATAACATGGGCGGCATCCCGACGAATTATTGGGGTGAGGTGCTGAATGCGGATGGCGAAAACCCCGAGCGTATCGCCCCCGGCCTGATGGCGGTGGGTGAGGCTGGCTGCGCCTCGGTTCACGGCGCCAACCGGCTGGGGTCAAACTCGCTCATCGACCTCGTGGTGTTCGGCCGTGCTGCCGCGATCAAAGCGGGCGAAGTCGTCGATCCAAACGCGCCATCCATGTTCCCCAATCGTCACTCCATTGAAGCCGCGCTGACGCGGTTCGACGGTCTGCGCTACGCCGATGGGGCGATCCCGACCGCTGAACTGCGCGACGAGATGCAGCGCAGCATGCAGGCCGATGCGGCCGTGTTCCGTACCGATGAGACCCTCGCCGAAGGCGTGGACAAGATGTACGGCGTCTCAAGCAAAATGGCTGACATCAAGGTGACGGACCGGACGATGATCTGGAACTCCGATCTGATGGAGACGCTGGAGCTCACCAACCTGATGCCAAACGCGCTCGCCACCATTGTCAGCGCCGAGGCGCGCAAAGAGAGCCGCGGCGCCCATGCCCATGAGGATTATCCTGACCGCGACGATGAGAATTGGCGCAAGCACACCCTCGCCTGGGTGAACGGGAAGGTGGATCTCGATTACCGCCCGGTACACCTAAACCCGCTCTTGGGCCACAACGAGGGCGGTATCGATCTCAAGCGTATTGCGCCGAAAGCGCGGGTCTATTGATCGCAGCTAACCCATATAACCGGCGGGCTGCCGCACGCGGGCGCTTGTCGCCTGTTTCGGGCCGCGTCACAGCGGATGCGCGCCGCGCGAACGTGCCCAGCGATGGCGGGTGTATGTGCCTAATGTGCTGCACTCACCCGTCTCAAACCCTTAATCACTGTGTGGATACATCGGAAAAGTGCTATAAGCGAGCATCGGACTGCTGCCATAGTCCCTTTACAACCTGCTCTGCTCAAGGACTCAGTTATGAAAAAACTGCTCTTTTCTGCCCTGTCTGCATGCTTCCTGGCCACTTCCGCGTCGGCCTGGCACTGGAACCCGAATCATCCCGTTATCCCGCTCGAAGTGGCCGTCGCTTGCGCCGCTGGCGCCGGGGTTTACGAGCCGTTTCGCCTGAGCTACCCGCGCGTCGCCGGTCTTCGCACGATCGTTGTTCACGAAGGGCCAACAGTGACAAGCGAACAGGCGGATCAAATCAGCCTTTGCATCGAGTATTACGGCGGCATGAACGCCACGGGACAACGGACGGAACTGGTGCGGGTCAATGGCCCGTTCGGCACACAAGTTGTGCGCCGCGTGCGCCGCGAGCGCTGCACGTCGGTGTTCAGCGGCGGTGCGGGATATTGCATCAAGCAACCCTGGTACTAGCGACGCCCGACCCGGGCGCCTTAGGAGTATTGTATGGTTCAATTTAGCCTTCCCAAGAACTCCAAGATCCGCACGGGAAAGACATGGCCCATGCCCGAGGGGGCCACGAATGTGCGGAAGTTTCAGATCTACCGCTGGAACCCGGACGACGGCAAAAACCCCCAGGTCGACACCTATTTCGTCGACCTGGACACCTGCGGCCCGATGGTCTTGGACGGTCTTATCAAGATCAAGAATGAGATCGATCCGACGCTGACATTCCGCCGATCATGCCGTGAGGGGATATGTGGCTCCTGCGCGATGAACATCGACGGGATCAACACTTTGGCCTGCATCTACGGCATGGACGAGATCAAGGCCAAAACGGTGCGTATCTACCCGCTGCCGCACATGCCGGTGGTGAAGGACCTTATCCCGGATCTAACGCACTTCTACGCCCAGCACGCCTCGATCATGCCGTGGCTCGAGACCAAGACCAACCGGCCGCAGAAGGAGTGGAAGCAATCGATCGAGGATCGCAAGAAGCTGGACGGGCTCTACGAATGCGTGATGTGCGCCTCGTGCTCCACCTCCTGCCCAAGCTATTGGTGGAATTCCGATCGCTACCTTGGCCCCGCCGCCTTGTTGCACGCGTATCGTTGGATCATCGATAGCCGCGATGAGGCAACCGGTGAGCGCCTGGACGACCTAGAAGATCCGTTCAAGCTCTATCGCTGCCACACGATCATGAACTGCGCCAAAACCTGCCCCAAAGGCCTGAACCCGGCGAAAGCAATCGCTGAGATCAAGCGCATGATGGTAAGCCGGATCGTCTAGCCGACGCCGACAATCCCTGTCAGGGTTCGGCTGATGTCTACCACCATCGAACTGCCGCTTTGGCTCTTCATCTTGGTGATGCTGCTCGCGGCGGTCACATTCTTGTCGCGCTTGCTGGTGCCGTCGGTGCGCTGGTTCTTTCGGCGGCGGATGGAACGGTTCGTAAGCGACCTTAATCAGCGGCTTCCGCGCCCGATCGAGCCGTTCCGCCTCGCCCGCCGTTTTGATACCGTGCAACGGCTGACCTATGACAGCGCCGTGCTAGACGCCGTGGAAGAACACGCGGCGCAAGAGGGCATCCCTAAAGACGTGGCGCTTGAACGGGCGAATGCCTATGCGCGTGAAATCGTGCCGTCCTTCGCAGCGACGCTGTATTTCCGCGTCGCGATCCGGGCGGCGCGTGCGTTGTCGAAATTTCTCTATGCTGTCAAACTGGACCGGGACAGCGCCGCCGTGATCGACCAAATTGACCCTGAAGCGACGGTTATCTTTGTGATGAACCACCGCTCGAACATGGATTACGTGCTTGTCACTTACTTGGTCGCCGATAACTCCGCGCCAAGTTACGCGGTGGGTGAGTGGGCCAGGATCTGGCCGTTATCGTCGTTGATCCGCGCGATGGGGGCGTACTTCATCAGGCGACGCTCGCGCAATGATCTGTATCGTCGGGTGCTGGCGCGATACGTCCAAATCGCGACCGAGGCGGGGGTAACGCAGGCCGTCTTCCCGGAAGGCGGGCTGAGTTTGGATGGTCGAACCGCCCCGGCGAAACTGGGTCTGCTCAGCTACATCGTCAGCGGGTTTGACCAAGAGCGCAGCCGCGACGTTGTCTTCGTGCCGGTTGCTCTGGCCTATGACCGGGTCCTCGAAGATCGTGTCCTCACCGAAGCCGCGGCGAGGGGCGCGCGCCGCTTTCGCGCCAGTATTCCCACAGCGGTTTGGTTCGCTGTCAGGTATCTTTGGGGTCGGATAGTGGGCAGCAAGGCGCGTTTCGGCACTGCAGGGGTACGCTTCGGCGTGCCGCTGTCGTTGCGCGAGCACCTAAGCCGCGCATCCGAGCCCGCGCTTGAAGCCTTGGGTGAGGCGCTGACGACGCGCATCGACGCGGCCATGCCGGTGTTGCCGGTGCCGGTCGTGGCGTCGATCCTTGAGCAGCACGCCGGTGTGCTCGCGCGCGATCACCTTGTCTCCCAAGCGGTGGCGATGCTCAGCACGGTGGAAGGCGCAGCTTTTAATGGCACACCGCAAGCAGCGATTGAAAGCGCGCTCGACGCGTTGCTGCGCCGCGAAATCCTGGTCGAGACCGGCGCAGGAATTGCCTATGCGCCCGGGCAAGCTGCAATCGCAGCATTCTACGCGGCCAGCATCCAAGCGAAAAATGGCAACAATCCGCGATGATCCTCTGGGATCTGTCGGCGGGCGCGACATAAAATTTCAAAAATACCTAAAAACACATTGCAAAATTGCGCAGCCGATTTTAATTCGAACCGGCAATCGCCGCGATTCTGCGGCGCGGCACAGACCTATTTGTGAGGAGATCGCATGATGGCTCTCGACAGCAAACCGGCAATCGCGCCCTACGAGGCCCCCGAGAAAGACCTCTACGCCGTAGGGGAGATGCCGCCGCTCGGTTATGTGCCGAAATCAATGTATGCATGGACCATCCGCCGCGAGCGCCACGGTGAGCCCGAGCAAGCGATGCTGCAGGAGGTGGTGGATGTGCCGCTGCCTGACAGTCACGAAGTGCTGGTGCTGGTGATGGCCGCGGGCGTCAATTACAACGGCGTCTGGGCGGGGCTTGGCGTACCGCTATCGCCCTTCGACATCCATAACGCCGAGTACCATATCGCCGGCTCTGACGCGTCGGGCATTGTTTGGGCTGTCGGCTCGAAGGTGAAGAACTGGAAAGTCGGCGACGAGGTGGTGATCCACTGCAATCAGGATGACGGCGACGATGAAGAATGTAATGGCGGCGACCCGATGCTATCGCCAAGCCAGCGTATTTGGGGGTATGAGACGCCTGATGGGTCTTTCGCTCAGTTTACCTGCGTCCAGGCACAGCAACTCATGCCCCGGCCCAAGCACCAAACCTGGGAAGAAAGCGCCTGCTACACGCTGACGCTGGCGACTGCCTACCGCATGCTATTCGGTCACCATCCGCACGAGCTGCGGCCCGGTCAGAACGTTTTGGTTTGGGGGGCCTCAGGCGGGCTCGGCTCCTACGCGATCCAATTGGCCAACACCGCCGGGGCGAACGCAATCGGCGTGATCTCCGATGAGGACAAGCGTGATTTCGTGATGGGCCTCGGCGCCAAAGGGGTGATCAACCGGCGCGACTTCAAGTGCTGGGGTCAACTGCCGAAAGTGAACACGCCCGAATACAAAGAGTGGTTCGCCGAGGTGCGCAAGTTCGGCAAGGCAATCTGGGATATCACTGGTAAGGGCGTGAACGTGGACATGGTGTTTGAGCACCCTGGCGAGGCGACGATGCCGGTCTCCACCTTTGTGGTTAAGAAAGGCGGTATGGTCGTCATCTGCGCCGGCACCACGGGGTACAACCTCACCATCGACGCGCGCTATCTTTGGATGCATCAAAAACGCGTTCAGGGAAGCCATTTTGCCCATCTCAAACAAGCCGCGTCAGCCAATCAGTTGATGGTTGAACGGCGTCTTGATCCGTGTATGTCCGAGGTTTTCAACTGGGAAGAGATCCCCGCCGCCCATGTGAAGATGTACAAAAACGAACATAAGCCCGGCAATATGTCGGTGCTGGTGCAGGCGCCACGCACGGGATTGCGGACGCTTGAGGATTGCTTGGAGAAGTAAAAACCTCTCTAAAACAACAATTTATCTTATTTCCGCGGGCGCCCAATCAGGGCGCTCGCTGCGTTTTTGCGCGGCTATTTGAGGCTTAGGCTTTGGGTAACCACCCCTCGCTATTTATGGGGAACACTAAAACGCGAATAGAACACAATACCCTTAAAACGGTAATGTGTTCTTAAGCTTCCGTTAACCATTCGCGAGGAGACTTTGGATGGCACATGATTGGATACTGGACGTTCTCTCAGACCTGAAGGCCTTCGCAAAGCAGAACGGGCTTTCAAAAACCGCCGATCAATTGGACGATGCGACCTTGATCGCGGCAGCTGAGATCGCGTCCCGAATGGGTAGCCGGAGGGACCCGGTAAATGGGGATGAGAGGAAGGCTGGATTCGTTTATTGAGGGCATTGAAGACGTCGGATCCGTCGACGAACTGCAAAGCCATATCACAGGTCTGCGCGGGCTCTTCGATGTCGAACATATAACCTATCACGCGGTGAATGGCACCGGTGAGGCCTATGCGGCGACCACGTATTCCGATGCCTGGTCAGAACAATATTTTGGTGAAGACTACGCGCGCATTGACCCTGTCGTGCAGGGTTGTTTCCGCCGATTTCATCCGGTCGACTGGCGCCGTTTGGATTGGTCTGGCAAAGCGGCGCGCGATTTTATGGGTGAGGCCCAAGCCGCCGGGGTTGGCACGCAAGGCTTCTCAATCCCGATTCGTGGCCCGTCAGGGCAGTTCGCGATGTTTACGATTTCCGATGCACGCTCTGATTCTGCGTGGGAAGACTACACCAGCGAACACACGCGGGAACTGATCTTGGCGGCACATTTCATCAACCAAAAAGCACTTGTGCTGGAGCGCGGCTCGGATGAGTTGAAGCTGCAAAACCTCTCGCCGCGCGAGATCGACGTTTGTACAATGCTTGCAATGGGTTACAGCCGTGCACAGGCGGCTGACGCGCTCTCGATCAGCGAGCATACGCTCCGGGTCTACATCGAAAGCGCACGCTTCAAACTGGGCGCTACCAATACCATCCATGCGATCTCGATCGCGCTCACCATGGGGCTATTGGTGGTCTAAACCAAGCGTTAAGCACGCTGACCTAAGCGCGCGTTAAGGCCCGGCGGCCAGCTTCCTCGCAGTTTTCCTGCGAAGAGGCCCGGCCATGTTACGCTACATCTACGGCGATGATCTAAAGACGATGCCCGCATTGCGCGAGAGCATGTATACCGACCGCGCAGCACAATTTCATGACCGCCTTGAGTGGCAGGTAAAGGTCGATGCCGACGGGTTTGAAACCGACGAGTACGACGCGAAGAACCCGCTCTACGTCATTTGGGAAAGACCTGACGGCAGCCATGGCGGCTCGATGCGGTTTTTGCCTAGCACCGCGGAAACGATGGTGAACGATCACTTCACCCATCTGGCCGGGGCCGAGATCCGCAGCCCGTTGATCTGGGAATGCACCCGTTTCTGCCTCGCACCCGACGCCGAGCCGCGGATCTCGTCTGCGCTGATGCTGGGCGCGCTCGAGGTGGGCTTGGGGTTTTACCTCACCGATATCGTTGGCGTGTTCGATGCGCGCATGGTCCGCATCTATCGCCGTTTGGGCTGGGAGCCGACTGTTCTAGGAACCCAAGGGGCAGGCCGTCATGCGATAAGCGTCGGGCTTTGGGCCTGCTCGCAAGATGTCCGCCCAGGCCTCCTCGAAAAGGCGCGGATATCGGCGGCGTTTAGCCAAGCCTGGTTCGATCAATCCTTCGGCCGCCCCAACAGCAGCTTCGCGGAAACGGGGTAACACCAGCGCGCGCCAAGTCCTGATACCATTTCCTGATGCATCGTGACACCAGAGGGCGTCTTTTCTGAGCTATAGCGGCGATGTAGGGTCCGGCTATGGCGCCACAGGACCTGCAGTTTTCAGACGATCAAGCCCAAGCGTTCGACACTGCCCGCGACATCTTGCGCGGTGTCGGCGTCGATTTGACGGCGCAAAGCACAACGCCACGCGCCGACAGCAAGAACGCGGCAGTCATGGCAATCGTCGGGCGCGCGGGGTCAGGGAAAACTATGCTGCTAGCCAAGCTGGCGGATGCGCTGGTCGCGGCGGGGATTGATGTGGTCTCGGGGGATTACGAAGGCCGCCGCCGCAAGGATCGGCGCACGCTGGCTATTTTGGCGCCGACCAATAAGGCCGCCAGCGTCTTGCGTGGCCGGGGGGTTCCCGCAACGACGATCCACCGGATTCTCTACACGCCGGTTTACGACCCTGAATATGAGAAGATCGCCGAATGGCTGGCCGGGAACGGGGAGCGGCCCGAGATCGAGGGGTTGAGCGCCGAGGCGATGGAGCGCGCCAGAGCCTTCTATCAGGCGCATAAATCGATCCCCGGCGCTTTGGCGGCGGCGGGGTTACGCGGGTCGGACTTCATCAAAGGATGGAAGCGGCGCGAAGACCCACTCGACATTGGTTTCGTTGACGAATCCTCCATGCTTGACGACCGCCTGTTCGGCGACCTGCGCGAGATCTTTCCAACGCTTTTGCTGTTTGGCGATCCGGCGCAGTTAGCGCCCGTAGGCCAATCGGGTGAGATGGTGTTTGATCGGATTAAAGGCGCGCAGAAGAGGACGCTTTCGCGCGTGCATCGTCAAACGCAGGACAATCCCATCCTCGATTTGGCGCATGCCTTGTCGGATGACAGTTTGGGGTTTGAGGCGTTCGAGCAGCAGATCGAGGCGGCCGCTGCCCGCGATGACCGGGTTCAAGTTGCGCCAAGGGTTGATGCCGGCATGATGGCGCGTTCACCAGTCTTAGTCTGGCGCAACAAGACGCGGGTGAGATTGATCACCGCGTTTCGCAATGCTTTCGGCGCACCGCCCGATGCCTTGTTGCCGGGTGAGCCTCTGATCTGCGACGGTATTGAGCTTCCGCTAAAGCACCGCAAACGCCGCATCGATCTGGAGGCGCGGGGTCTGATCAAGGGCGCGCAGGTGATCTATCTCGGGCCTGGCCGTAAGCCTGGGTTTTCCAAGCTCCACGTGATTGGCGCCGATGATCCTCAGTTTTCGGCGGCGTCTATCGTCAAGATAGAACTGCCTGACGAAGAGGAGCCGTTTATCCCCTTCGCGGCGCGTATGGGCGCTGCGTTTTTGCACGGCTCTGCGGTGACCATCCACAAAGCGCAGGGCTCGCAATGGCCGAACGTGCAGGTGTTCGCGCCCGATATCTGGGCTGCCGCGCAATCGGGGCGGACGGAAGCCGGGCTGCCGTTGTGGAAGCGGTTGGCTTACGTGGCGATCACCCGCGCCCAGGAGCGGCTCTTCTGGGTCACGCGATATCGGCTGGCCCGCCCCGAAACCGCGCTCGGGGTCGATGACCTGACTGTGCCGCCTTCGCCCCTGGCGCTTAGCGACGACACCGCGGCGGAGTAATCAGACCCCGGCAAGCGCGTCGACCAGCCGCCCGGCACCTTGGCGAAATGGGTCTGCGGCGGGCAGCCCCATCCGCCCTTCCACCTCGCTGAGATAGCTTTCAGCCTCATCCTCGCCCATGGCCGCAGTGTTGATCGAAATCGCGACGACCTGAGCCGCGGGGTTGGCGATTTGCGCCAGCGGCAGCGCGGTGTCGCGCAACGCCTCCAGGCTGGGAAGGTCATAATCGGGCAATCCGCGCATGTGGGTGCGGGTCGGTTCGTGGCTCAGGATCAGCGCATCGGGCTGCCCGCCATGGATCAACGCCATCGTGACGCCGCTATACGAGACGTGGAACAAACTGCCCTGGCCTTCAATCATATCCCAATGGTCGGCGTCATTGTCAGGCGTCAGCCATTCTATCGAGCCTGCCATAAAGTCAGCGATCACCGCGTCGAGCGGGACCCCACCGCCGGTAATCAAAATGCCGGTCTGGCCGGTGGCACGGAAGCTCGACTTTAGCCCGCGTTCTTTCATTTCACGATCCATCGCCATGGCGGTGTACATCTTGCCGACCGAGCAATCCGTGCCCACGGCCAAGCACCGTTTGCCAGCCCGCCGGATACCATTGGCGATGGGGTATTTGACGCTTGGCACGCGTACATCGTGGAGCGTGCGGCCATGGGCCTTAGCGGCAGCGACAAGGTCAGGCTCATCGCGCAGTAGGTTGTGCAGGCCCGAGGCCAAATCAAGCCCGGCCTGAAGCGCGCCGATCAAGACGTCCTTCCAAGCCGCCGAGATCACCCCGCCCCGATTGGCAACGCCGATCACCATTGTCTGCGCGCCCGCTTCTATCGCGCCCTCGAGGTCCAGGTCCGGCAAGCCCATATCCGCTTTGCAACCGGGGAGCCGCAATTGGCCGACAGCATGCTCGGGCCGCCAGTCTTTGATGCCCTGAGCGACCTTGGCCGCCAATGCGTCCGGCGCATCCCCCAGGAACAATAGGTAAGGCGTTTTGATCATGCGCGAATCTCCCGTCGATGCGGCGACACTAGCCGCGCGCTCGGCACAAGAAAATTCGGAAACGGTTCACCGGTGTCGCGACGGGAGAGCGCGTGTCGAAAACAGCGACGCCTGCGCAAACATTTTGCAGCGCGATTGCGACGCGATCAAAATCGTTTGGCTGAGATGTTTATATCTTCCCACGTTTCAATTGGATGGTCGTCTTGCGTGCAGGCATCGCGCAACGTCCAGCCTGTTGCGTCTTGGGTTAATCGGATTGGATGCACTGTCTGAGGCGTTTTCGAAGTGGCGCGCAGCCGGGTGATGTTGCGCCCGCGGATTGCTTTGGCCAGCGCGCTAATTCGGGGGTCGGGCGGTGCAGGGGCGGCATCTACTCGAAACCGCGCGCGTGCTCGGGCCATCTCTTCGCGGGTCTGATCGGGAAACGCCTCCCAGATTTTCGCGCGCGCCCGCCCAGCTGCTTCCGCTAAGCCAAATGGCGCCAGCGGATCTAGGGGCAGCGATAGCAATAGGCCCATCGCTTCGGCTTCCTCGCGATCAAGGCCGGTGAGCCGCGTGCGGTAGTCAAAGCCTAGTTCGATCCCGCCTTCGCGGCCTCGATGGACAATAATCGGCAGGCCCGCCTCGGTCATTGCATCCAGGTCACGCAGGATCGTGCGCTGCGACACTTCCAGCGCAGCGGCGAGGGCGGCTGACGTCATTCGTCCCCGATTTTGCAGCAGCAACAGGGTTTGCAAAAGACGCGCCGCCCGCATTTGCCCTCAAATATATGACATAAGACGTCATCTTTATTTTCCTATACCGAGGCGAATCGCAAGCAGGAGACGCTATGCAGCGCGTATCGGTCACTCATGAAATCAACGCCCCGCCGCCCGCGGTTTGGGCGGTTCTCACCGATCCGGTGGCATTGGTGGAAAGCGGCACAGGCATCACCCGGTTGGAGGGGGAAATCGCCGCCGATGCGCGCTTTAAGCTCACCGCCGCGGTATCGCCCAATCGCGCCTTTGCGATCCACGTGACCGCGTTCGAGCCGCCGAAGCGCATGGTCTGGAAAAGCGGTATGCCGCTGGGGTTGTTTGGCGGTGAACGCGTGTTCGATCTGGCCCCCAGCAAAGGTGGCACGCGGCTGATCATGAGCGAGACGTTTCGCGGGCTGCTCTTGCCGCTGATCTGGCGCAGCATGCCCGACCTTCACCCAAGTTTTGAGACCTTCGTGCATGCGGTCGCTGCACGGGCAGAAAGCGAGACGCCATGAACACTGTTACGTACGGAACCGGCCAGGAAGACGACCCTTGGATCCTAAAGACACCGCCGCTCAGTTCAGACTACATGGCCTGGAAAGACGAGGCGGCAGATCCACCGGCGCTTGTGGTGCAAGTGGGCAAGACGCGCCTGTCCTATCAGCTGCGCGCGTTAGATGACGCCCATGCTATGCTCAAGGCGCGCGGCGATTGGATTGCGCTGGGCAATGCCGATGAGGGCAAACCGGTGAAACCCGACACGTTGGAGGCCTGGGCGCGGGATGAGAGCAACCCGGTCGGCGGCTATTACGGTCTGCGCAAGGGGTATCGCGGTCGCTTCGCCAATTATGTGCCGCCGGTGATGGAGCTACTGGGGCTGGTCGAGTTGGAGCATAATGCGCGTAACAATCGGGTGCGTGCGAAGTAATTCGGAACAGTTTTCTGCATGTGCAACATGAGTCTTGCGGCAGCGCGCGCAATATCCTAACCCACGGCCTGAAGCGTTTGAAATTTTCTTGCGAGGCCGCAATGTCCTTTCGCCTGCAACCCGCCGCCCCGGCACGCCCCAACCGGTGTCAATTGTTTGGCCCTGGCTCCCGCCCGGCGATTTTTGAGAAAATGGCGGCCAGTGCGGCGGATGTGATCAACCTCGATTTGGAGGATTCTGTTGCGCCCGATGATAAGGCGACGGCACGGCAGTCTGTCATCGAGGCAATCGGCGCTATCGATTGGGGTTCTAAGCAGCTGTCGGTGCGGATCAACGGGCTAGACACCCCCTATTGGTACCGCGATGTGGTCGATTTGATGGAACAGGCCGCGGACAGGCTAGACCAAATCATGATCCCAAAAGTGGGGTGCGCAGCGGATCTCTACGCGGTGGACGCGGTGGTCACGGCAGCGGAGGCGGCATCCGGACGCGGCAAGCGGCTCGCCTTTGAGGTCATCATCGAATCCGCGGCGGGGATCGCTCATGTGGAGGAGATCGCTGCCGCCAGCCCGCGCCTCGAGGCCATGTCGTTGGGCGCGGCCGATTTTGCCGCCTCGATGGGCATGCAGACCACCGGCATCGGGGGCACGCAAGAGGGCTATTACATGCACCATAAGGGGCAGGATTACTGGGGTGACCCCTGGCATTGGGCAACCACGGCCATCGTCGCCGCCTGCCGTACCCATGGTGTGTTGCCCGTCGATGGACCGTTCGGCGACTTTTCCGATGAGGCCGGGTTTCGGGCGCAAGCGCGGCGTTCGGCGACGCTCGGCATGGTCGGGAAGTGGGCGATCCACCCGAGTCAGATAGCCATCGCCAATGAAGTCTTTACGCCGTCGGACGCCGCGGTGAGTGAAGCGCGCGAGATCCTGGCGGCGATGGAGGAAGCGAAGAAATCCGGCGCGGGCGCCACGGTTTATAAGGGCCGATTGGTTGACATCGCGTCGATCAAGCAGGCCGAGGTGATCGTGCGGCAATCAGAGATGATCGCCTCCTAGCACGCCTATTCAGCGTAGTTTCGCAGACCGAGGACACCCATGTCGCAGGCGCGCCGACAATCGGTGGCGTCGCGTCTGACAAAGGCTTCGAAAAGGATGTTATCGGTTGCCATACCTTCAAAGCGGGGGTCATCGCATTCGCCGTCTTCCGGGTAATCACCGCTGTCATCGCCAAAATCGATCTCACTGCACTGCGTTGCGGCGATCGCGTCGGCGAAATTCCAAAGGCTAATCTCCCCGTTCTCATAGGCGATCATGCAATCGGTTGCGTCACCCATCGTGTCCATCCATGTCAGCGTGGGCGCCATGCCAGCGCCTTGAAACCGCCTATCCGCGCAGGTCCCGTTTAACGCAAGGCGGCCACTGTCATCACCAAAGTCTATGTCTTGGGCAAAAGAAGCGGCGCCCACAGAGAGCGCGGCCGCCCAAACCAGGAATCGCATCAAAGGCCTGTCCTCGTCGGTCGATGGCGACGGTTTAGGTAAAACACCCTAAAGATTTCGTTGAGATTTCCCGGCACTTTGGTCGCGCGCCCCGGCGCAATCATGTCCCGAGCGCGCTTCGACACTTATTTCAGTGGCACGCAGACATCGGTCAGGAGGGCATCGGGCTCTACCTCGTTGGGGTGGTTAAGATAGATCTCGATTGGCGGGCGATCGCCCAACTCCTCGCCCGAACCCGGAAGCCATTCGCCATAGAGATACCGGTACGCCGCCAAAAGCCCGGAATAGGGCCCCTTGTAATGCATCACGGCATAGCGGCCGCCCGGTAGTTCCATGGCTTCAAGTGGCGCGTCAACGCTCATCGGCGCGTCCAAAACGATAGCCGCGTGGCTTCGCAGGTCAGCTTCGGCCACCGCGTCAGGGTCATCGTAGTAGATGCCCAGCATACCGCGCGCGCTTTGCCAAAGATCGCGCGTGGTGAAAAGCGCGCTCAACTTCTCAAACGTGCCGTCCACTTCGGAATAAGAGCCTTGGTGCGCAAGCGCCGCGAGACTGCGTTGCGGATGGGTTTCAACGTCGACTGGAAACATCGTTGATTGTCCTTTCGTGGGTTTTTGCAGGAAGGGGCGGGCCTCGCCCCGTTTTCGGAACGCGCCGGGTGTCACCCCGTAGGCTTCGGAAAAGATCCGCGTGAAGCTCTGCTGGTTTGGATAACCGCAGCGTTTGGCCACATCGCGCAGGGGCAGGTCGGTCTTGACCAGCCAATCCGATGCCCGTTGTAGCCGAACACGGCGCACAGCTTGGGCGCATGTCTCGCCGGTCATTGCGTGAAAAACGCGGTGCCAGTGAAACCGCGACATCGCCGCGACTTCGGCCAGCGTGTCCAGCGACATGTCGCCTGCGGGGTTGTCGAAAACATAGTCGAGCACCCGTAAAAGCCGCTTTTCGTATTGCGCCGACATGGCATTCTCCGTTTCGTTCCCCTGTCTCATTGCAACAAGGCCCCTTCACAAATCTTGCTGAGTTCTGCGCGGGTTTGGCGGCGCGCGGTCTTGCAAACTGGGTTGAGCGCGCAGATATAGCCGCGCAAGGGCGTGATAGGGTGATGCATGATCCAGTATCTTGATTTCGAAAAGCCGCTGGCGGAGATCGAAGGCAAGGCCGAGGAGCTGCGGGCCCTAGCGCAAAGCAACGATGAGATGGATGTCACGAAGGAGGCCGAGGCGCTTGACCGCAAGGCCTCCGAGATGCTGGCAGACCTTTATCGCGGCCTGACGCCGTGGCGGAAATGCCTGGTGGCGCGCCACCCTGACCGGCCCCATTGCCAGCACTACATCGACGCCTTGTTTACCGAATACACGCCCCTTGCCGGGGACAGAAACTTTGCTGATGACCACGCTGTAATGGGCGGGCTCGCACGGTTTGATGGGCGCCCCGTCATGGTGATCGGTCACGAAAAGGGTAACGACACCAAGTCACGGATTGAGCGTAACTTCGGCATGGCGCGCCCGGAAGGCTATCGCAAGGCGATCCGGCTGATGGATCTCGCCAATCGGTTCAATATCCCGGTCGTGACGCTGGTCGATACGCCTGGGGCCTATCCCGGTAAAGGCGCCGAAGAGCGCGGCCAATCTGAGGCGATCGCCCGTTCAACGCAGAAATGCCTGCAACTGGGTGTGCCGTTAATCTCCATCGTCATTGGCGAGGGCGGTTCCGGCGGCGCGGTTGCGTTCGCAACGGCCAATCGCGTCGTGATGCTGGAGCACTCGATTTATTCTGTGATCTCACCCGAGGGATGCGCGTCGATTTTGTGGAAAGACGCAGAGAAAATGCGCGAAGCGGCTGAGGCGTTGCGGTTGACCGCCCAAGACCTGATCAAACTCGGTGTGATTGATCAGGTGATCGCTGAGCCGCTGGGCGGCGCGCACCGTGATCCGACAGCGACCATTGAAAGCGTCCGCAACGCCTTCAAAGCGATACTCCACGATCTGTCGCGCCGGGATGCCGCCGCCCTTATCGCGGAGCGGCGGTCGAAGTTTTTGTCGATGGGTGACAAGGGCCTCGCCGCGTAAGGCATACGCCAATTAGTGGCGCTACTCCTTGGCACGCAAGATGCGGGCAGGGCGCGCGGCCAGTGGACGCCAAGCGAAGGCAAGGCCCGCCACCAGCGTCACCGCAATCCCCGCAACGACGATGGAGATTGCTGAGACCGGCTCAAACACGAAATCGGTGTCCATCACGAAGCGGGTAACACCCCAACCGGCTAGCCCGCCTGCCAAAATCGCAACGATCCCAGCTGCAAGGCCAAAGATCGCCGAGCGCATGGCAAAGTTCGCCAAGATCGCACTGCGCTTAGCCCCCAAAGTTTTGAGGACGGCCGCTTCATAGGTTCGTGCCCGCTCCCCCGCGGCAGCGGCGCCGATCAGCACGATGAAGCCTGTCACCAGCGTTGCCATCGCGCCATACGTTGTGGCCGCTGCGATCCCCGCCAAGATATCGCTCACCCGTTCGATGGCGCTGCGCACCGAAATCATCGTGATATTGGGCCAAACACCACCCAAATCGCGCATCAGCCGCGTCTCGGCCTCCTCCTCGGCATAGACCGTGGCGATGTGGCTATGGGGCGCGCCGGCCAGCGCGGCGGGGTTCATCGAGAGAATAAAGCCGATGCCAGCTTGGCTAAAATCGACATTACGGAAGCTGGTAATCCCTGCGGTGATATCGCGCCCGAGCACATTGACGGTCAGGCTATCGCCCAGCGACAAACCAAGCTCGACCCCTTCCTCGGCGGCAAAGCTGATCTGCGGCGGTCCATCATAGTCTTGCGGCCACCAAGCCCCCTCGGTGATCTCAGCGCCATTGGGCAGATTTTCAGAATAGGTGATGCCACGGTCGCCTTGCAGTACCCAGTGATCGCCCGCCACGTCGCGCGCCGGGGTGCCATTGATCTCGGTGATCACGCCCCGCAGCATTGGCGCGGTTTCAAGACGGGTTACCGCACCGTCGCCCTGCGCGCGTTCGACGAAGGCCTCCAACTGATCGTTTTGGATATCCACGACGAAGTAACTGGGCGCGACCTCGGGAAGATCGCGGGCAATCGCGCCGCGCAAATTGGCGTCGATCTGACCGACCGCCGCGAGAACGGTGAGGCCCAGGCCGAGTGACAAAACCACCGGGCTTGCCTCGCTGCCCGGGCCACCGGCGGCGCCCAATGCCATGCGCAAGGCGCTGCGCCCGCGTACCGCGCGTGAGCGGGCCAGGCGCCGTGACACCAGCCGCGTGGCCCATGCAACCACGATAAGCGTCAAGAACGCGCTGAATATACCAATCGCTGACCAGTAGGTTAGGCTCGCCAGTCCCGACAAGGCTGCTGCCGACCAAACCAACCCGGCCAAGATCGCGGCGGTTATCAGGATGTAACGCGCGCGCGGCGCGCCCGATCCTTGAGTGCCGTCGCGGTAAAGTGCAGCGGCGCGAATGTCCTCAGTGCGCGCCAGCGGCCATAATGTGAACACCGCAGCTGCCAGCGTGCCGTAAAGCGCGGCCTCGATCAGCGGTTGCGGGTGTAGCGCAAACACCGCGGGCACCGGCAATTGCGCCTCGATCAGCGGCTTGAAAATCAGCGGCAGCGCGCCGCCCAAAGCGACCCCCGCGAGTAATCCGACCACCGTCAGCACGCCGATTTGGAACGCGTAGGCCAAGAAGATCGTCGATGTCTCGGCGCCCAGCGTCTTAAGTGTTGCGATGATATGGGTCTTGCGGTCGAGATAGGCGCGCACCGCCGCGGAAACGCCGACGCCGCCGACCGCGAGGCCCGCGATCCCTACCAGTACCAGGAACGAACCAAGCCTATCGACGAATTCCGAGGCGCCTGGAGCGGCGTTCCTGATATCGCTCCAGCGATGGCCCGCGCCGTCAAGCACCACATCGGCCTCGGCCTCCAGCGCAGCCACGTCAGCATCCTCGGCCAATGCCAGGCGATACTCGGTCTCATACAGTGTCCCCGGCTGGATCAGACCGGAATTGTCGAGGTCTTGCAGCCGGACAAGCGTGCGCGGACCCAGGGCAAAGCCACCGCCAGCGGTGTCAGGCTCCACCTCAAGCGAGGCCATCAAAACGAAGTCCTGCGTGCCCAAACGAAACGTCTCGCCAAGCTCGAGCCCCAGCCGCGCGATAAGCAGCGGTGCCATCACCGCGCCCGGCAAATCGCCTTGGCCTGCAAATGCGGTTTCCAGTGGCATGTCAGGCGCAAGGTCGACAGCACCGTAGATCGGATACGCGTTATCGACACCGCGCACCTGGGTGAGACCGCGCTCACCACCACCGTCGCGCGGCACGACCGCCATCGAGCGGAAGTCCACCGTTTCCGACACGGTTTCAGCGACGCTATCCATCCACGCGCGCTCATCGTTGGTGGCGAAGCGATAGGTCAGCTCGATTTCCGCGTCACCGCCCAAGATCACAGCGGCGTCACGCTGCAGCCCCTGCTCAATCGAGGTGCGTACCGAGCCCACAGCGGCGATGGCGGCAACCCCCAGCGCAAGACAGGCGAGGAAAACGCGGAAACCCGCCAGGCCGCCGCGCAATTCGCGCCGCGCAATCGTCAATGCCATGCTCACGCGGTTCATTCGGCAGCATCCCGCATATCTTCGGCAAGCCTGCCGTCATCGAGCCGCACCACCCGGTCACAGCGCGCGGCGAGTTCGGGCGCATGGGTCACCAAGATCAGGGTTGCGCCGTGCCGGTCGCGCAGACCAAACAGCAAATCCATGATCGCCGCCCCGGTGCTGCCATCGAGGTTTCCGGTCGGTTCATCGGCAAGAAGGATATCGGGCCGCGCCGCTGCTGCCCGCGCCAGGGCGACACGCTGCTGTTCGCCGCCCGACAATTGCGCCGGGTAGTGGCCGGTGCGCGCACCAAGACCAACCGCGCCAAGCTCGGCCTCCGCCCGGTCAAACGCATCGCTGACACCTGCAAGCTCCATCGGTGTGGCGACATTTTCCAACGCAGTCATCGTGGGAATCAGGTGGAATGACTGAAACACGACCCCCATATGATCACGGCGCAGCCGGGCCAGCGCATCTTCGCCCAACGCGGTGAGGTCGTGGCCCAGAACGTTAATTTTGCCGCCGGTGGCGCGTTCCAGCCCACCCATCAGCATGAGGAGAGATGACTTGCCACTTCCCGATGGCCCCACCAGCCCCAAAGTCTCGCCGCGCGCGACGGACAGGTCGATGCCTTTGAGAATGTCGACGCGGCCGGCATTGCCATCGAGCGAAAGCCGCGTGTCTGACAACGTGATGACTGGCTCATCATTCATGCGAGGGATCCTGGGGCGGTTGCGATCCTTGGGATATGGGGCGGGGCTGCGCCTGCGCAACCTTGCTGCCGCACTTCTGGTTTTGCCCGGCGCTGCATCCGCCGAACCCCTGGTCATTGCTGCCTTGGGCGACTCGCTGACGGCGGGCTACGGTTTGCCGGTCGAAGACGGGTTCGTGCCGCAGCTAGAGCGCTGGCTGACTGAGCAGGGGGCTAATGTCGAGGTGCGAAACGCTGGCGTCTCCGGCGACACCACGCGCGGCGGCCTCTCGCGCGCGGCCTGGACCCTGACTGACGATGTTGGTGCGATGATCGTGACGCTTGGCGGCAATGATTTGTTGCGCGGTATCGATCCGGCATCATCGCGCGAAAATCTTGCAGGCATCCTGCAGGCAGCGGCGGAAGCCGGAGTAGAAGTGTTGATGTTCTCGATGGCCGCGCCGGGCAATTACGGGCCCGATTACAAACGCGATTTCGATGCGATGTACCCTGAACTCGCCAGCGAATTCGACGTTTTGCTGGGCCCGGATTTTCTGCAACCGCTGATGGAGGCTGCCGATGGCGGGTTCGGCACGTTCATGCAACCCGACGGCATCCACCCCAATGCTACCGGCGTTTCGGTGATCGTCGAGGGGCTGGGCCCGACTGTGCTATCGCTTGTCGAGCGCGCGCAGTAACCCCTTTCAAGACGCCACAAGAAGCGCGCGCTTACGTTCGAGCCAACGCCGTGACGGCGGATGCGTGCATAGGTCTATGGCGCGGGTATAGGCCTCGGCCGCTTCGCCATATCGACGTAACCGCGCCAGGCAATGGGCGCGTACCGCGTGAGCGGGCTGAAATCGTCCGATATCGTCGGCCTCGATCCGGTTGAGCATCGCTAAGCCCGCCGCCGGGCCCGCGTCCTCCGCAACGGCGGCGGCTTGGCTGACAGCACCGCCGATTGTGGGAAACTGCGCATTGAGCCCGGCGTAAAGCTGCGACAGCGCGCGCCAATCCGTGCGTCCTGTAACAGCGCGCGCCGCATGGACCGCTTGTATCGCCGCTTCCAACTGGAACCGGCCGATTTTTCCTATGCGCGATGCGGCGGTAAGGCTATGGGCGGCGCGGTCGATCAGCCCTTGATCCCAAAGCGCGGTGTCTTGTTCTGGCACAGGTATCAGCATGCCGCCCTCGATCCGCGCATCGCGGCGTGCTTCGATAAAGCCGATCAGCGCGGTCAACCCAAGCGCTTCAGGATCGTCGCGCGCCAGATCGGCGAGCATGGTGCTCAGATAGTACGCCTCATGCGCCAGTGCACCGGCGCCGCCGAGCCAATCAGAGGCATACGCCCCATAAACCGCCTCGCGCACCGCACCCATACGCGGGCCAAATTGATCGCGGTCGGGGACGACGAAGGGAATACGCGCCGCCTTGATCTTGCGTTTTGCACGCACCAGACGTTGGGCCATCGCAGTTGGCGATAACAGGAAGGCGCGCGCAATTGCCTCGGCATCCAGCCCGAGCACGGTTTGCAGCATCAGCGGGGTATGTAGGCTTGCCTCAAGCGCGGGATGGGCGCAGACGAACATCAAGGAGAGCCGCTCATCAACGTCTGCGTCGTCTTCCACCACATCGGCCATTTCGGGCACCTCATCGGTGATCACCAGCTTGGCATCGCGCCGAGCGCGGTCGACCCGTCGGTTTCGCGCGACGGTCAAAAGCCAAGCTTGGGGTTTTTCGGGAATGCCGCGCTCGGGCCAGGTGCGGAGCGCGGCGACAAAAGCATCTGCGAGCGCGTCCTCAGCGGCGGCAATGTCGCCAGACCGGGCTGCGAGGATCGCGATTAGCTTACCGTAGGCGGCGCGCGCTACGTCTTCGGCGCGCGCCCTTGCTGTGTCGGCTTGGCTCAAACGCTACCCATCGCCGAGGCGCGGATCTCGATCTTGCCGTGCTTTGCCGCCGGGCACTTTTCCGCCCAGGCCAACGCGGCATCCAGATCAGGCACATCGATTGCAAAGAACCCACCCAGCGTCTCGCGCGCCTCTGCAAAGGGCCCGTCCTGCACGCGCCGTTCACCATCTTTCAGCGAGACGGTCGTTGCGGTGTCGACCGGTTGCAACCAATCGGTATCAACAAAAACCCCGGCCTCCTGCAACGCCCCGATGTAGGCGCCGTAGACCTCTTTCTCCTTAGCCCAGTCTTCGGGCGTCATATGGGCGAAATCGGCAGGGTTCGAGTAAAGCAAGAAAGTGTATCGCATGGTGTTAGTCTCCTAGTTGAGGTGGATTAAGCCGCGGCTTCGCGGAGGTTTTCAAGGCCCAGTTCAAAGGTGCGGCCCATCATCCCGTCCATGAACAGGCCGAACACACGAAAGATCGGGTTAAAGCCCATGTCGCTGTCGACGCGCCAGGTCACTTCGGTGCCCTCGGCCACTGGCACAGCGCGGATCGCTTGGGTCGGTTTGCCCAAGAAGCCCATGTCGATGGCATAGGTGACCGTATCGCCGGTGATGTTGGCAACCGTCTGCGTGCCTTTGCCGTCCTTGCCGTTGAAACGAAAGCCCGAGCCAATCCCGTTTTCCGGACCGAACATCTCGATTTTGAGCTTGGGATCCATGGTGCGGTATGGGTTGAAGGCCTGATAACCCTCGTTCGATGCAGCGAGTGCCAGCACGTCCTCGGCGGAGGCGTTGAGGACCGCGCTGCGCTCAACGCTAATGTGGCGCGGCAAGGCGAACGTGGCAGCGCTGAGCGCAGCAATACCAAGAGCGGCGTAACCGGCGATTTTGATGAATTCCATG
Organism: Pseudomonadota bacterium; assembly: GCA_038750765.1. Classification (GTDB taxonomy): domain Bacteria; phylum Pseudomonadota; class Alphaproteobacteria; order Rhodobacterales; family Rhodobacteraceae; genus Psychromarinibacter. The sequence continues at coordinate 6,789 of JBCDGW010000022.1, read as the reverse complement.
ATCTTACTCCCATATGCGTTGGCGAAGCGCTTATTGCTGCTTCACTTCCATGACGCGTGGGGCGCGCGCCAATCGACAGCACGGGAGAAAAAAATCGGAAAAAAATGTAAAAAAGTTCTAAGGTTTTGAAATTTAGTACGAATATTCTTCGTAAATCTTGCTCAGATCGCCGTTCCAATCGCCGTGATAGCGCTCGAGCAGTTCATCGGCCGGTAGTTTGCCCGTCTCCAGCGAGTCCTCAAGCGCGTGCAGGAAATGGCGTTCATCGCGCACCATGCCGCCGAGCCCGGGCTTGGCCCGCGCCTTGAGCCCTTCGCGCGCAATGGCCACGGCCTCGCGGGCGAGATCATGCATGCGCTGCCCGCCGACCACCGCGTCAAGCCCATCAACCGAGGCAGCCACACGCCATGCCTCTCGCGTTTCAGCGTCCCAGTTTTTGGCCAAGTCCCAGGCGGCGTCGAGCGCGGTTTGATCGTACATCAAGCCAACCCAAAATGCCGGCAGCGCGCACAGGCGGCGCCAGGGCCCACCATCGGCGCCGCGCATTTCGATGAACTTTTTGATCCGCGCTTCGGGAAAGATCGTTGTCAGGTGATCGGCCCAATCGCTGAGCGTCGGCGTTTCGCCGGGAAGCGCGGGAAGCTTGCCCGCCATGAAGTCGCGAAACGACTGGCCGAGCGCATTGAGATACTCGCGATCGCGATAGACAAAGTACATCGGCACATCGAGCGCGTATTCGGCCCAATGATCAAAGCCAAAGCCGTCTTCAAACACAAAAGGCAGCATGCCCGTGCGCGCGTCATCCAATGAGCGCCAGATCCGCGACCGCCAGCTTTTGTGGCCGTTGGGCTGGCCCTTAAAGAAGGGCGAATTGGCAAACAGCGCGACGGCGATGGGCTGTAGCGCAATCGCGACGCGCAGCTTTTGCACCATGTCCGCTTCGGACGAAAAATCGAGATTCACTTGGACGCATGCGGTGCGATACATCATCTGCGTGCCGTGGGTGCCGACCCTTCCCATGTAATCGGTCATCAATCGGTATCGGCCCTTGGGCATCATCGGCATCGCCTCATGGGTCCATTCAGGCGCGGCGCCAAGGCCGATAAAGCCGGCATTAATCGTATCGGCGATCTCTTTCACCTGGCGCAGATGCTCGTTCACCTCGTCGCAGGTCTGGTGAATGCTCTCGAGCGGCGCGCCCGATAGTTCAAGTTGGCCGCCAGGCTCCAGCGAGATGTTGGCATCCCCCTTCACCAGGCCGATAATGTTCCCGGCTTCCTCCAAGGGCTCCCAGCCAAAGCGCTCGCGCAGGCCTTCGAGCATCGTCTTGATCGAGCGCGGCCCGTCATAGGGCAGCGGCGTGAGCGTGTCGCGACAATAGCCAAACTTCTCGTGCTCGGTGCCGATCCGCCATGCCGATTTCGGTTTGCAGCCCGAGGCGAGATATTCGGTCAGTTGATCCCGGCCTTCGATAGGGCCGCCGCCAGATTGGGGGATGGACATCGCGTATGCTCCTGCCTGCGCTGGAGGAATGAGGTTTGTTTAGGACCGCGTCAATGCAGGTGACGCGAGGGAAGCTTTGCGGATTGATCCAAGCTCCAAATGACTGTGGGCATTTTGGGAGGCGTGCGGAGCTGGCTGAGCATGTGTTCGGTGCGAATGCCGTCAAGCGACGCGAACACGTCAAACAGCGCATCGGCACCGCTTGCGTGGGTCGGAATGGCGAGGCTTAAGCCGGTGCGCTCTCGCAACACCCACGCGTTGTGCGATTTTCCGGGCACCAGCGTGATCTGAGCAAGCGCATCGATTGAGACAGCGCCGCCTTCCTCCGGCCCAAAGTAGGTGACTTGGCGCTCGGTCACCTGCACCACACCCGGGCCGCCAGCCCCCACTTGAAAGCGTAGCCTTTGCACGCCGGTATAGACCACGATGGCGCCTGCACAGGTCACCGCCAACCCAACCCAGAACATGAGACCAAACTCAGTAAAAACCCATGCCGCCCCACAGAGTGTCAGGATCCCGCCCAAGATCGGTTCACGCCACAGCCAGAGGCGTGCTTTCAGGTCAGGGCGGATCAGGGAAGGTGGCATGCGCGCCCTCGTCTTCAGGCTAATTGAACGCTCAGATTATCGCGCCGCTCCGAGAGTGCAATCACGCAAAGCCCCAATCGCCCAAGCGTGACTGCCAAAGGGTGAGCGCCGCGACAGCAGCCGTGTCGGCGCGCAAGACCCGCGGCCCCAGAGTAATGGTCTGCGTCTGTGGCATCGCGCGCAGGCGGCGGCGTTCCTCCTCGGAGAAACCGCCCTCGGGGCCAATCAGGATGGCCGAGGGCGCTGGTTGAAGGCCAAGGGGCTGTGCCTCTCCGGCGGTCGTTTCATCACAGAAAATCAGGTTTCGATCCGCGGGCCACGCGCTCAGCATGGTGTCTAGCTTCGCCATTTCAGCGACTTCGGGGACGAAGGTGCCGCCGCATTGCTCAACCGCTTCAATTACATGGGCTTGCAAACGCTCGCGCCGGACACGCTCTGAATTGGTGAACCGGGTTTGCACCGGTAGGATCCGCGCCGCCCCAAGCTCGGCGGCTTTCTCGACAATAAAATCTGTGCGCGCTTTTTTGATCGGTGCAAACAAAAGCCACAGGTCTGGCGGCCTTTGCAGCGGGCGCAGCCTTTCACCCACGCGCAGCCGACCCTCGCGCTTGCCTGCTGCGTCGACCACCGCATCAAACTCACCGTCGCGACCATTGATCAACGCCAACCGCGTGCCCGGGGTCAGGCGCATCACAGAAAACAGATAATGGGCCTGATCGCGGGCGAGTGACACGGTCTGTTCAGGGGCGAGAGGCTGGTCTACATACAACCGTATCATTGCGGGACCATAGGCAAGGGACGGATCATATGCCAGAGATAGGCAGCCTCGATCAAAGCGTCGCCGACGCGCAGGTTGGCAACTGGGTTGACCGCTATGCGCCCGCTGCCGCGCGGCCCTATCTCCGACTGAGCCGGATTGATCGGCCAAGCCCCACCTGGCTTTTGCTCATCCCGTGCTGGTGGTCGATTTTGCTCGCGTCTTTGCATCAGCAGAGCTTTGGCTGGAGCGAGGCTTGGATCATGGCAGGCTGTGCTATCGGCGCGGTTTTGATGCGCGGCGCCGGGTGCACGTGGAACGACATCACCGACCGCAATTATGACGGCAAGGTCGCCCGCACCGCCAGCAGGCCCATTCCGATGGGCGCTGTCACTGTCAGGCAAGCAATGATCTGGATGTGCGTCCAAGCGCTGATAGCCTTCGCCATCCTGCTGACGTTTTCGCCGCTAGCGATTGCGCTGGGCATCGGCTCACTCGCGATCGTGTGCATTTATCCCTTTGCCAAACGGTTCACGTGGTGGCCGCAGGTGTTTCTGGGTCTCGCCTTCAATTGGGGCGCGCTGCTGGGATGGGCGGCAGTACAGAACGATCTGCATCCGGCAGCAGGCATTCTCTATTTGGCCGGGATCGTCTGGACGCTGTTTTACGACACGATTTACGCCCATCAAGACAAGGAAGACGATGCGCTGATCGGGATCAAATCCACCGCACGCCTTTTCGGAGATAAGACATCGAAATACCTGTCCGGCTTCATGATGGTGACCATCACGCTTTTGGCGGTGGCGGTCATCTTCGCCTTGGTGCCGCACACCAACATGCTGGCGCTGGTCCTGTCGCTCGGCGGCGTGTGGGCGATGGGATGGCATATGGCTTGGCAGATGCGGCGCCTCGACATCAATGACGCCGATATCTGCCTGCGTTTGTTCCGCTCTAACCGGGAAGCGGGCCTCATTCCTGCGCTGTTTCTTGCCGCGGCCTTGTTCGCATGATTGCGCGCTAGCCCCTATGTGCCATAAACCGATTGAAAACTAGGCGGAACGGGGTAACGAGGGCGAGCAATGCGCAGTCTGTTCATGGTGATCGCCTTCGCGGTTGCAGGGGCCGCCGCTGTCGCCACTGCGATGTCTATGGTCTCGCGGCTCGAGGCCACGTCATCTGAGAAACTGCTGGCGCTTTTTGAGGATGAGGGTCTCGACTGGGTCGAGGTGCGCATCGACGGTTTGCAAGTTGAGTTGGCGGGTAGCGCCCCGGACGAAGGCACGCGGTTTCGCGCGGTCACCTTGGCCGGTCAGATTGTGGATGCGACCCATGTCATCGATGCGATGGCGGTTGACCCGGGGCGGCCAGTGCGGGCGCCTGACTTTTCACTTGAGATTTTGCGCAACGATACCGGCGTTTCCCTGATCGGCTTGGCGCCAATGTCGCTCGACCGTCAAGATCTGAACGCTGTCATCGACGGGCTTGCGGAAGGCGGCGAGGTGACCGATCTGCTGCAAACAGCGGATTATCCAGTGCCCGAGGGATGGGAGCCTGCCTTGGCCTATGCGCTTGAGGCGCTGGCCGACTTGCCCCGCTCAAAGATATCGGTGTCTCCCGGCCGCGTCTTTGTGACCGCGATTTCGGACAGTGCCGAGCAGAAAAAGGCCATCGAAGCGCGGCTGCAGCGTACGCGCCCGTCCTCGGTTCTGTTGACCCTTGACGTATCGGCGCCGCGACCGGTGATCACGCCGTTCACCTTGCGGTTCATCCTCGATGAAAATGGCGCCCGGTTTGATGCCTGCTCAGCCTTTGGCGAGGCCGGTCGCGCAAGAATCCTTGCTGCAGCGGAGGCGGCGGGCCTTGAACAAGGCGGTGAGTGCCGCGTCGGGCTCGGCGCACCGTCGCCGCGATGGGCCGAAGCGGTCAGCCAGGCATTGGCGGCCTTGGCGGAATTGGGCGGCGGCTCAATCACATTCTCCGACGCGGATGTCACGTTGATTGCTGCTGAAGGAATTGATGAGCGGCGCTTCGAAGCGGTTGTCGGCGTCTTGGAGGGTGCACTGCCCGAGGTGTTTTCGCTGAACGCGACGCTGCCCGAGCAAAACGGGGCGGATGGTAACGAGCTGAACGCCGCGAGTGATCTCGAACCCGAGTTTGGCGCGACGCTTTCCGATGAAGGCCTGCTGAAACTGCGCGGACGTGTGGCCGATGACAGGCAGCGCGACGCTGTTGAGAGCTATGCCCGCGGTCGGTTTGCCGGATCCGATGTGGAGCAGGGCGTGCGCGCAGTCGCTGGCATGCCTGAAGGATGGGCAGCGCGCGTTTTCGCGGGGCTTGATGCGTTGAGCTACCTCGACAGTGGCGAACTCGTCGTGAAGGCGACCCATGTTGAGATTTCTGGCGAGACCAATGAGGCCTCCGCCAAGGACGAGATAGCGCGGATCCTGGGCGATGCGCTGGAAGATCGGGGCACCTTTGCGATTGACGTTGCTTACATAGAGATCGTCGAACCCGAAATCGTGCGACCCAGCCCGCGCGAATGCGTCGATACGATCAACGCCATTCTCGCTGATCAGAAAATCACGTTTGCGCCCGGCTCGGCCGATATCAACCGCGAGGCGCGCGGGTCGCTTGATCGTATCAGCGAGCTCATGCGCGATTGCGCGGCGGTTCCGATGGAGATCGCGGGGCATACCGACAGCCAAGGTCGGGAGATTATGAACCTCGGCTTGTCACAGCGCCGCGCGGAGGCTGTGCTGGAGGCACTAATGGCGCGGCGTGTGCTGGTCTCCAACCTCACCGCGCGCGGTTATGGCGAGAGTATCCCCGTTGCCGATAACGAGACCGAAGAAGGTCGCGAAGCCAACCGCCGGATCGAGTTCACCCTGCGGGTAACCGAAACCGATGGCGAGAATGAGGAGGCGTCAGCGGACGTGGAAAGCGACGGCGACGCTGAAGCCGTGGCGCTCGTCGATGATGCGGCGCCCGATACGACAGCAGACGAAGACGGCGCCGATACGGGTTTGGCCGACGATGAGGTTGGCAATGCCCCGGAAACCGGGTCGGAGGACGAAGAGCAACCGGAGCCGGATACCGCCGCGGCAGATAACGACACAACAATTGGTGAGGCCGAGCCGCTTGGCTCAGACAGCGATGACGCCGATAACGGCACGGCGGAACTCGCGCCGATCCCCGAAGCGATGGTGCCAGCGCCGCGCCCCGAGATTGATGCGGAGGACGAACCATGAGCCGCACAGAGTTCATCGCGCTTATGGCGACGATCCTGTTCGTCGCTTTTGTGCTTGGTTGGTTTGCCCATTGGCTGATGCATCGGTTCGCCCTCGTGAAATCGACCGATATGAACGAGGTAGACCGGCTTGCCAGCCAAGTCACCGAAGCCCTGGAGCAGCGTGACCAGGCGGTGGCCTATTACCAGCAACGCGAGCGCGAACTCTCGGGCGCCCTGCATCAAAGCGATGCGGAACTGAAGGCCGCGATGGACGGTCTCCACATGGCGCGCAAAGAAGCCGAGGATCTGCGCGGTTACATCGAGCGGGTCAACCAAGCAGGGGCTGCACCAGAAGTTCCCAGTGCTGAAACTTCCCCTGATCCTGCGCATGAGCGCGCCCATGAGCCTGCCTCTAAACCCGCCCCCGAGCCTGCTAATGAACCCGCCAACAAACCTGTCGAGGCAGCCGAGGCGGACGACGCGCGCCCGGCGCCTGCGAAACGCAGGAAAAAGCGAGACAAGGCCGAAACAGCCCAGTCAGAGAAGGACTGAATTATGCCCCTTGGCGTTATCGCTGATCGTTTCCGGCTGGCCGAGAAATTCACCATTTCCAGAGGATCGCAGACCGAGGCGGAAGTTCTGACGGTGACGGTGAGTGACGGCACGCATAAGGGTCATGGCGAATGCGTGCCCTACGCGCGCTACGGCGAGTC
>JBCDGW010000021.1:0-33837 GCA_038750765.1 Pseudomonadota bacterium | reverse complement strand
GAGGCTGGGTGGCAGCCGCTCCTCAATGACCCGGATTTAGGCTCCTCCTGGGCCAGGAGGCTGGGGAATGGCCCTATTTTATGGCGTGCTGGCTATTTCGAGGTGGTTACGTGCGCACCGACTGGCGCCGCGAATTGCGTTTTTTACTTCTTCACGCCGGATGGCACATACTTGAGGGTTGTCACGACAGGCGCCGCAACGGAAAGCGACTTGAGCCCAATCACTGTGACAAGCGCCACTCTTGTCGCTGCAGAAAGGGCCACCAGCGAGATTAGCATGGCGAATGAATGAGGCTAGCCAATGCGTGAGCGTGCCGAACACAGTGACAAAACGCGGTCTGCGGATGGCAGCTATGGGCAGGGTTGTGGCGCGTCGTTTCGTCTAGCGGGTCCCTGCTAGCCGCGTCGCAACCAAGTGGCCCGCTCACCAGCGTGGGTGTCGTCGCCCTGGCAGCGCCCTCCTGCTGCATACGAACGCTGCCATAGCTAGAAAACTCGGCTAGGGGCTGACCCCGCCATCTGAGGCTCGGGCGCGCAAACACCGTGCGGCCGTTTAACCCCCCAATCAAAACACCCCGCTGCCTGGGCAACGGGGTTTCTCTGTCATAGGGTCAGCCGTCAGTTTGGTTCAGGCGCGCCCGGCGTTACTTATTCATCCGGTTTTCGATCAGGTCATCGACCACGCCGGGATCGGCCAGGGTCGAGGTGTCGCCCAACGCGCCGTAATCGTCCTCGGCGATCTTGCGCAGGATGCGGCGCATGATCTTGCCCGAACGCGTCTTCGGCAGGCCAGGCGCCCACTGGATCATGTCGGGCTTGGCGATTGGCCCGATCTCGGTGCGCACCCATCCCTCCAACTCCTTGCGCAGCGCATCGGTGGGCTCGATCCCGTTCATCAGCGTGACATAGGCGTAAATGCCTTGCCCCTTGATCGGATGCGGGAAGCCCACGACCGCCGCTTCAGCCACTTTCACATGGGCAACCAGCGCGCTTTCTACCTCGGCAGTGCCCATCCGATGGCCCGAGACGTTGATCACGTCATCGACCCGCCCGGTGATCCAGTAATAGCCATCGCTGTCGCGGCGGCAGCCATCGCCGGTGAAGTAGTAGTCCTTGTAGTCGGCGAAGTAGGTCTTCTCAAAGCGGGCATGATCGCCCCAGACAGTGCGCATCTGCGCGGGCCAACTGTCCTTCATGCAAAGCACGCCCTCGGCTGCAGTGCTGGTGACCTCCTGGCCGGTATGCGCGTCGAGCACCACAGGCTGCACCCCGAAGAAGGGCAGGGTGGCCGAGCCGGGCTTGGTTGCTGTCGCGCCGGGAAGCGGCGTCAACAGATGGCCGCCGGTCTCGGTCTGCCACCAGGTGTCGACGATGGGGCAGCGGCCCTTGCCGACCACGTCGTTGTACCAATTCCAGGCCTCAGGGTTGATCGGTTCCCCGACGGTGCCCAAGATCCGCAGGCTCGACAGATCGCTCTTCTCAACCCATTCATTGCCCTGACCCATCAACGCGCGGATCGCGGTGGGGGCGGTGTAGAACTGGTTCACTTTGAACTTTTCGCAGATCTGCCAGAACCGGCTGGCATCGGGATAGGTGGGCACGCCCTCGAACATCAGCGTGGTGGCGCCGTTGGCCAATGGCCCATAGACGATATAGCTGTGCCCGGTGACCCAGCCCACATCGGCGGTGCACCAGAAGATATCGCCGTCATGGTAGTCGAACGTGTATTGGTGGGTCATCGCCGCATAGACGATATAGCCGCCGGTGGTGTGCACCACGCCTTTGGGCTGGCCGGTGCTGCCGCTGGTATAGAGGATGAAAAGCGGATCTTCTGCCGCCATCTCCGCCACTGGGCAGGTGTCATCGGCTTCTAGACGCAGTTCGTTATAGTCAAAGTCGCGGCCGTCGACCCAGGTCGTTTGCCCGCCGGTACGCTTGACCACCAGCACCTTGACCTCGTGCAGCACGTTCAAGAGCGCTGCGTCGGTGTTGGATTTGAGCGGTGTTTCGCGGCCGCCGCGCGGGGCGTGGTCCGCCGTGATCACCACCTTGGCGTCACAACCATTGATCCGCGCGCCGAGCGCATCGGGCGAAAACCCGGCGAATACGATGGAATGGATCGCGCCGATCCGGGCGCAAGCGAGCATCGCATAGGCCGCCTCGGGGATCATCGGCATGTAGATCACCGCGCGGTCGCCTTTGCGCAGCCCCATATCCTCCAGGATATTGGCCATGCGGCACACTTCGCGGTGCAGCTCTGCATAGGTGATGTGCTTGGCGGGATCGTCGGGGTTATCGGGCTCCCAGATGATCGCGGTCTCATTGGCGCGCTTGTGCAGATGCCGGTCGACGCAATTGGCGCATACGTTGAGCGTGCCGTCCTCAAACCAGCGGATATCGACATTGCCCGGCGCGAATGAGGTGTTTTTGACCTGGGTGTAGGGCTTGATCCAGTCGATGCGCTTGCCGTGCTGGCCCCAGAAGGCAACCGGGTCGGCGATAGAAGCGGCATACATTTCTTGGTACGTCGCTGCGTCGGCATGGGCAGCCGCGGCGATTTCTGCGGCGGGCGGGTAGGTGGTGTCGGTCATGTCCCTCGGCTCGGTATTTTGTGGCCCCGTCCCGGGCTTGGCCCGGGACCTCGCAAGAGCGGGGCGGGAGAGGCCCCGGTCAAGCCCGGGGCGGGTTTTGTCGCTGGCTCAGATCGCGAGATATTCGGCGCGCAACGCCTCGTTATCGAGCACGTCCTGCGCGGTGCCGTCGAACACCACATGGCCCGTGTCGAGGATCACCGCACGGTCCGCCAGCTTCAGCGCGCGCAGCACGTTCTGCTCGACGATCACGGTGGTGATGCCCTGTTCCTTGATGATGTTGAGCGTCTTCTCGATCTCATCGACGATCACCGGCGCTAGCCCTTCATAGGGTTCATCCAGCAAAAGCACTTTGATGTCGCGCGCCAGTGCCCGGGCGATAGAAAGCATCTGCTGCTCGCCGCCCGACAGGGTCACCCCTTCTTGCGTGCGCCGCTCACCCAGTCGCGGGAACAGATCGTAGATGCGATCAATGCTCCACCCGATTGGCGGGGCGATCTGGGCGAGTTTCAGGTTTTCCTCCACCGTCAGGCCGGGGATGATGCGACGGTCCTCGGGCACAAGTTGGATACCGGCCGCCGCTGCTTCGTGGCTGACCATGTTGTGCAGCGGTTGGTGGTCGAGCCAAATCTCGCCATGGGTCACCTGCGGGCTATCGAGCCGGGCAATGGCGCGCAGCGTCGAGGTTTTACCGGCGCCGTTGCGGCCCAGCAGCGCCAGGATTTCGCCCTCGTGGATGTTGAACGAAATCCCCTGCACGATGTAGCTCTCGCCGTAATAGGCGTGGATATCCCAGGCCGAAAAGTAGGCCGGCGCGGTCGATGCTTTATTGGCATGTTGGGAAAAATCGGGCCGGTTGACGGCGCCCTTAGCCGTCTCTTCGAGCATCGTCATTAGTCCGCCTCCCCGAGATAAGCTTCACGCACCTTCGGGTGCCCTTTGATATTGTCCGGCGTGTCCTCGACCAGCGGCGTGCCTTGCGCCAGCACGGTGATCCGCTGGGCCAGGCTGAACACCACATGCATGTCATGCTCGATGATCGCCATGGTGATGTCGCGCTTGTCATGGATCTCTTTGAGCAGATCGATGGTGTTGTTGGTGTCGGCGCGCGCCATCCCCGCGGTCGGTTCGTCCAGCAGCAGCAATTGTGGCTCCTGCACCAGGCACATCGCCATCTCGAGCCGCCGTTTGTCACCGCGCGAAAGCGAGCCCGCATGCTCGTTGCGCTTCTCGATCATGTTCACATCGACCAGCACTGCCTCGGCCCGATCAGCCAGCTCCTGCTCATCTTGAACCTTCTCGATCGCGTGCATCCGAAACGCGCCGTCTCGCTTGGCAAAGCACGGGATCAGCACGTTCTCCAACACGGTGAGATCAGCGAAGATCTCGGGGGTTTGGAACACGCGCGAAATGCCCATCTGGTTGATTTCGTGGGGTTTGCGCCCCAGCACCGACTGGCCTTTGAACATCACCGATCCGGTGTCGGGGATCAGCTTGCCCACCAGGCAATTGAGCAAGGTCGACTTGCCCGCGCCGTTGGGGCCGATGATTGCGTGCACGCTGCGCTCGGCCACCGAGAGGTTCACGTCACCCAGTGCTTGCAGACCGCCGAAGCGCTTGTTGACGCCTTTGACTTCTAGGATACCCATCGCTTCCTCTCCCTATTCGGCCACATGGGGCGTGGGTTTCGGATGGTGTTCGGGATCGCCGCCAGGCCCCTGGCGCTTCTTGCGGCTAAACATCCGCGCGATCCGCTGACCGCCTTCAACCAGGCCGCCGGGTAGGAAGATGATCACCGCCATAAACATCAGGCCGAGCGTTAGGTGCCAGCCTTTGCCGATGAACGGATAAATCATCGCCACCACGAAGTCCTCAAGCCCATCGGGCAGGAAGGCAAACCATTGATGCAGCAGGGTGTCGTTGATCTTCGAGAAGATGTTCTCGAAATACTTGATCAGGCCTGCGCCCAGAACCGGGCCAATCAGCGTGCCGACACCGCCGAGGATGGTCATCAGCACCACCTCACCCGAGGCGGTCCATTGCATCCGCTCTGCGCCCACCTGCGGGTCCATCGCAGCCATCAGCCCACCGGCGAGGCCCGCATACATGCCCGAGATCACGAAGCATGCCAGCATGTAGGGCCGGGTGTTGAGGCCGGTATAGCTGAGCCGCTGCTGGTTCGACTTGATCGCTTTCAGCATCAGGCCGAAGGGTGACCGGAAGATGCGGATGGCGACGTAGAAGGCCAGCACCATGATAAAGCCTGACAGGTAGTAGCCCCAGTTTAGCGTCCATAGCCAGCCGCCGACGGCGATCTCGTTGCTCGAGGTCATCTCCATGCCAAAGAGCGACGGTTTGGGGATGTTTCCTTCAGCGGTCACCGCGCCGCCGCCCAGAAACTCGGGCAGGATCCGCGGATCGCCTAGCGCCGGTTGCAGGCCTGTCTCGCCACCGGTGATCGGCGTCAGCACCGACGCCGCCAGCACGAAGGCCATCTGCGCGAAAGCCAGCGTCAGGATGGAGAAGTAGATGCCCGACCGGCGCAGGCTGATCCAGCCGATGGCGAAAGAGATGAGCCCCGCGATCAGGGTCGAGAAGATAATCGCCGGGATCACGTTCATGCTCAAGAGCTTCAGCATCCACATCCCAGCATAGGAGCCCGTGCCGAGGAAGGCGGCGTGACCGAAGCTGAGATACCCGGTCAGGCCGAAGAGAATGTTGAAGCCAATCGCGAAGATCCCGAAGATCACGAAGCGCTGCATCAGGTCAGGATAGCCCGCGTTGAACTGCGCCATCGCTGAGCCCTCAGGAAACGGGTTGAGCAGGATTGGCGCGAGTAAGACCAACGCGGCGACAATCGTCAGCAGGCGGAAATCTCTTTTGTTGAGACCAAGCATGGATCAGTCCTCCATCACGCCCTTGCGGCCCAGAAGACCACGCGGACGGCTAAGCAGAATGAGGATGGCGGCCAGGTAGATCACCACCTGATTTATGCCGGGGAGAAATTGGATGACTTCGCGCATCGACGCAAAGCTCTCAACGATGCCCAGGACGAAACCGGCAAGCACTGCGCCGGGCAGCGACCCCATGCCGCCCACCACGACGACCACGAAGGAGATCACCAGAAAGTCCATGCCCATATGGTAGTTGGGCGACACAATGGGCGTGTACATCACCCCCGCAAGACCGGCGACTGCCGCAGCCACGCCAAACATGATGGTGAAGCGGCGGTCGATGTTGATACCCATCAGGCCCACCGTCTCGCGGTCAGCCATGCCAGCGCGCACGACCATGCCGAACGTGGTGAATTGCAGGAAGGCAAACACCCCGGCGATGACTACCATCGCGAACAGGAAGTAGACGATCCGCCAGTAGGGGTAGATGATGGCGTTCGGTTCAAACCCGATGAGCGCCCCGAAATCAAACGAGCCGGTGAAGGCCTCAGGCGCCGGGTTGGGGATCTGGTTGGCGCCGAAATAGTACTTGATCACCTCCTGCAGCACGATGGCGAGACCGAAGGTCACCAGGATCTGATCGGCATGGGGGCGCTTGTAGAAATGTTTGATCAGCCCGCGCTCCATAATCACGCCGATGGCGATCATGATCGGAATGGCAAACAGGATCGACAGCGGCACCGACCAATCGATCAGGGTCTGGCCCGCCGCCTCGCCGAAGATATCCTGCACATAAGGTACATCCACCTTGAGCGGGTTGCCGAGAAAGTCGGTGCGGGTTTCGTCGACGACTTCGTGGCTTAAGGTGAGGATCCGGCTCAAGGTGACGGCGCAAAACGCACCCAGCATAAACAAGGCGCCGTGGGCGAAATTCACCACGCCGAGCGTACCGAAAATCAAGGTCAGGCCCAAAGCGATCAGCGCATAGGCCGAGCCTTTGTCCAAACCGTTGAGAACTTGCAGGATAATCTGGTCCATGGGTGGTCCCGCGCTGTCAGAGGATCCGCGACGCGACGCGCGCGTCACGGACCGGTTAGGAGAGAAGATCTGCCCTGGTCAGGGCCAAAAGGCGGGCGGGGAAGACCCCGCCCAAGCCCCGGTCAGGCGCCCGGATTACAGGTGCCCAGGTCGCCGCCAAAGATGCCCGGCTCGTAGGTCACTTGCTCGACCGGGGTGACGTCGACGATCTCGAGCAGGTCGAACTCGCTGTCGGGGTTCTCTTTGCCCTTCACCACGAGCACGTCCTTGAAGCACTGGTGGTCGGCCGCGCGATAGAGCGTCGGGCCGTTGCCGAGCCCGTCGAACTCGTAATCGGCAAACGCTTCGTCCACTGCGCAGGGGTTGAACGACCCTGCACGCTGTACCGCGTCGGCATAGAGCAACGTCTGGCAATAGCAGGTATGGGCCGCCTGGCTGGGCGGGAAGCCATACTTGGTGCCGAACGATTGCACGAACGCGTTGGTGCCAGAGTACTTGGCGCCAGCGACGTTCTCGAGCGACCAGTGCCAGTTAGTGGAGCCGAAGATACCGGCCACGTTCTCGCCTGCACCCGCTGCCATCAGGCGCGAGTAGAGCGGCACGACGATCTCGAAGTTCTTGCCGTTGGCTTCCGCCGCGCGCAGACCGAACTGCACCGCGTTGGTCAGCGAGTTGACCATGTTGCCGCCGTAGTGGTTGAGCACCAGCACGTCCGCGCCCGAGTTCAGCACCGGCGCGATGTAAGACGAGAAGTCGGTTTGCGCCAATGGGGTAAGCACGGTGGCCACCGTTTCCCAGCCCATCGCTTCGGTCGAGGTGCGCACCGCCTCTTCGGTGGTGTAGCCCCAGTTGTAGTCGGCCGTCAGGTGGTAGGCTTTCCGGTCGGTCCCATAGGCTTCAGCCAAGATTGGCGCTAGCGCCGCACCCGACATGTAGGAGTTGAAGAAGTGGCGGAAGCCATTGGCCTTCTTGTCCTTACCGGTGGTGTCGTTGGAGTGGGTCAGACCGGACATGAAGATCACGCCTGCCTCTTGGCAAAGCGCCTGCACCGCCACGGCCACGCCCGAGGACGAGCCGCCGGTGATCATGATGGCGCCGTCCTTTTCGATCATCGAGCGGGCAGAGGCGCGGGCGGCGTCGGGCTTGGTCTGGGTGTCGCCGGTGACAAACTTGACCTCGCGGCCGAGAATACCGTTGCCTTCCAGCGCCTTGGACGAGAAGGTCGACAGCATGCCGCCATCGCCACCACCGTTGAGGTGCTCAACCGCCAATTCATAGGCGCGCAATTCATCGGCGCCCTCATCGGCGTAAGGGCCGGTCTGGGGGACGTTAAAGCCAAGGGTGACTTCGCTTTCGCCGGGGGCGTTGGTAAAGCCGGAATGGCCGTCGGACCAAGCAGCACCGGTAAAGATCGTCGGTGCGGCCAGACCTGCGCCGGTCGCTGCGGTGGTCTTGATCATACCACGCCGCGTAAGGGTATTTTTGGGCATATAGCTCCTCCCTGGTGATGAATTCCGGCAATGCTCCTCATCGCTGCCGGACTCTTCCGAGTGGCGCTAATGTGGCGCCACATAGTAAAGAGGCTCAACAAGCCATTTGAAACACGAAGAAATATTGTAAAAGCTTACACATTGCAGCGCAGCATTTAGTAAATTTCTTTACAAGACCGCGCCGCTTGTGGTCTCGTTCGTCGGTAGGGCGGGCAAAAACAAAAGGTTACAGCAATGGCAGTCTCCACCCTCACGGGCACGCGGATACGCGAAAGGCGGCTTGCCTTGGGCATCAAACAAGCGGCACTGGCCGCGTCCGTGGGCGTCTCGCCTGCCTATCTGAACCTCATCGAGCATAACCGCCGCGGCATCGCGGGCAAACTGCTATCCGACATCGCGCGCACGCTCGAGGTGGAGGCCGCGACGCTTGCCGATGGGGCGGATGCAGCCCTGGTGGCGCGCTTGCGCAGCGCGGCGGCTGCCCAGGCAGAAGCCCAGACTGATGCGCAGGCAGACGGGCTGGCCGACCCCGCCGAGGCAGAAGAGTTGGCTACGCGCTTTCCCGGTTGGGCGGCGCTGATCATGGCGCAGGAAAAGCGCATCAGCAGGTTGCAGAACATGACCCAGGCGCTGTCGGACCGCATCGCGCATGACCCCAATATCGCCGCGTCGCTGCACGAGTTGCTCTCGACGGTCACCGCGATCAACTCCGCAGCCAGCATTCTGGTTGAGCCCGGCGAGATCGAGGCCGCGTGGCAGGAGCGTTTTCAGCGCAACATTCATGAAGACAGCCAGCGCGCGGCAGAGGCCAGCGCGGCGCTGGTGTCCTATCTTGAAGAGGACGCGCCCCGCGACTTAGGCCGCGATTTGGGGATGGTGACGCCCCGCGATGAGTTTGAAACCTGGCTCGCGGCCCACGGCTACCACCTGCCTGAGCTGGAAGCCGCGACAGGCGACAGCGCAGCGCCCAGCCTCGACCCCGGCGCCTTCGCCGCTGAAGCGCTGGCCGCGGCGAGCCAGGCTGCCCGGGATATCGCCGCGGGCTACTTTGCGCGCTACCGCAAAGACGCCCAGGCGCTACCGCTCATCCCTTTCCGTGAGGCGATGGAGACCAAAAGCGCCAACCCGATCAGCGTGGCGAGCGCTTTCGGGGTGAGCGTCGCGACGGTGTTGCGCCGGATTGCGTGCTTGCCGGACCGGCCCGGCGCGCCGCCGAGCGGGCTGGTGATCTCGGATATGAGCGGCTCGGTCCGGTTCCGCAAACCTATCTCCGGGCTCACCGTGCCCCGCTTTGGCACCGCCGCCGCGCTGTGGCCGCTGCACAAGGCGCTGAACCGCCCGCTCGTTCCGGTGCGCGAGACCATCGATGTCAGTGAGCGCGACCGCCGCCGGTTCCTCGTTTACGCGGTGGCCGAGCCCGACGGCCTGCCCGAGTTTGACGCCGCCCCCGATTATGAAGGGGTGATGCTGATCCTGCCTGCCGAATACGGCCCCGCGCGCGAAAACGGCGCGCCATCCCCCTAGCGCGGCGCTGATACCAGCCGAGCGCCATAAAGACTTTTGATGCCTCCGGCGGAGGTATTTTTCGAAAAGAAGAAGCAGGCATCGCGGTGGATCGGGGGTTTGGCGAGCGGGCAGGGCTTGGTGTGATCGGCGCGGGGCTCGGAAGGTGCGGCGGGCTGACCGAGGCGTCGGCTAGGTAGGGCTGGGGCGGGCGGCGCGTTGATCAAGCGCGGCGTGTCTGGTTTTTCGGCCCGGCTCTTTTGCCCCACTCTTTTGCCCCCGCTCTTTTGACAGCGTGCGATGCATCAGCAATAGTCGTCAAAACGCGGTGATCGCGGGCCGAGGGAGGGGTCTTGCCGATGACAAAGCGCGTGCTTTTGATCGAAGACGAGCCGAATATTATTCAGGCGGTGAGCTTTATTCTGTCGCGCGACGGTTGGACTGTCGACACCCATGCCGATGGGCGCACCGCCGTGGCCGAAGTGGCCCGGCGCGGCCCGGATCTGGTGATCTTGGACGTGATGCTGCCCAACCGCTCGGGCTTTGATATTCTCGCGGAATTGCGCGCCGATCCGGCGACGGTGGCGCTGCCGGTGTTGATGCTCACCGCGCGGGGCCAGGAGAAAGACCGCGAATTGGCCGAGCGGATGGGGGCGAGCCGGTTTATGACCAAGCCCTTCGCCAATGCGGAAGTGCTGGCGACTGTGCGGGAAATGGTGGTGATGTGAGCCAGCGCCCGGTGTTTTTGCAGCCCAAGAGCTATCGCCGCCGGCGTCGCATTGACGCGCTGCGGATCTTGCCGCTGGTGGGCGCGCTGGCGCTGCTGGCGCCGCTCTTGTGGTCTCAAAGACCGGATGGTGGTTTGAGCACCGCGGGCGCAGGGGCCTATGTGTTTGGCGCTTGGGCGGGGATGATCGTCGCGGCTTGGGTGTTATCGCGGGGCTTGGCCAAAGCGTCGCCGCCCGAAGCGCGCTCCGAAGCCAACGCCGCGGAAACACCCGGCCATAGCGCCGACGCACTCCGATGATTACGTTTAACCTGCTGGTGGGCGTCTGCCTGGCCTATGTGGTGGGGCTTTTCGCGGTGGCCTTCGCCGCTGAGCGGATGGCGTGGCGCGGCACCGCGGGTTGGTTGCGCTCGCCGCTGGTCTATACGCTGTCGCTATCGATCTATTGCACTGCCTGGACGTTTTACGGCGCTGTCGGCTATGCGCGCGCGTCGGGGCTGGAATTCGTGACAATCTATCTCGGGCCGTCGCTGGTGATGCTGGGCTGGTGGTGGGGCTTGCGCAAGCTGGTGCGGATCGGCCGGGCGCAGCGCATCACCTCGATCGCCGATCTGATCTCGTCGCGGTATGGCAAATCGAACCTGCTGGCGGTGCTGGTCACGATCCTCGCTGTGATCGGCACCACCCCCTATATCGCGCTGCAATTGCAATCGGTGACCCAGTCTTTCGCCGTCTTTGCGCCAGGCGACAGCGATGTGCCGTCGCAGAGCACCGCGCTGGCAGTGGCGTTTGGCTTGGCCTTGTTCACCATCTTGTTCGGCACCCGCAGCCTCGACGCCAATGAGCGCCACCACGGCGTGGTGATGGCGATTGCGCTCGAAGCGGTGGTCAAGCTCTTCGCGCTGATCGCAGTGGGCATTTTCGTGGTCTGGAGCGTGGCGGATGGACCGGCGGATATCGCTCAGCGGATCGCCAATTCCGATATCCAAGGCTGGGATCCGTCGCCGGGGCGCTGGTCGACGCTGATCTTTCTCTCGGCGGCGGCGTTTTTGTGTCTGCCGCGGATGTTTCAGGTGATGGTGGTGGAAACCGCTGATGAGCGTCATCTCGCGGTCGCGTCATGGGCATTTCCGCTCTATCTGTTCTTGATCTCGCTCTTCGTGGTGCCGATTGCGGTAGTGGGCATGGCGCTCTTGCCCGAGGAGAATGCTGACCTCTACGTGTTGACCGTGCCGCTGGCGCTCGACCGCGAAGGGCTGGCGATGCTGGCGTTTCTGGGTGGGTTTTCCAGCGCCACCTCGATGGTGATCGTTGCCGCGATTGCGCTCTCGACGATGGTCTCCAACCATATCGTGATGCCGATCTGGCTCAGCCGCAACCGCATCCGCGCAACGATTTCGGGCGATGTGCGCGACACCGTGATCCTGGCGCGGCGCATCTCCATCGCGGGCATCCTAGCGTTGGGATACCTCTATTTTCAGGTCTCAGGCGGGTCCGCGGCCCTGGCGGCAATCGGGCTGATCAGCTTTGCCGGGGTGGCCCAGGTGCTGCCGGCGTTGATCGGTGGGCTCTATTGGCGCGGCGCCACGCGCATCGGCGCAGCAACCGGGCTGACCATCGGCTTCGTGCTGTGGGCCTATACGTTGTTCCTGCCCAGCTTTGGCGGCAGCTTTATCCTCTCGGCCGCGGCGATTGAGCAGGGACCGGCCGGAATTTCGTGGCTGCGCCCGCGCGCGCTGTTCGGCCTCGACGGGCTAGACCCGGTCGTGCACTCGGTGTTGTGGTCGATGCTTCTGAACAGTGTTGCCTTTGTCGCGGTGTCGCTTGTGACCTTTCCTAACCCGCTGGAACGGATGCAGGCGGCGCAGTTCGTCAACGTGTTCGACCGAACCGCCAGCACCGTGGGCGCGCCTTATGCGGCGCCTGACGCGGAGGATTTGCTGATCATGTCCCAGCGCATTCTGGGGGCGGAGCAGGCGCAGGCGCTGTTTCGCCGCGAAGCCGCGCGTCAAGGGTTGAGCGGGCAGTTACCTGGCACGTCGCCCGCCTTCATCGAAACGCTCGAACGTGAGCTGGCAGGCTCGGTTGGCGCCGCGACTGCTCATGCGATGATGGGCCAGATCACCGGCGGTGCCGGGGTGTCGGTGGAAGACCTGATGGCGGTGGCCGATGAGACCGCGCAGATCATGGAATATTCCAGCCAGCTTGAAGGGCAGCGCGAAGAGCTGTCACGCACCGCCGGGCAATTGCGCGAAGCCAACGCGAAACTCACTCAGCTTTCGGTGCAAAAGGACGCGTTTCTAAGCCAGATCAGCCATGAATTGCGCACGCCGATGACGTCGATCCGGGCTTTTTCAGAAATCTTGATGGCTGAGGACGCGCTTGATCATCCGCAAAAGGCGCGCTTTGCCGGGATTATCCACGATGAAGCGATCCGGCTGACGCGGCTGCTCGATGATCTGTTGGACCTTAGCGTTTTGGAGGCGGGCAAAGGTACGATCAACTGGCAAGAAACCCGGCTTGTCGAGGTGATCGACCGCGCCGTTGCGGCCACCACGGCCCATGATCAAGCGCGGCGTCTAAGCCTGAGCCGCGCGCGCGGGGACGAGGATATCGCGCTGACCACCGACCCGGATAGACTGGCGCAGGTGTTCATCAATTTGATCGCCAATGCGCAAAAATACTGCGCGGCCGAGGCGCCGCATTTGCAGATCGTGGTGCACGGTAAAGACGCGCGCGTGGCGGTGGATTTCATCGATAACGGCGCCGGCATTCCCGAAAGCGGGCAGGCGGTGATTTTTGAGAAGTTCGCCCGGCTTAGCGATCAGGCGCGCGCCGGCGGGGCCGGGCTGGGCCTGGCGATCTGTCGCGAGATCATGGCGCGGCTTGGCGGCTCGATCCATTACTTGACCGGGCAGGGGGGTGCCGCGTTCCGGGTCGCGTTACCGCTCGCGCAACCCGACGCCGCACCAGCGCCGCGCGCGGCCGAATAAGGCAGCATTGACGTTTCTTTAAGCTCGTTGGGTCACAAGGCGGGTAAGCGAGCGGTTGCTGTTTTTAGCGCGGGGCAACCGGGCGCCCGGTCATTGCAGGAGGGATGCAGACAGGTATGCGGCGTGGGCAAGCTTACGAGGGTCGCGATGCACGACGCGGATAACGCTGCTGGTCCGCGTTATGGGCGGGCGTCTTGCGGGGCGTGTCTGGGCCGCGCCGAAGCCCGCCTGCTATGCCCCGCGCAAGGGCCTGCGCAAGAGCAAGGCGCAACGTATCGGTGGGTGAGACGGTGATGAGCGAGGCGCCGGAGAGCACGGCCAGGGACAGGCCGGTATCGATCTTGGCACGCCTCGCCGCGCGCGGACGGCGCGACACTGGCGCAGCGATGACGTTGCAAAAGGCGCTGCGGGTGGCGCTGGCCAAGGCGGGCGACGCGTGTTTGGGCGTGGACGTGACCTTGACGGATGTGGTCCAGGGCGTGCTTTTGCCTGATCAGTTGCAGGCGGCGCTACCCGATGCAGCCCTGATCGTGGAACTGGACGGCCCGGGCAAAGCGCTTGCCCTGGCGGTGTTGTGTCCGCAATCGGTAGCAGCGGTGATTGAGGCGCAAACGCTTGGGCGCGTGACGCAAGGGGCCGCGACGCCGCGCCGGGCGACCTCGACTGACGCCACGATGGCGCGCGCGTTTCTCGAGGATACGCTGGCTAAATTCGCGGACTTAGCGATGGGCCATACGGGTTTGCCGATGCTCGAGGGTTATTGCGCCGGAACACGCCTGAGTGATGCGCGGGTGGCCTCGCTGATGCTGGAAGATGCGTCCCACATGCACCTGGAGATGACGCTCAACTACGCATCAGCGGCGAAAACCGGCGCCCTGCATCTGGTGATGCCGCCGCGCGGCGCAGCCAAGGCAGAGGATAAACCCTCCGAAGAAGAGTTTCGCGCCAAGCTGGAACAGGCGCTGCTCGACGTTAAGATCCCCATCGCGGCGGAGATTGCGCGGCTTGAGATGTCGATGGATCGGGTGGCCGCGCTGGCAGTGGGCGATGAGATATCGCTGGCCGGGGTCACGCTCGATTCCGCGGTGATCCGCACGTCCGACGACCAAATTCGGTTTCGCGGCAGGTTGGGGCGCTACGGGGTGCACCCGTCGATCAAAATTCACCCGCCAAACTGGAGCAGCGCGCCCGAGGACAAGGACGGTGCCAGCACGGCCGCAGATCTCTCGCCGCCCGATCCCTCCGGGTCGAACATGCTGCCGGTGGCACCCGCCGCCGCGCCGCTGGCCAAGCCCGCGCCCGCATCGCCGCCGGATTTACCAAACGCTTTGTCTGACGACGGAGGACTGGCCGAGAGTGAGCCTGCGGCCATGACCGATATGTCGGATCTGCCCGAGATGCCCGCATTGCAAGACCTGTCCGATCTACCCGATCTTGCTGCGGTACCCACCCCAGCCCCAGGCGTTTCGCCTATGCAAGCCGGAGGCGGTTCGCCCACACAAGCCGGAGGCGTCTCACCGATGCCAGCCGCAGGCGTCGCGCCCAAACCAGCCGCAGGCGCTTTATCTATCCCAACAGAAGGCGCGGCGCCTCTCCCGGCCACTGGCGCGCCGTTCCTGCCAACGGAAGCTTCGTCCGACGACAGTCTTCCAGAACTGCCTGACCTGGTCCCAGTTCAGCCGCCCGACTAGGCCCTAGCTTGTGGACTTCTGAGCCGCCAAGGCCTCGATCTGCCCGCTATAGGCGCTCAGATCATAGCCCGCTTCGGCAGCGGCGCTTAGGATATCAGCGGTATCCATCTTGCCCGCTTGCGCCAACGCCCAGACCAGCGTCGACCGGGTGCCTGATCGGCAATAGGCAAAGACCGGCGCTTCGGCCTCAGCGATTGCGGCGGCTTGCGCTTCGACCATCGTCATCGACAGCTCGGACATCACCACCGGATTTGCCACATAGCGCAGCCCGGCCGCCTCAGCCGCGGCCTGCATCGCCGCGCTCTGCAAATCAGGGCCTACCTCGGCGTCAGGGCGATTGTTGATCAGCGTGCCAAAACCGGCGGCTGCCAACGCGGCGCAATCGCCTGGCGCGACTTGTTCGGACACGGCGAAATCGGGGCTGATATGCTTTATCTTCATGCTGGTGATCTACGCGCAACCGGTTTGAACGTCCAGCCGGGTGCATTGCCGCTCAAGCATTGCCGGGATCTGTGGTATGCTCCTAGTCAGGTTCGGCGCGCCCCCGCCATCATGGGTCTTAGAATGGTGCGGGTTGGGTCTGCGGTGCGCCGCGCTAAAGATGGGAGAAATCAGATGGACATTCGCGAATTCCGCACGTCGATCAATGCGATACTCGACGAGTTTGAAAAACGCCCCGGCGATCACCACCGCCTCAAGGCGGATCTGCAGGACCAAGTACGCCGTCTACCACCACGCGCGGCTGATTCTCGGGTAACGAAAAGCCGCCCCGAAGAGCGCGATTGGTCCGACGACTTTTTCGATAACCTGCCGGTTTAACGCAGCGCGCGGCGCCCCGGGTCCAACGCCCTTACAGTGCCGCGCGGCTAGCTGAGCGTGATGCCGATCACCACCATGATCAGCCCGATCACCGATAGCAGCAGCGCACCCATGTTGAGCGGGATCACCCGACGCACCTTGGCCTTGAGCGCTTCGTCGCCGAGGCCGGCCCGCTTCGCTCGCCAGACAGCGACGATGCACCAGATCAGCCCGGCGACACCGCAAAACGACACTGCTGCTCCAAGCCAAACCAGCGTTGCCATGGCACTCTCCCCTCGTCCAGCGCGAGCGGTACAGGGAACGCTGTGCCGGTTCAAGTCAGCCGCTGCACTTGGTGGCTCGGCAGCCCTTGCGGTGGCGCGGGTGCACCGCTAAGCGGGGCCCAGCAAAACGAAGGCGAGGCAGCGATGAGCGACGACACTCAAAACCCAGAAAGCTACCGCGTTGCCGCGGATGAGTTGCGCCAATTCATCGAGCGCTTCGAGCGGCTTGAGCAGGAGAAAAAGGACATCGCCGACCAGCAAAAAGAGGTGATGGCCGAAGCCAAGGGCCGCGGTTACGACACCAAGGTGATGCGCAAGGTCATCGCGCTGCGCAAACGCGACCGGGACGAGATTGCCGAGGAAGAGGCGGTGCTCGACATGTACAAACAAGCGCTGGGGATGTAGCGGCGAGGTATTTCTTGCGATGGCCGTGGCAACCGCCTACATGCTAGGCGCCGGGCCGGTTTAGCTCAGTTGGTAGAGCAGCGGTTTTGTAAACCGAAGGTCGGGGGTTCAAGTCCCTCAACCGGCACCATTATTTTTGCGCTACCGGCCTTCAGCCTACTTGAGCGCGTGAATTTCTAGCCTACCGGCCTTCAACTGCTTGCGCGCATGACCCAGGCCGAAACCCGTTGCACAGGACCCGGGTTTCTCTTCAGCTCCGTTGTTGGCCGGCTTTCAGCGCCGGGCGTTTCTCGGCGGCGGCGACGAGCGCGCCGGCAAGGACCAGCGGCAAGGCGAGCAGAAACGCCGCGGCAATCGGCACGCGGAAGATCAACAGATCCGCCAGCACTGGCCAGACCAGCGCAAGGTATTCGAACGGCGCCAGGCGCGAGGCCTCGGTGTACCGGAAGGCGAGCGTCAACGCGATATGGCCAAATCCGCCAAAGAGCCCGGCGCCGATCAGCAAAACCAGGGTCCAGCCGTCGGGCATGACCCAGCCGAACGGGATCGTGGCGATGGCCCCCAGCATCGAGGCCAGCACGAAGTAGAGGGCGATGGCGCCGGGGCTCTCGGTCTTGTTGAGGCTGCGCACCATGATCAGCGCGAGCGCGGTCAGCCCCGCCGACAACAGCCCCAGCAGCACCCCGAGCAGCCGCGTGCCCTCGGCCTGTCCGCCGCCTAGTTCCGGCCAGACCAACACCAACACCCCGGCAAAACCCAGGCTGAGCCCGGCAATGCGCCATCCGGTTAGCCGCTCGCGCAGCAGAACCACCGCGGCGACCGACATCAAGATCGGCGACAGCTGTGCGATCAACAGCGCCTCGGCCACATTTAGGCGAGCAAGCGCGGCAAAGGAGGTAAACAGCGCCAGCGCGCCCATGCTCGCCCGGATGAAATGGGCGCCGGGGCGCTTGGTCGCCAAGCCGGATGGGAACTCGCCCCGGATCCAGAGGAAGATCACCAGCGGTATCATTGCGAAGACGGACCGGAAGAACACGATCTCGCCCAGCGGCACGTCATCGCTCACCGCCTTTGCGCAGGTGAACATGCCCGCCATCAAAAACCCCGACAAGATCCGCAGGCCGATCCCCAGAGTCGCGGTGTCGCTCACGCCGGGGCCGCTTGCTCTTGTTCAGCAACGCGGTCGCGCAGGGCGTCGCCGGTGAGGTTGATCGCCAGCACCGAGGCGACGACGGCAAGGCCGGGCCAAATCATCTGCAGTGGGGTAGAGCGCATGTGAACGCGCGCGTCGAGCAGCATCGTACCCCATTCCGGCATTGGCGGCTGAACCCCAAAGCCCAAGAAGCCTAGCGCTGAGATGCCTAGGATCGCGCGGGCGAACATACCGGTCCACACAACCGTCAGCGAGGGGAGCAGCGCGGGCAGGTAGTGCCACCGCGCGATGCTGATCGGCGAAAGGCCCGCCAGCCGGGCCTGCACCACATAGCCCCGGTTTTGCACCGACAGGCCGATGCCCCGCGCAACGCGGGCGTAGCGCATCCAGCCGGTTACGCTAAGGGCGAAGATCAGGCTACCGGTGCCTGCGCCTAACACACCGGCGATCACCACGGCAGCCACCAGATCGGGGAAGGCCAAGAACGTATCGGTCACCCGCATTACAAGCCAATCGGCGATCTTGCCGCCTTGTGCTGCCAGCAGCCCGATCAGGGTGCCGACGCACAGCCCAATCACCGAGATCAAGAACGCCAGCCCTAGCGACCAGCGCGCGCCGACGAGAAGCCGCGAGAGGATGTCGCGCCCCAACGCGTCGGTGCCGAGCAAATGGCCGTCGCCCGGCGGTGCCAATCGGTTGGGGATATCGATTGCGGTGGGATCATAGGGGGCAAGCATCGGGCCGAACACGGCGAGCGCCACGAAGACCGCCGCGAGCACACCGACACTACGCATTGAAGCCGTCCATGCGCGGGTCGAGCACCCGGTAGATCAGATCGATGAGCAAGTTGACGGTCACGAACAGGATTGCGGCGAAAATCACAACGGCCTGGACCTGCGGGAAGTCACGCGCCTCAATCGCCTCCACGAGGAAGCTGCCGAGACCGGGGCGCGCAAAGATCACCTCGATCACCACAGCGCCTTCGAGCAAAAAGGCCAGTTCGAGCCCGATCACTGTCACTACCGGGACGGCCGCGTGCGGGGCCACATGGTCGCGCTCGATGGCCCGTTGCGCCACGCCGCGGCGTCGGAACGCGGGCAGGAACGCTTGGCCCCGCGCCTCGAGCAGGCCCGAGCGTAGGATCCGGGTGAGCGATGCAGCCGAGCCAAGACCCAAGGTCAGCGCGGGCAGAATGATATGGGCGGGGGTGCGCGCGCCCATCGCTGGCAGCCAGCCCAATTGCACCGCGAACAGCAATACCAGCAACAGCCCCAGCCAATAGGCCGGGATTGCTGCGCCGAGCGAGGCAAAGCCAATGGCGACCCGGTCAAGCCAGCCGCCCGGGCGCTTTGTTGCAAGCAGGGCAAGGGGCACCGAGATGGCAATGCCGATGATCAAGCCCAAGAGCGCAAGCGGCGCTGTGTAGCTAAATGCGCTGACCAGATCAGGCCATACCGGGCGCCCAGATACCGAAGACTGCCCGAAATCGCCCGCCAAGATCGGCGTGAACCAGGCTAGAAAGGCCGACCAAAATCCGGCATCGAGCCCCGCTTCGGCCCGGACCAGGTCGATCACCTCGGAGGGAATGACGGAATCGTAGCGCGCCAGCGCGATGGCCAAAGCCGGATCGCCAGGCGCGTTCCACAGTAGCGCGAAGGTGATCAGCGCCGTGCCCAGAAGCACCACGGCGGCGCGCGCCAACAGCCCCAGAACCGTCGCAATCATGCGGCCCGCTCCAACGCGCCGAGGGCAAAGGCGGCGTCGCGCAGGGTGACGCCGTAGGCTGATTGCGGCGCCTCTACGAAACTCTGCGCCGGGCTCAACTCTTCGATCTGTCCCGCGCGCAGCACCGCGATGTCATCGGCAAAGGCCGCCGCATAGCCCAGGTCATGGGTGACGATCAGCGCAGCGAAGCCTTCTTGCTTCTGCAGATCCGCGATCAGCTGTGCTGTGCGTTTTTGGTTCACCGCGTCGAGCGCGGACAGCGGTTCATCGAACAAAACCAGGGCAGGGGCTGCGATTAAGGCGCGCAAGATCCCGGCGCGCTGCGCTTGCCCGATCGAGATTTCCCCGGGGCGTCGAGACAGCATATCGCGCGGCAATTCAAGCCCGTCGCATAAGCGGTTGAGCCGGGCTTCGTCCATCGCACGACCGCGGGCAATCAGCGGCTCATTGATCGACCGGCTGAGCGGCAGCCGCGGGTTGAACGCGCTGCGCGGCTCCTGCATCACTAGTGCCGGACGGCTGCGCGGGACAGGCGCGCCATCCCAGGTGATGCGACCCGCGCTGCACGCAAGCAAGCCCAAGATCACGTTGATCAGCGTGGATTTGCCCGCGCCGCTTTCGCCCACCACCGCCAGCGTCGTACCGGGCGCCAACGATAGCGAGACGTCGCGCAAGGTCATCTTGGTGCCGCGGCGCACCGAAACCTGGTCAACCACTAACATGGCACCTGCACCCAGCATCGATTGTCACATAAGGCGCGCGCGGCTTCGGTCCGGGCGCCCGCCAGCACCTCGTTGGTCGGCGCATCTTCCACCAGATGCCCATTATCCATCACCAACAGGCGCGCCACATTGCGGGCGGCCAAGCCCAGATCATGGGTAATCAGCAGCAGAGCTGTCTGCCGCTCGGCCAAGTAGCCGGAGAGCAGTTCCATAGTTTCAGCAGCCACCACCGGGTCAAGCGCGGAGGTGGGCTCATCCATTACCAAAAGATCGGGGGCCCCGAGAAACGCCATCGCGATCACAAAGCGTTGCTGCATGCCGCGGCTCCAGCCCCAGGGTCGGCTCGCCAAGTTGCCGCCTGCGATGCGCAGCGTGGCGAAGAGCTGTGCCTGCCGCGCCGGGTCGGGGGCTTGGCCCAAGGCGTGCTCCGCCTCGCGCCAGTGAAACCCCATCGAACGCAGCGGGTCGAGCGCCTCATCGGGGCTTTGCGGCACATGCGCCACGCTGTGGCCGCGCGCCCGCAATTCATCGATCAGGGCGTGCCCAAGCGTCGACTTACCCGAGCCCGATGACCCGACCAGCCCAACCCGTTCGCCTTCCTGCAGCGTCAGCGACGTAGGGTGCAAGATCGTCCGGCCCGAGCGCGCAACGCTTAGGCCGAACACCGTGAGGCTCATTCGCTCAACGCAGTCTCGTGGGTGACCCAATAGGTTTCGGTCGGATGGACCGCGTAGCCGGTCAGACCTGTTACGGCGACGTTTGTCTGGCTGACGTGAAACACCGGGATCATCGCCGCTTCTTCAGACACGATCATCTGCACCCGGTCGTAGATCTCTTTGCGCCCCTCCGGCTCAAAGGTGGTGCGGCCATCGGCGAGAAGCTGATCCAGCTCAGGGTTACTATAGCCCCCTGCGTTGGAGCCGCCTTCGCTGCCCAGCAGGGTCTCCAGCACGGCGCCCGGATCGCCTTGCGGGGTGGTCACCCAAGCCTGCAAGAACATATCGGCCGAGCCCTCCGCGACCGCGTCATTGCTGGCGCCGTATTCGCCGACGCTGACGGTCGACTGCACGCCGATTACCTGCAGGAAAGCCTGGGTCAACTCAGCCGTGGGCGGCAGCGCGGCGCGCGAAGAATAGGTGACGATGTCGATCACCAGCGGTTCACCGTCCAGCATCCAGGTGCCGTTTTCCTTGACCGCACCGGCTTCGGCCAGCAAGGCTTCGGCGGCGGCGGGGTCATAAACCGGTGCTAGATCAGCGGCCCAGCCGGTACCGCCGGGGTAGATCGTACCCGCGGGCGCGCCACCGACGCCCGAAAGCGCGGCGTCGACAATGCCGTCGCGGTCGATCGCAAGCGACACGGCGCGGCGGATGAGCGGGTTGGCAAGGGGGCCGCTCGATGCGTTGACCGTATAGAAATAGAGTCGCGCAGTGGGGGCTGCGTAGCCAACAGCGCCGGTCTCTTGGATGCGCTCAAAATCGCTTTCGGGATAGTTGATCACCATGTCGACTTCGCCCGCCTCAAAAGCAAGCGCCGAGGCGCTGGGGTCGGGGATGCCGACGACGCGGATCTCCTCAAAGCCAGGTGCGCCCAGCCGGTAGTCGGGGTTTGCCTCGACCCGATATAGCTGCCCCGGGATCGCCTCGCGAAACACGTAAGGCCCGGTCCCGTTGATCGGGAAAGCGTCCGATACCGGGCCCAAAACCGCGATACCCGGCTCAGACAGGGTCCAGGGGAAGGCAGCGTTGGGGCTGTTGGTCTCAAACACGATGACGCGGTCGCCATCGGTCTCGACCGAGGCAAGATCGAGGAGGTTATCGATACGGGCATTGTAGCCCGGATGCGCCTCGTCGGAGATTGCTGTGACCGCCTCAACCATCGCTGCCGCCGTCACCGGCGTGCCATCGTGGAAGGTCACACCCTCGCGCAACGTCACCCGCCACGTGGTGGGCGACGCCTGCTCAACACCCTCAGCCATGCGGGGATAGAGGTTCATGCTATAGTCGATGCCCATCAGGGTTTCGGTTACGCCGGTCTGGTTTGACATCCAGCCGTTATAGCCCGCCCGTGGATCGGGGATTTCATCCTCGGTGATGAACCCTACGGAAATGTTGAGCGTGCCCTCTTGGGCAAAGGCGGGCAGGATTGCCGCGCAGGTGGTAAAGGCGGCAACAGCCAGCCGGGTCAAGATTGACATGGTATCCCTTTATTCATCGCATATTTTCGTTGGCCCATGGCGCGCCTGTGGCTGGCCCTGGGGGTTTCGGGTCCGGCCAAAAACGCTGACATCAGCGCACGGCCCGGGGTGACTGGCGGCGCGTGGCGGAGGGCTCGGCGCAGAAGGGTGCAATTGGCTGTCGGCAGGGCCGTTCGGGGGACATCGCTGTCGCCGCCCGGGCCCGAGACTCGCTGCTCGCAGCGCGTAGATTACGAAGTTACTGGATAACTGCAACCACGATTGTTACGTGACGTAAAATGAAGCGCAACAGCCGCCTTTCACTCGCCCTCCACAGCCTTGGCCACATGGCGCGCGCCCCTGAGGAGCGGCAGACATCCGCCGCGATTGCCGCCCACGCCAACACCAACCCGGTGGTGGTTCGCCGGGTGCTGGGCCGACTGCGCAAGGCGGGGCTCGTCGCCTCGGAGAAGGGTCATGCGGGCGGGTGGCGTCTGGCGCGCGCGCCCCAGGATATCACCCTCGCCGATATCTATCTGGCGTTGGACGAGCGCCTGATTGCCGCCGACGCGGAGCCTGCCGCAACCGATTGCTCCGTCGAGAACGCACTGCATGAAAAGGTGGCGTCCCTGCTGCACGATCTGGAGCGCACCCTCATCGACCGGTTATCGGCGACCACCCTGGTGGATCTGCGCGGGCAAAACGGTTCGGCTTGGCGGGAATAGCCGGCACGCACTTCAGGGCCACGGGTGCTACGCGCTCACCGTTTCACACACCATCTCGACGCGGCTTCGCGCGCCGTCAAAGCCCACCCGGTGCCACACGAGGCTGTTATCTTGCATGGTCAGCACTGCCTGTCCTTCCACGAAAGGCTGGGTGGCGAGATCGGCGATAAGCGCGTCACCTCTCCAATGCGCCAGCGCATGCACACCGTCGAACAGCGTTTCGATGCCGTCCGGGATTTGGCCCGCCGCGAGCGCCTCGATCAGTGGCCGGGTCGCGGGCTTATCCCCGCGGCCAATCGCCAACACAGCCTGCCCCCCAACGCTGGCAACAAGGCCCGCATAGCCCCCGCCCGCGAAGCGCATCGCAGTGGGGGGATCGCCCGGTTGCTGCGCCCAAAGCTCGGTATAATCCGCCTCAACCCCGGTCTCGATCATCCGCCCCTCAGGGTCAAAGCGGATCTCGCCGATATCGGCGGTCTCGGGCGTGCCGTGCCAGTTGATTGCCCGGTGCCAGGTGCAGCTACGCCCGCTCAGCGAGACATGGCCCGCAAATCCCTCGGCTTGAGCCAGCTGATACAGCACCGCCGCTGGAAGATCGCTCAGGGCCGCTGCGCCGCTCAAATCTGGCCGCGCCAGGGGCACGCGCACATCGGCGTAATCGCGCCCCGCTTGGATCCAATGCACCCGCGTCGTTTCATCCACCAAGCCGGGGGCCTTGATCCAGAGCCGTTGCCAATGCCCTTGAATATCGCCCGGCGTGATCACTCAGCGGCCAACCGGTCAGCCCGCATCGCCGCGATGATCGCATCCGACGACATCACCGCGCCTTCTTGCAGGTACTCCATCGCGTTTAGCGAGGCTTGATGCGCCTCGGGCGAGGTGCCGCCGACACAATCGGCCACGACCCGGCAATAGTAATCGTGCTGATGGCCATCGACGAAGCTGTAATGCACGCACACATCCGTCATGCAGCCCACCAGGATCAGCGTCTGCGCCTTCAGCCCTTTCAGCAAAATCTCGGTCTCGGTGCCGAAAAACACCGAGTAGCGCCGCTTGTGGACGAAGTAATCGGTGGGGCGCATATCCATTTCTTCGCGGGCCACCGGCGTGCCGGGCGCGCCTTCGAGGCAATGGATGTCTTCGCTACCGTCCAGCTCGCGGCCATAATCGATCAAGTCGGAGCGATGGATCTCTTGAAAGAAGATCACCGGGATCGCGGCCTCATGGGCAGCATCCACCACTTTGCGGGCGCGGGCGACGTTCTCGGCATAGCCTGGCATCGTCGGTATCCCAGCCGCGCCCCGGTCGAGAAAGGCACCCTTTTGGATGTCGATGACGAGGAGCACAGGCTGTCCGACAATGGTGGGTTGGCGTGCCATGAACGGCCTCCTTGCGTTGGGAATGCTTACTTGCGCGACTGGTCGGCGCCCATCAGCCGCGGCAGGTCGCCCCAGCGGGCCACCGCGGAAAAGACCAGAACTGAGACCGTGAGAAAGGTGATTGCCGCCACCGCCATCGTCGGGGTGTAGCCGTTGCGCAGCGAGTTGAAGATCTGCAGCGTCACCGTGGCATAAGACGAGGCCGAGACGAAAAAGATGACGATGAACTCGTTGAACGAGAGCACCAGAACGAAGAAAAAGCCTGAGATCGTGTACGTCAGGGTTTGGGGCAAAACGACTGTGCGAAACGCCACGGCCTCGGTGGCGCCCATCGTCGCTGCGGCGTCCAGATGCGAGCGATCAATCGATTGCAGCCCGATTGAGATGGTCACCAGCGGCAGCGCCATGAGCAGGATGGCGTGGCTGACCACCCCGGCCCATACCTCGCCCAGCCCGCCGGAAAACGCCCAGAAAAAGCCCAAGCCAACGCCAAACACAATCGGCGGCACCGCGAAGGGCAGCGAGCCGAGCCCAGCAAGCGTTTTCGAAAGCTTGGAACCGGTCGACCACAGCAGATACGCGATCGGCCAGGCCATCAGCACCGCCAGCGTGGCCGCGCCGATTGCGACGATGATCGAGTTCCACAGCGCGGCGGTCCAAACCGGCTCGGAGATGAAGAACTCGCCGAACCGCTTGAAGGTGGGGTCCTGCGGCGGGAAGAACATGCTGCGGCCTGAATTGAGCGCCGCCCCACAGACCACGACGATGGGCAGCGCCAGCACCAATGCCGCGAGCCCCATGTAGATTGCGCCCAGCACCCGCATCAGCGCGCCTCCGCGCGGCTATTGAGAAGATGGCCGAGATAGAGGCAAACGCTGGCCGATATCAGCAGCATGATCGCCTGGGTAGCGCCAAACGGGGCGTTGAGATTAGCGCCGCGGATATTGGCGTAAATCGCCACAGCGGTGGTGTGTTTGTTGGGTGCCGCGAACACGGTGATGCTCACATAGGTGCCCAGCAAGAACACAAACAGCAGCAACGTCGTGCCCAATAGCGGCAGCCGGATCGAGGGCAGGGTGACGGTGCGGGTGACTGTCCAGCGACCGGCGCCCATGGTGCGTGCCGCCTCAGCCAGCGATGGGTCGAGCCGCGACAGCGCCGGGTAGAGCAAGATCACTGCGTAAGGCCACACCAGATAGCTCATGGTCAGGATGGTGGCGAAATCGGAGGTTTTGAATTTGACGTTGCGCGGATTGGCGATGCCCCAGTCGCGCAGGGTTTGAAACCAGCCGACATCCTTGAGCCATTGGGTCAGGCCGGTTTCCTTGAACACCATCGGCAAGCCGGAATTGTTGGACAGCAAAATGTCCCAGCCCATCACGATAAACACCTCTGACAACGACAGCGAGGCCATGATGAAGACCAGCCATAGCGCCTGCGCAGAGCGTTTCAGCCGGGTCAGGAGCAGCGTGAAAGGCAGCGCGGTAAGAACCGCCAAGAGCGACGCGATAACGGCGAAATAGAACGAGTAGCCAAGCTGTTGCAGGTAGAGGAAGGTGACCTCGTCGGGCCATAACACGCCCACGAAAAAGCGCTGATAGTTCTCTAGCGTGAAATCCCACACCCATGCCGCGCCGTCGATCTTGCGCCCAAACGAGATTGCCAGCACCAAGATGAACGGCAGCACACAAAATATCACCACCATCGCGGTCAGCAGACCCAAGCCCACCCGTTTGAGCGGCAGCGGTGCAGGGCGGCGCGCGGGGGCAAGCGGCTCTGGGCACGGCTGCACATTCTGGCCCGGTGACGGATCGGCGTGCCGTGCCCGCGATTGGCGCGGTTCTTGGCCCGCGATGGTGTCAGCCACGCTCACGCGGCGGCCTCACGGGGAAAGACTTGTAGCGCATCAGGGGGCAGGCGCACGCTGGTCATGTCCCCGGCGGTCAGGCTAGGCCCGTCCTCTCCGGCGGCGTATTCCACGATGATCGGACCGATATCGGAGGTTAGGTGATATTCCCGCAGCGGGCCCAGATCGCGCACGAACATCACCTTGGCGCCGATCCGGTTTTCTCCCGGGTCATCATCAAGAACCGTTCGTTCAGGCCGGATTGCCACCTTCACCGGGCTCCCGGCGCGGAACGGCGCCTCGGCCGAAAGATGCACCCCGCTCACATCGACGCCGCGCTCTTGGTAGACGCCGTCAAAGAAATTCGCTTTGCCGATGAAGTCAGCGACGAAGGCATTGGCCGGGTTGTGGTAAATCTCCTGCGGTTTGGCCATCTGCTCGACCCGCCCGTTTGACATCACCACGATCTGGTCGGCCATCGTCATCGCCTCGCGCTGATCATGGGTGACGACGATGGTGGTGATGCCCAGGCGCTGCTGCAGCAGTCGCAACTCCACCTGCATCTCCTCGCGCAGCTTGGCGTCGAGCGCTGACATCGGCTCATCGAGCAGGAACACTTCGGGCTCTTGGGCCAGCGCGCGGGCGATGGCCACACGCTGCCGCTGCCCACCGGATAGCTCGCCGATCCGCCGGTCACCGAAGGCGGCCAGTTGTACCGTGTCGAGGAGCGCGTTTGCCTTCTCGTAGGCCGCGTCTTTGGGCGTGCCCGCGATGGTCAGCGAATAAGCCACGTTCTCGCGCACCGAGTAATGGGGAAACAGCGCGAAGCTCTGAAACACCATGCCGAACTTGCGCTTATGGGCGGGCAGGGCGGTGATATCCGCCCCATCCAGTAAGATCGCCCCGCGCGTCGGTGTCTCAAGCCCCGCTACCATCCGCAGCAACGTCGTCTTACCGCAGCCCGAAGGCCCCAAAAGCGCCGTGAGCTGGCCTTTGGGGAATGCGAGATCGGTGGGTTCCACCGCGCGGGCGCTGCCAAAGCTCTTGGCAACACCCTTGAGAGCGAGGCTGCCCATCGCGGCTTAGGATTCAGCCAGCATCTTGTCCCAGCTTTCCTTGATGAAGGTCTCGTTGTCGAGATAGGCCTCGTAGGCGGGTTTGATCGCTGGCGCGCCGGAGACGAAGTTAAACTCGTCATCGGTCAGATCGGTCATCGCCTTATCGACCAGCGGCGCGGTGCCGATTTTGCGGCTCATCAGCGCTTGGATCGCCGGGTCGGAGGAGAAGTTCATAAACTCCGCCGCCTCTGCCGCTTTTTCCGACCCTGCTGTTAAACACCACGAGCCGTAATCCTGCAGATTGCCCTCTTTCGGGAAGGTGGGCGCAATTGGGAAACCGTCGAGCGCCATCAGATTGGCAACATCGAGGTAGTACTGCCCGGCGACCACGTCACCGTTTTTCATCGACTGCTCCATCTGGCTTTCCGCGGTCCACCAAAGCGCCACATTGGGCTTCAACTCCGCAATCTTTTCGATGATCGCGATGACACCGTCGTTTGACATCATCGTCTGTTCGCCGTCGAAGAAGGTGGCGGCGGTGAAATCGAGCAGCCCGGCATTGTAGTTGCGGCCCAAGCCCAGCGACGCCTCAAACAGGTTGGTGTCCCAGAAATCGGCCCAGCTCGCGGGCGTTTCCACCTCGTTGGGGTTGTAGACCATGGCCGAGAACCACGACATCGCGCCTACGCCCTGCGGCCCGGCATTGCCCTCGAACACAAAGTAGCTGTCGAGGTTGCTCGCCGCCTCTATGGCGCCCAGGTCAAGCGGCGCGATCAGATCACCGATGCGGCTGGCCTTGATCATCGTGTCACGGGCAAAGAGCGAGATATCTGTCGGGATATTGCCTGCCGCCAGCGCCTGCTGCAGCGTCACCAGCCAATCCGATGAGTTTGGCTGGGTCACGCTTTCGACCGCGATCCCGGTCGCCGCGGTGAACTCGGGATAGACAAACTCCTTAAAGCTGTTCTCGAAGTACCCGCCATATGAGCCCACCTGCAGGCTGCGGCTCTGCGCGATCAACGGCGTGGCCAGGGTCGATGCCGCCAGCCCGGCAGCTCCTGATTTCAGCAGCGCGCGTCTGTTCAACTTTGCCATGGTGATCCTTTCAATTCCCCACGATTCGCGCCGACGAGGCCGGGCGCGTCTAACTCCTCTGATCATCGATCAGCTGCCATCGGCGCCGCGCCCGTCAACGAAAGTGGTTCGAAACGCGCCACTTGATCGGCGATATGCCTATTTCGCGGGCATCTGGGGGGAACGAATGATTATTCTTAGACGCCGCCGAGTCGGCCGCCCCGTGCCCGGTGCATGCTGCGCGCGATCGATGAACCGAGTAGGGATGGGGCTGAGCCAATGGCGAAATCAGGCGAGACAGAACTCAAAGCGCTAACCGTCGATGACGCGACACTGCCGGTGATTGACCTAGCCGGGCTGTTCTCGGGCGATGCCAGCGACAAGGCCCGCGTAGCGTCCCAGCTGGGCGCCGCCGCGCGCACGTCAGGGTTTTTCTACATCACCGGGCACGGCGTGCCGCAGACGCTGATCGATGCCGCCTTCGCCGCCTCTAAGGAATTTCACGAAAAGCCGCGCAGCTTCAAAATGAAGTACTGGTCCGGTTTTACCACCAACCACCGCGGTTACGTCCCGTTTGAGGAAAACGGCAGCTGCTTTCCCAAGATCATGAACTTCAACGAAGCCTGGGACATGTCCTACGAGGCGCCCGCCGATCACCCCGATTATCTGGCCGAGTGGCGGATGACCGGCCCGAATGTGTGGCCCGACATTCCTGGCTGGCGCGACACCATTTCGGGGTATTATGACGCCATCTTCAATCTCGGCCTGCGGATGCTCGACGCGCTGGCGCTGGAATTGGGCGTGCCCACCGAAGAACTGACGCGCCAAATCACCTGTCCCACCTCGCAATTACGCCTGTTGCGGTACATCGAAAACGAGATGCCACAGACCCGCGACATGACCGGGATCTCAGCGCATTCCGATTTTGAGTGCTTCACCATCTTGCTGCAGGGCGCGCCGGGCCTGCAGGTGATGAATGCCGAGGACGTCTGGATCGAGGCGCCGCCGATCCCGGGCACGTTTATCGTCAATATCGGCGACATCTTTGAGACCTGGTCAGGCGGGCAGTTTAAGTCGACCCAGCACCGGGTGGTGAACACTGGCCGCGAACGCTACTCGATGCCGCTGTTCTTCGGGCTCGACTACCACGCCATTATCGAGCCGCTGGAGAAGTTTCGCACGCCTGAGACCGTGGCGAAATACCCGCCGATTAAAGCGGGCGATCACCTCATGCGGATGACGGTGCCCTCATTCCGCTACATGGCAGACGCCAAGGACAAGGGTGTGTTCACGCCGGATTACGAGATACCCGACGAGAACCCGTTCAAACGTGAGGCGAAAGAGCCCGCCGAATAGCGTGACCCCGCATCCTGACTTCGCCGATATCGCCCTGCCGCGAGACTTCGCCCTGGGCGCCGTGCGCTTTACGCCGCTCTCGCCCGAGCATGTCGATGAGGATCTCGCCGCCGTGCAAGCGACCGCCCCGCTGCTCGAGGGTATCTTCGGTACCTGGCCCAGCAGGCTCACGCGTGAGGATAACCTGATCGATCTGGCCTGGCATGAGCGGGAGTTTACCGCGCGGCGGTCATTCTCGTGGATTTTGCGCGATGCGGGCGGCGCCTATATCGGCTGCTTCTACTTGTTTCCAGCAATCGGCCAGCGCGGGGCGGCGGAGGCGGCTTTGTGGCTGTGTGATATCCCTGATCGTGTGGTTGTGGCTGCGCAGCTGAAGGCAGCCCTCACCGATTGGATGGCGCGGGTGGTGCCCCAGCACATTGCGATTACGTGGAACACACGGCCGGACTTGGCCGAACTTGGATTGTGACGATGACGCTTCCCATTGCTGACGACTGGTTCGAAGCCAAGACGATTGACGCTGACACCACGCTGATTATCGAGCCGCATATCCATGTGCTGGAACAGGCCAATATGTTCCTCGTCGAGGGCAGCGACCGCGACATGATTTTCGACACCGGGATGGGGGTGATCCCGTTCAAACCGTTTCTCGATAGCCTGCGCCGCGACCCGGATAAAGAGATCATCTGCGTCTCATCGCACACCCATATCGACCATATCGGCGCGGTGCATGAGTTTGAGACCCGCCTGGTGCACCCCGCCGAAGCGACGGAGATGGCCAACCCATCGGGGCTGACCTCGCTGTTTCGCCGCGACATGCCCGACGCTTTGCTGCAGACGTTCCTAGACGCGGGCTATCCCCCGATTGGCGAGACCTTGATCGAGGCGCTGCCCTTCGAGGGCTATGATCCCGAGAGCTACCGGCTCAAAGGCGCGCGCGCGACGGGGCTTCTGAACCACGGCGATACAGTCGATCTAGGCAACCACGTCTACGAAGTGCTGCATCTGCCAGGGCATTCGCCGGGCGGCATAGGTTTATTCGAGGCGGAAACCGGCATCCTGTTTGCGGCCGATGCAATTTACGATGGCCCGCTCATCTACGAAGGGCCGGGCATGAGCGTTGAGGCATACCGCACCACCTTTGACCTGTTGGTCTCGCTGCCGGTGATCACGGTCCATGGCGGTCACGACCCAAGCTTCGACCGCGCCCGCATGCTTGAAATCATCGCGAAGTACCGTGCGATCTGGGATTCGTAATACCTAAAAACAATTATTCAGCAAGTGCTTGTTCGCTATAGCTCAAGTATCACATTAAGCGAGACATGCCCTTTCACGTGGCTCGCTGCCCGGCAAAACGCTGGGATGTTAGGCAAGAGCGGTGCATAGATTGCACCGCTCTTGGAAAAATTGAGCAGAAGTCACGCAGCGCTCCCCGGCCTAGGCTGTGGCCCATCGAAAAAGCCGCGCGCTCCCTCCTGTCAGAAGCGCCCCTGATCAGGGATCCTGCCGTGTCGCCCTGCCTGACCCATACGCCACGTCTTGCGAGCGTCGGCGCCAGTTCTGGCGTCACCGTGACCACGCGGCTGAGGGGTGAAACCGGTCGCAAGGAGGCGTTGTGAGCACCATCGACAGCCACCCCTATCGCTGGCCTTATAATGGTGATCTGCGGCCTGAGAACACGGCCTTGATCATCATCGACATGCAGACAGATTTCTGCGGCAAAGGCGGCTATGTCGACGCGATGGGTTACGATCTGTCGCTAACGCGCGCGCCAATTGAACCGATCAAGGCGGTATTGGCCGCGATGCGCGTCAAAGGCTATCACATCCTCCACACCCGTGAGGGCCACCGCCCCGATCTGAGCGATCTGCCCGCCAATAAGCGTTGGCGTTCGCAGCAAATCGGCGCCGGCATCGGTGACCCGGGCCCCTGCGGCAAGATCTTGGTGCGGGGCGAGCCGGGTTGGGACATCATCGACGAACTTTACCCCCGCGACGGCGAGACGATCATCGATAAGCCCGGCAAAGGCAGCTTCTGCGCCACCGATCTGGAAATGGTGCTGCGGATGCGGGGCATCGAAAACCTGGTGATTTGCGGCATCACCACCGATGTGTGCGTATCGACCACCATGCGCGAGGCCAATGATCGCGGGTTTGAATGCGTCGTTTTGGAAGATTGCTGCGGTGCGACGGACCCCGGCAACCACGCCGCCGCGATCAAGATGGTGACGATGCAAGGCGGCGTGTTCGGTGCTGTGGCCGACAGCAAAACGCTGATCGCCGGGCTCGCCTGATGCAGGCTCGGGCGCCCGGCACACCGGCTCCTACCGGCACGCTCGGCTGGGGCTGGCCCGAAGCAGCGATGGCGCAGGCGCGCAATGCTTGAGCCGGTGGTCATGCGCAATCTCATCGCCGGGGGCTGGGCGTCGCTGCGGTTTGAGCCGTTTCGCGAGGGCATCACCATCAGCCGCTTGATCGACGGCACGCCAGCGGTCGCGGTCTTGCGCTATGCGGCGGGGGCCCGGGTGCCGTTGCACGAACATGTGGGCCCCGAGATGATCGTGGTGCTTGACGGCGCGCAATCGGATGAGCACGGCACCTATCGCAGCGGCGATTGCGTGATCAACCGCGCTGGCAGCCGCCATTCGGTTTGGAGCGATACCGGCTGTGTGGTGCTGCTCAATTGGTCGCAATCGGTGCGTTTTTTGGAGGCGGACAGCGGCTAGCCTGCGCACCGGGTGCCGTGATCAAGCGGGCAGCGCGCGCAAGGCGCCGATCAGCTCACGCATAAAACGCGCCGAGGCCACAGGGAGCGTGCGCCCGCGCAATTGCCCCAAAAGCAGATTGCCCGGCGCCACATCGCGGGTCGCCAGGGGCCGCGCGATCAGCCCGGGCTGCTGCGCCATGTCGAGACCAATGGGAAACTGAAAGCTGATCATGTCCTCCCAGGCGCAATAATGGCGCATAAAGTCAAAGCTCTCGGATTCGATCAGCGGGTTAATCTCGATCCCGCTGGAGCGGCGCGCCGCAACCTCCAACAGCACCCGAACGGCAAATTTCTCGGATGGCGCCACATGGGGAAAGCGCAGCGCATCGCGCAGACGGATCTCAGCCTGATCAGCCAGCGGGTGCTCGGCGCGCATAACCGCATAGATTGGCTGTGCCATCGCGTAGACCACCTCGAAATCGACCAGCGTCAGCGGCTCAAACACCAACGCGATGTCGCTGGCAAATTCCGATAGCTCTTTCTCGGCCGCCACCCGGTCGCGGGCATTCACGGAAAAGGTGACCCCCGCATGCTCGCGGCGGTAACGCGCAATTTCGCGGGGCAGGAAATAGGGCAGAAGCGCTTGCGAACAGGCGATGGAGACATGGCCGCGCCGCACGCCCGAAAGGTCAGATACCTGCGATTTAAGCCGCGCGAATTCAGACCGGTGCGCGCGAATATGGTGTAGGAGCAACTCGCCCGCCGGGTTCAGCCGCACCCCGCGCGGTAGCCGCTCAAAGATCTCATAGCCGAACTCATCCTCGAACCGGTTGATCCGCCGGTTAAGCGCCGAGGCAGTGATATGCATGTCTTCCGATGCTTTCCGGATCGAGCCTGCGCGGATCACCCCTTCGATGAACTCAAAATCCTTGAGATGGCGCATGCCAGCTGCCCCCTGCAACAGCCACCCTCTGTCCCACTTGGTGACCACGTTACCCAGTGAGCGGTGCATTTAACGCACCACTCGTGTGAGTTAATAGCATTTGTTTTCGCGCCCGCGCCGCTGAATTCTGGCCTCGAGCTGAGGACTCGGCTGTTACGGGGGAAACGATGGAAATTCGGGCATGAGCGCTCAAATTCCGCTCACCATATCATCGCTGCGCCGCGCGTATGCGGCGGGTGCGAAGTCTGAGGAGACCATCGAGCAGGTCTATGCCCGCATCGAGGCAGTGGGTGATCCGCACATCTTTTTGTGCCTATTCGACAAAGAAGACCTTTTGGCCGAAGCCGCAGCGCTCGGGCCCTATGACCCGTCGCGCCCGCTCTGGGGTGTGCCGTTCGTCATCAAGGATAACATCGATGTGGCCGGTAAGCCGACGACTGCCGCATGCCCCGATTTTGCCTACACGGCGGATGAGACAGCATTTGTGGTGCAGCGGCTGCAACAGGCCGGAGCGCTATTGGTGGGCAAGACCAACCTCGATCAATTCGCCACCGGGCTGGT
>JBCDGW010000020.1:0-35382 GCA_038750765.1 Pseudomonadota bacterium | reverse complement strand
GACTGACCGCAAACCGAGCGCTGCGGGCAAAGCGATCCGCGCGATCCTAGCGGTGCAAGTGGCGATTGCCCTGCTGCTCTTTGCCCGCGATCTCAGCAGCACCTGGCCGCGGATGGGTTTTGCCCCTGCCGCCCCCGGTTTCGAGCGGCCGCTGGCGCCCGGCGATCAGACCCGTCGCTTTGATCCGTTGCGTTGGCCCGAGCGTCCGGGGCTCACGAGGCCAGCGATGCCCGAGGTGCCCACGCGGCTGCAATTCGAGCCCGATCCGCGTGACGCCACGATCTTACGCCTGACCGGGGCAATCGCGCCGGGTGACGCGCAACGCTTTGCTGAATGGCTCGCCAGTCAAACCGCAGCCTATTCACAGGCGTCGCTGCATTCGCCCGGCGGCTCGGTGGCGGACGCGCTCGCCATCGGTCGGGCTTTGCGCGAAGCAGAGCTCAACACGCTGGTTGACGCAAACGCGGTCTGTTTTTCAGCCTGCCCCTACATGCTCGCAGGCGGGGTGACCCGCATCGCGGAGGACGGGGCCCTCGTCGGCGTGCACCAGCATTACTTTGACGAAAACACCCTGCTCCCGGCCTTCATGGCGGTCGAAGACATCCAGCGCGGCCAGGGCGAGGTGCTGATCTACCTAATCGAGATGGGGGTCGATCCAGCGTTGATGCAACACGCCCTCGTTACCGGCCCCGATGAGATCTACGTGCTCACTGCCGATGAGTTGAGCGCCTATCGCCTCGCCGAGCCGGCCGCGCCGTGAGGACGGCGCCCCCGACTTGGTCACAAGCACAGCGGAGACGCCTATCGCGCCGCACACTGTAAATGGCGCCCGGCACCGCTTCTTCTTTTCCCAAATACCTCCGCCGGAGGCATAAAAGTCTCTGACCGGCGACGCAGCTTTAGGGGTTGACGTAAAGCACCGGATCGACGCTATCGAACCCTTCGCGCACCTCAAAATGCAGGAATGCCGGGCTGGTGTCGCGCACCTGCGCAATCGCTTGGCCGCGGCTCACGCTGTCGCCTTTTTCCACATCGGTGTCTTGGATATTGGCGTAGACCGTCAGCAGATTGTCCGCATGCCGGATCACCAGGATCGGCACATCGCCTGTGTCGCGGGTGATCGCGGCAACAACACCGTCATCGGCCGCCAAAACCGGGGTGCCTGCTGCGGCGGCAATATCAATCCCCTCGTTGCGGCCCTTTTCATAGGCCCGGATGATCGAGCCCGTGACCGGCATTTGCAGCCGCGCGCTAGAGACCTCGCTGCGTTCGTCGTTGAGATCGGGCACCGGGGGCGGCGTGACCGAGGCCACCTCCACCTCTTCGGGAAGAGGTTTCGACGCGCTCGGCGGCTCAGGCGTCACGGTGCCTTGGCCCGGGATCGAGGCGGTGTCGAGGATATCGACAGTGTTGCCTGCCTGCGCAGGCGAGGCCACCGGGATCAGCAGGAATTGCCCCTCCCGCACCGCCATTTCGGGGCCGAGGCCGTTCCAATCCGCCAGAGCGCGCACCGATACCCGATAGATCCGCGCAATTGAGAACGCGGTCTCACCGCGCAGGACACGGTGGCGCACCGGTTCGGTGCGGGTGTTATCGGCGACCGGCGGCGCATTGATCACGCTGGTCTCGACGGTGTTGGTCCTGCCCGGCCCAGCCCGATCCAGCGCCCCCGAGGCGAGCGCAGTGATGTCGACGCCATTGGCGCCAGCGCCACCCGGCAGCGGCTCCAGCGGGCGCGGTAACGCCACGACTTCGCCTTTGCGCAGCGGCACCTCTATAGAAATGCCATTGTAATCGGCCAGTTCCCCTGCATCGATGCCGAGGCGCGCAGCGAGGCTGCCGATAGTGTCGCCTGTCCGCGCCAGCGCCACCTGGAAATTAGGATACGTAATCACGCCGCGCTCATCGGCGCGGGGTCGCGGCTCAGTCGCGAGGCGCGTGGTATCGGTGTTGCCGAACCCGCCCGAGAGATCGCGCATATCTACGTCAAAGCCGCTTGCGCACGCGCTCAGCGCCAGCGCGGCCAATGTCATCGTTGCTGTCCGTACTCGGCGATCGTGTACCATTGCCGTTCCTTTCAACCCCGTTATTGCGTCGGGGCTTTGTTGTTTGCCTGCCTAATCCTGTCCCAAACCCTCCACCAGCGGCACGAAGCGCACTGGCGCTAACTCTTCATACTCTAGCCCATCCGCTGTCTTGGTCACCCTGATGAGCCGTTGCACCGCATCTGACTGTCCGACCGGCACCACCATAATACCGCCCTCGCGCAATTGCGCCAAGAGTGGGCCCGGCGGATCCTCGGCTGCCGCTGTGACCAAGATCCGGTCAAACGGCGCTTGTTCAGGCAGACCGAATGAACCGTCCGCCATCACCGCGGTGATGTTGGTCAACCCGAGCGCTTCGAACGCGTCGCGCGCCTCATGCACCAGGCGCCGGTGGCGCTCGACAGTGTAGACCCGGCGTGCCAACTGGCTCAGGATCGCGGCCTGGTAGCCCGAACCGGTGCCGATCTC
Organism: Pseudomonadota bacterium; assembly: GCA_038750765.1. Taxonomy (GTDB): domain Bacteria; phylum Pseudomonadota; class Alphaproteobacteria; order Rhodobacterales; family Rhodobacteraceae; genus Psychromarinibacter. Next base: position 32,869 of record JBCDGW010000020.1, on the reverse strand, counting down.
GAGCACTGTTTCGCGGCCTGTAAGCGCCAAAGCCTGGGTCATCATGCCGACCACCGCGGGCTGGCTGATCGTCTGGCCGCAGCCAATCGGCAGGGGCAAATCGTCATAGGCGCGCTCAGCGAAATGCCCGCGCACGAACGCCCCGCGATCCACCTGCTCCATCACCTGCAGGACACGCTTCTCGGTTACCCCGCGCGAGCGTAGCGCAAACAGAAACTGCATGGTGCGCTCGGCATCCACGCCAAGAACTTTGGCGAGGCCGTTCATTCCAGCGCCTCTTTGAGCGAGGCCAGAGTATCATAGGCGGTGAGATCGCAGCGCATCGGCGTGACGGAAATGTAGTGTTCCAAATTGGCCTGATTGTCGGTGCCCGGCGCGGTCTCGACATGCTGGCCGCCGCCGGTGATCCAGATAAAGCGGCGTCCCGAGGGCGCGGTATAGGGCTCGGTGTGAAAGTTCACGCCCGCGCGCCGCCCTTGCGTGGTGACCTGGACACCGCGGGTGGCTTCGGCTGAACAGGGCGGGAAATTCACGTTGTAAAACAGCGAGTAAGGATCAGATCCCCAGAGGTCAGCGGCGAGCAGGCGGTTGATCACGTCAACGCCCCAGCGGCTCGAACTTTCAAACGGCTCTGCAAGGTCGCGATTATTCGGCCCGTAAAACTGGCTGAGCGCGATAGAGCGGTAGCCTTGAAGGGCGGCTTCGATACAGGCGCCGACGGTGCCGGAATAGAGTGTGTTCTCGGCGGCGTTGTTGCCGCGATTAACACCCGACAAGATCAGATCGGGGGGGTGAGGCAGAATGTTGTGGAGCCCTGCCAGCACGCAATCGGCGGGCGCCCCTTCCACCGCGAAGCGACGCGGCGCCAATTCAGCGATCATCAGCGGATGGGTGTAACTGATCCGGTGCGCGACGCCCGATTGCTCAAAAGCAGGCGCAACAGTCCACACCTCACCATCGGGGCCCGCCAAAACGCCCGCGATCTCGCCCAGGACCTCAAGCCCTGGCGCGTTGATCCCGTCATCGTTGGTGATCAGGATACGCATGCCCGCCTCATCATATTTTTCAATCGCCATAGCGTAGAAACACCCATATTAGAACGGGTTTTTTGCACTATTCTGCGATTGTTGCTGCGAAATCCACGCGGATCGAAACGCGCGAAAGGCGGATTGCCAAAAAGCTGCCACAAAATAGACAAATCGAACTTTGTGCGCATGTCGGCTCAAATCGACAGATACACGCCGCAGAGGCGTGACCCACAAAATGTGCGAACTGCTACCGCTAAACCGTTGTTATGCAGCGACACTTGCGCTGTTTCAGGCAGACGAGACAGCAGCGGCTTTGTCAGGCACCAGCGGCGTCGCGTATGTAAGCCATAACAAATAAAACAATGACCCGGGCAGTTTCATGAAAAAAGCGGCACTCTTGGTGGCGACCGCATCCCTGGCCGCCTGTACGGTCGGACCGGATTACGTCTCACCGGGCATCGACCTTACGACCCGGTTTTTCCGGGGTGGCGACACCGAATTGTTGCACGCCGCGACCGAGCTTTGGTGGCTGAAATTCAACGACCCGCTGCTGGCAGAGTACATTGAGCGCGGCAATGCCCGCTCACTGTCGCTTGAGGCCGCCTTGGAGCGGATCAATGCAGCACAGGCCGCTGTCGAGGCCACGGGGCTCAATGCGCAGCTCGACGGTGGGCTAACCGTTGCACCTGCTTATGGCGGCACTTTCGGTCAGGCCAATAGCGACCAGTTCACTACCACCGTCCGTTTCGGTGCCGAATACGTGTTTGACATCTTCGGCGGCCAGAAGCGCTCGCGCGAGCAAGCTGTCGCCCGATACGAGGCCGCGCAGTTTAATGTCGGTGCGGTGCGCATCGCGCTGATCTCAGAGATTACCGACGCCTATATTCGCGCGCGCTTCTTCCAGACAGCGGCCAGCATCACCCGCACGACAATCGCCGCGCGGCAGCGGCTGGTCGATACGGTTCGACAGTTGCGCGCAGCCGGTGCCGCCACGCAACTCGATGTGGATCAGGCGCTGTCGACCCTTGCCTCAGCGAAAGCCGCGCTGCCGGCGCAGGAAAATGGCTTTGAGGCCAACGTCATCCGCCTCGCTGCGTTGTTGTCGCTACCCTCGGCGCATCTGATCGAGGAAATGCGGAAGGGCCACCGCCAGCCGCGCCCCCTGGGCTTTAGTGGCGCCGGGATCCCCGCCAACTTATTGCGAAACCGCCCCGATGTGCGCGAAGCCGAGCGCGACTACGCTGCGGCTGTGGCCGGTATCGGCATCGCCGAAGCGGCATTATTCCCGTCGGTCACGCTGGGCGGTACGCTTGGCCTAACCACAGGATCGAACCAAAGCACCGTGCGGACTTGGAGCTTTGGCCCGTCGATCAACGTGCCTGTCTTTAACCGGGGCGTGCTGAACGCGAACCGCCGACGCGCCATCAGCGTTGCAAGGCAAGAAGAAATCGCCTGGCGGCAATCGGTGCTCGACGCGGTGGAGGATGTGGAAACGGCGCTCTCCAACTGCTTCCATCTGAGCCGCCAGGTTTCCGCGATTGAGGAGGCCCTGGTGTTTGCGCGCCGCGTGGTCGAGTTGTCGCGCGCAGGGTATCAGGCGCGCGAGACCTCCCTCACCGATCTGATCAATGCTGAAATCGCGCTTGCGAATGAGCGGCTAAGCCTGGCCAGCAGCTACCGCGATTTTTCTCTCGCGTTCTCGCAACTTCAGGTCGCCGCAGGCAAAGGCTGGGCCGCGCCGGGCTTGCAGACCGCCGATGAGGTGATCCCTGCCAATCTCGAAGCCGACCCATTGGCTCTGCCGCCACTGAAACCGCCGGTGACAATCAACAAAAAGAAATAGTGGCCCGAGCGGATCAGCCGCCAATGTGATCAGCCGCCGGTGTAATGGGTTAGCGCCGCGTCAATCCCCTGCCGCCGGATCATCGCCATCCAATTGGCGAATGCTGTGGCGAAACGGGGCGCCTCGGCCAAATCACCGTAGATATGGCGCATGCCGAGCCACGCCATCGGGTCTTCCTGCGCCGCGATGGCGCGCGCTTGCAGCTTGGTCCAATCCGGATCGTTGGGCTCTACCGCACTGCCGTCTTCGCGGATGCCGGTGCAGTATCGCGCCCAGGCAGCAGAGGCGAGCGCCAGCCCGTCCACATTGGCGCCCGACGCCAAGCCATCGCGGATCGACGGCACAAGAAACCCGGCATGGCGGCTTGACCCGTCAAACGCGACGCGGCGGGTCGTATCGCGGATACGCGGGTTAGCAAACCGGGTCGCGATCTGATCGAGATACGCTTCAGGCGTCATCCCGGGCACCGGCGCAACATGGGGCGCGATCTCATCGCGGACCACCTTGCGCAGAAACCCCGAAATCCCCGAATGCGCCATCGCATCGGCAATCGTGGCGATGCCCAGCACCTCAGCCGGGTCGGCGATGACTTGGTGACCACCATTCAAGATCCGGATCTTCATCGTCTCATAGGCATGGACATCATCGGTGATCGTCGCCCCTGCCTCTTCCCAGGGCGGGCGCCCAGACACGAAATGTTCTTCAATCACCCATTGGCGGAAATTCTCGTGGGTCACCGGCGCCGCGTCGGCGATGCCCAGGCTTTGCGCCAACGCCAATTCCTCAGGGCCCGTGGCTGGGACGATGCAATCCACCATCGCATTAGGGAACCCGCCTTCCGCCTCGATCCAATCCGCCAGGCCCGGATCGCTCAGCCGCGCCAATCCTGTGACCGTGGCACGCAAGACATCGCCATTGCCTTGGAGGTTATCGCAGGATTGCCCGGTGAAGGGCAGCATTCCCCGCGCCCGCCGCAGAGAAAGCGCCGCCACGATGGCGCCGAATGCCGTGCGCGGCGTGTCTGGGTTTGCAGCATCATGCGCGATATCGGGGTGCGACGGATCGAAAGCCCCGGTCGCTGGGTCTTGGTAATACCCACCTTCGGTCACGGTGAGCGAAACGATGCGGATCGCCGGATCAGCCATTTGCGCGATCAGCGCGCCGTTGGCGGGCTCCACCGGGATAAACCCGATCATCGCCCCGCACACCTTGGCGGAGATGCCGCCCGGGTCCAATTCGATGAGCGTGGTCAAGCAATCCTGCGCGAGGAGCCGCGCGCGCATCGCCGCATCTGCCGGGCGGACACCCGCGCCTAGGATGCCCCAATCATGCGCCTTCCCCTCTTGCATCAGCCGGTGCAGATACCAGGCTTGATGGGCGCGGTGAAAGTTGCCGAGGCCGATATGCACGATGCCGGGGGTCAGCTTGGCGCGGTCATATTCCGGACGGCGCACTGACGCAGGCAGCGCTGCAAGCGTCGCGTCTGAAAGCAGCACGGCCTCGCCCATCAGCTCATCCAGTTGCCGCCATCGACATTGAGCGTTTGCGCGGTGATGTAGCGGGCGTCATCTGAGGCGAGGAATACACATGGGTCGGCCACCTCGTCCGGCCGCCCCATATGGCCCAGCGGCACCGCCTCACCCACGAGGCGCTTCTTTTCACCCCGCGCGCGGCCCTCATACTTAGCGAATAGGCCGTCGACCACATCCCACATCGGCGTATCGACCACCCCTGGGGCAATCGCGTTGACGCGAATGTTGTGCGGCGCAAATTCAAGCGCTAGCGATTGGGTCATCGAGATGATTGCCGCCTTGGTCGCGCAATAGATCGCGATGTTGGGCTCACCGCGACGACCTGCTTGGGACGAGAAGTTGATGATCGCGCCGCCCTTGCCGCGCGCTTTCATCCCCGGGACGACCGCCTGGATCGCAAATAGCGTGCCCGCCACATTCACATCGAACTGGCGGCGATAATCCTCCATGGTGATCTCTTCGATGGGCGCCATGTTGAAGATACCGGCATTGTTGACCAACACGTCGATACCGCCATAGGCCTCCTCGACCCGGGCAACGCCCTCGGCGATCGCGCCCGCATCGGTCACGTCCATCGCGAGCCCCATGCCGCCGACAGCGCCTGCGGTATCGAGCGCCTCGTTGGCGAGCAGATCAGCGACAGCCACACGCGCGCCCTCCTGGGCAAACGCCTCGCATATCGCACGGCCGATACCGCGTGCCCCGCCTGTCACCAAAGCGGTCTTTCCGTTCAGCCGTGTCATGCCTGGCGCAGACCCTCCGCGTTGAACTTGTGGATCACATCATTGCGCGGCGTCAGTTTGACGGTATCGCCATGGCGAAAACCCACCTCGCCATCCGCGCGCACAGTGATTACCGGGGCGAGGCCGGTATTGTGAACATGGAAAAACGTGTCTGAGCCCAGATGCTCGGATACCCCAACTGTGCCTTCCCACGCGCCCTCACTGGCAGATACCGCGATATGCTCAGGCCGCACCCCGATGGTGGCACAGCCGTGCTGAGCGGCGGCATTGCCTTCGATGAAGTTCATCTTGGGCGAGCCAATGAAGCCTGCGACAAACAGATTGCGCGGGTCACGGTAGAGGTCGAGCGGGCTGCCCACCTGTTCGATATGGCCTGCACGCAGCACCACGATTTTGTCCGCCATCGTCATCGCCTCCACCTGATCGTGGGTGACGTAGATCATCGTGGTCTTCAAGCGCTCATGCAACTCACTGATCTCAAGACGCATCCCAACACGCAAGGCCGCGTCCAGATTGGAGAGCGGCTCGTCGAACAAAAACGCCGACGGCTCCCGCACAATGGCGCGGCCGATGGCGACGCGCTGCCGTTGACCACCGGAAAGCTGCCCCGGCCGCCGGTCAAGATAATCGGTGAGGTTCAGCACCTGCGCCGCCTGCTCAACGCGCCGCATCTGCTCATCGCGGTCGAGCCCCGCCATGCGCAGCGGAAACGCGATGTTTTTGCGCACGCTCATATGGGGGTAGAGCGCGTAGGACTGAAACACCATCGCCAGCCCCCGCTTCGCAGGTGGGATCTCGGTCGCATCGGCGCCGTCGATTTCAATCTGACCGGTGCTGACATCTTCAAGCCCCGCGATCAGCCGCAAAAGCGTGGACTTGCCGCAGCCGGAGGGGCCCACGAACACTGCGAACTCCCCGTCCTCGATGGTCAAATCAAGCGGCGGGATCACTTCGGTCTCACCGAAGCTTTTGGTCACTTGTCGAAGGTCGATGCGTCCCATGCTCTAGCCCTCCTATTTTACGGCGCCGAAAGTAAGCCCGCGCACCAATTGCTTTTGGCTGAACCACCCCAGCACCAGGATCGGCGCGATGGCCATGACCGAAGCAGCGGATAGCTTGGCAAAAAACAATCCTTCGGGGCTCGAATAGCTGGCGATAAACGCGGTCAGCGGCGGCGCGTTGGCGGCGGTGAGGTTCAAGGTCCAAAACGCCTCATTCCAGGCGAGGATCACATTCAACAGGATCGTCGAGGCAATGCCGGGGATCGCCATCGGCGTCAGGACATAGAGGATTTCCGAGCGCAGCGACGCACCATCCATCCGCGCCGCCTCCAAGATCTCAGCCGGGATCTCGCGGAAATAGGTGTAGAGCATCCAGATGATGATCGGCAGGTTGATCAGCATGAGGATCAGGATCAAGCCGCCGCGGGTGTCCAAAAGCCCGGTCCAAACGAACAGGATCGACATCGGGTAAAGCACGCCGACTGCGGGCAGCATCTTGGTCGACAGCATCCACAGCAGGATGTCTTTGGTGCGTCTGGACGGCACGAAAGCCATCGACCAGGCCGCCGGGATCGCGATGATAATGCCCAATAGCGTCGAGCCGCCCGCGAGGAAGATCGAGTTCCACAGATGCTTCATATAATCAGAGCGGTCCTGCACCACTGCGTAGTTCTCGAGCGTCCAGTCGAAGAACAGAAAGACCGGCGGGTTCGAGATTGCCTGCGCCTCGGTTTTAAAGCTGGTCAGGATCGTCCAGAGGATCGGGAAGAAGATCAGCAGGCTGACAAACCACGCCGCGGCGGTGTTCAAGATCTTGCGGTTCGTTGTGACTGCGCGTGCCATGTTACGTTGTACCTCCGAGGTCCCACCCGCGCTCACGCATCGAGGTTCTTCCCAACAATCCGCATCAGGAACAGCGCGACGATATTAGCCAGGATGATCGCATAGACCCCGCCAGCCGAGCCGAGGCCGATATTCTGCGCGTCCGTGATGCGTTGAAAGATCAGGTAGGTCAGCGTCCGGGTGCCGAAAGCGCCCGAGGTGGTCACGAAAATCTCCGCGAAGATCGACAGCAGAAAGATCGTCTGGATCAGGATCACAATCGTAATCGCGCGGCTCAGATGCGGCAGGATGATAAACCAAAACCGCTTGAGCGGCGGCGCGCCGTCCATCTCAGCCGCCTCGAGTTGCTCGCCGTCGAGCGACTGGATCGCGGTCAGCAGAATGAGCGTCGCGAAGGGCAGCCATTGCCACGAAACGATCATAATGATCGACGGGATCGCCGCGTCGGTGAGCCATATCACCGGCTCTGCGCCGAAAAACCGCCACAGATGCGAGAGGATGCCGTTGACGGGATCCATGAACATGTTCTTCCACACCAGCGCGCTGACCGTGGGCATGACGAAAAACGGCGAGATCACCAGGATCCGCACGATGCCCTGCCCCCACAGCGGCTGATCCAAAAGCAGTGCCAGCAGCACACCGAGCACCACCGTGATCACCAGAACGCCGCCGACAATGATCAGCGTTGTTTGAACCGCGGGCCAAAACGAACTGGACGAGACAAACCGGATATAGTTGTCGAACCCCGCGCCGCCGAGATCGCCGCCGCGCAGCGCTAGGAACCGCCGGAAGGAGTACCAAACGGTCATCGACAGCGGCACAAGCATCCAGGCTAACAGCAGCACAACAGCAGGCGCCATCATCACGCGAGCGGCTGATCTTGAATGCTGGGTCGCCATGCGAGCCCCTCCCCTCCGCAGGATGCCCCGCGAGGCCCTGCCTGTCGATGGATCAGATCATTGACGTTATCGGCGCGGTCAGGCGAGAGAAACTGATACGTCAGAGACCGCTCAGACCAAACTGAAAGCCCCGACCGTCAGCTTCCGACTGGCACTCAAAAGCCCGCCTGCACGCGTCGTAGCGGATGGAGGGCAGCCGCGCCGCCCTCCACGAACCATACGCTTAGCGATAGCCCGCCGCTTCCATCGCGTCGTTGGTGATGGCCTGTGCTTTGTCCAGCGCCTCGTCGATGCTTTGCTGACCCGCATAGACGGCGGCGAATTCCTGGCTCACCTGGGTTGCGATATCGGCAAATTCCGGGATCGCGGCGAACTGGATGCCGACATAGGGAGACGGATCGACCGTGGAGTCGTTAGGATCAGCCGACAGGATCGAATCGAGCGTCATTTGCGCAAACGGCACTTCCTGATAGGCGGGGTTTTCGTAGAGCGATGTACGCGCGCCCGGCGGCACATTGGCCCAGCCCTAATTCTCGGCGACCAGCTCGATGTATTCTTTCGACGTGGCCCACTCGATGAAGGTTTTGGCCGCATCGACTTGCTGGGTGCCAGCCGGAATAGCCAAAGCCCACGCCCACAGCCAGTTTGACCGCTTGCCCAGCCCGGTGTCGGGTGCAAGCGCAAAACCAACGCTGTCGGCCACCGTCGAGTCGTCGGGGTTGGTGACGAATGAGGCGGCGACGGTGGCGTCAATCCACATGCCGCACTTGCCCTGCTGGAACAGCGACAGGTTCTCGTTGAAGCCGTTGGTGGCGTATCCCGGAGGGCCCGACTCGGTCATCATACCGACAAAGAACTCAAGCGTGTTCTTCCAGGGCTCTTGATCGAAGGTGGCGCCCCACTCCTCGTCAAACCAACGCGCGCCGAATGAGTTGGACATCGCGGTGATGAACGCGCCGCCTTCGCCCCAACCGGCCTTGCCGCGCAGGCAGATCCCGTTGATCTCATTCTCGCGATCCGTCATCGCCGCGGCGACTTCGCGGATGAAGTCCCAGGTGGGCGCGTCGGGCATCTCAAGCCCAGCCGCTTCCATCAGATCGGTGCGGTACATGATCATCGAGCTTTCGCCGTAGAACGGCGCCGCGTAGAGCGTGCCGTCATGGCTTAGACCACCGGCCATCGCGGGCAGAATGTCGTCCACATCATACTCTTCAGACAGGTCGTCGAGCGGCACGAGCCACCCATTGGCGCCCCAAATTGGGGTCTCGTACATGCCAATGGTCATGATGTCGAAAGCACCGCCTTTGGTGGTGATGTCGGTGGTGACGCGCTGACGCAGCACGTTCTCTTCCAACGTCACCCACTCAACCTCGATACCGGTATCGGCGGTGAATTGGTCTGTGTAGCCCTGCATGCGGATCATGTCGCCGTTATTGACCGTGGCAATCGTGATCGACTGCGCCAGACCGGCGGTGGTCGTACCCAATAACAGAGCCGACGCACAAAGTGCGCTTCGTAGGGTCATCCGATTTCCTCCCATAGTGCCTTGGATTACCTGGCACTAATCATCAGCACAAATTTAACGCGCGTCAACCAAAAGTTTACGCGCGTAAAATCAGGCGCTGTCCCGGCGGATAAGCCGTGCGGCGAACAACGTCTCGGATCGGCGCGCAAAGCGACCACCGCTTTCGATCAGCCGGAACAGCGTCTCCAGCGCGTGATCGGAGACCGACGCGTAATCATGCGCCGCTGTGGTCAGCGCCGGGCATGTGAACCGAGAGAACGGGTGATCGTCATGGGAGGCCACCCGCAGCACAGCATCGCTATCACGGCCCACGCGCACACCACGGTCGAAGCACGCCGACAGAAAGCCAATCGCCAAACGATCGTTGCTGCACAGCACAGTGTTTGTGGGCAGCGTGTCTTCAGCCAACAGCTTCAGCGCGCCTTCTCGTCCGATCTCTTCAAACGCCCAGCCGGTACCCTCGATCTTGACCACGTGCGGTTGTAACCCGAGGCGCTCCATCATCTGCAGATAGGCAGCACGGCGTTTATTGGCGTTGGGATTGGCCGGATTGCGCATCTCAAAAAACGTTGGCGCCTCGCCAGTTCTGCTCAAATATTCAACAGTTTGTGACACGAAGCTGTAATTGTCCGATCCGACAAAAGCCTCCCCCATCCCGTCGATGTTGCTGTCGAACAAAACCGTCGGCACGTGTTGGCAAAACGCCTCGATCGCCGCTTTGTCTGACATCCGACCCAACGGCGCCAACAAGACCCCGGCGGGCTTCATCGAGCGCAAGGTGCCCAAGATATCGTTTTCAAGCGCCTGCGATCCATGCGCGCTAAACAGCGATGGCAAAAACCCGGCATCGATACAGCGCCGCTCAATCATGCGCACGATCTCAGCAAAGAACGGATCGGCCAGGTAAGGCACCACGATACCGATGTTTTTCGTCAATTTGCGATTTTGGTTCATCGCAAAAAAGTTGGGTCGGTAATCGTAGCGCTCGAGCGCGGCTTCGATGCGCGCGCGGGTCGAGGGGCGCACGCTGTCGGGGTCGTTAAAGTACTTCGACACAGTGGGGCGCGAGATACCACTTACCGTGGCAAACGCCTCCATGTTGCGAATTTTCTGACTGCTCATCAAATCGTTCTGGGCATGGTTCCGGGCTCGATGACATTATTTTTTCTTATCGCGCGGCAAAAATCAAATCCTCCCCGCGCATGCGGCTCTCGAAGCGCCCACACAGCACCGTGTCTTGCGCCTGCGCGGCGTTCGGCGCATTTGGCTGCGCAAAGAAAGGGCGGTGATGATGCGTGCAGCGGATGTGGTGGCAAAGCGGCTTTATGCGGCAGGGTGCCGATATGCGTTCGGCATGCCCGGGGGCGAAGTGCTGACGTTGATGGACGCGCTTGAAGCGGCGGGCATCACCTTCGTGCTGTGCAAGCATGAAAACGCCGCCGGGTTCATGGCCGAGGGCACGTATCATCGCACCGGCGCGCCTGGCATCCTGCTGGCGACCGTCGGGCCCGGCGCCCTAAACGGCATCAACGTGGTGGAGAATGCGCGCCAAGATAGGGTGCCGCTGATTGTGCTGACAGGCTGCGTCGATGCGGACACCGCGCAGGTCTACACCCACCAGGTGCTGGATCAGCCGCAGGTGTTTCGCCCCATAACCAAGGCCAGCTTCACCCTAAGCGCGGGCAAGGCCCATGTGATCGCCGACAAAGCGCTCGGCATCGCCACCGAAGGCCGCCCGGGGCCGGTGCATATCGATGTGCCGATCAGCGTGGCGGATGCGACAGCCGAGGGTGAGGGCGTGCTACGCCCGAGGGCAGCGGCGAGCGTACCGGCGGGCCCGGTCCTAGCCCAAGCGCGCGCCGCCCTGGCCAAGGCGCAGCGGCCTATTGTGATTGCAGGTCTCGACGCGATGAATAACGGCGCGGAGGGCGCGCTTCGCCGCCTCGCCGATATGGGCGTACCGGTGATCACCACCTATAAAGCGAAGGGTCTCGTGCCCGAGGACCACGCAAGCGCTCTGGGCGGCGCCGGGCTATCCCCCAAGGCCGATGCGATCTTGCTACCGCTGGTGCAGAAGGCCGATGTCGTGCTGGCCGTGGGCTATGACCCGATTGAGATGCGCATCGGCTGGCTCAACCCTTGGGATCCGGGCGCTCAAACCGTGATCGACATCACCGCCGAGCCCAACCACCATTACATGCATCACGCGACCATCCCGATCACCGGCGATTGCGCGGCGACGCTCGACGCGCTCCTCCCCGACCAGATGCCGCCGCTCTGGCAGGACGGCGCGGTGCACGAGGCCAAGGCTGCGCTCGACGCGGCCTTCGCGCCCGGGAGCGACTGGGGGCCGGGGCAAGTGATTGCCACCTGTCAGGCGCGCCTACCCGATAGTACGCTGATCACCGCCGATAGCGGCGCGCACCGGATTTTGCTGTCGCAGATGTGGCGCTGTGGCTTTCCGCGCGCGCTGACCCAGTCGTCCGGTTTGTGCACGATGGGCTGCGCTGTGCCGCTGGCGATGGGGGCGCAACTCGTTGAACCGGACCGCCCTGTCGTGTCCTTCTCAGGCGATGCTGGGTTCTTGATGGTGGCTGGCGAGCTAGCCACAGCGGCGGAGCTTGGCTTGAAGACCATCTTCGTCGTCTTTGTCGATGCCTCGCTCGCGCTGATCGAGTTGAAGCAGCGGCAACGGCAGATGCCAAACCGCGGTGTCGACTTCGCCCGCACCGATTTCGCCGCAATGGCGCGCGCGTTTGGCGGCGCTGGCCACAGCGCGGCGTCGGTCGCTGCGTTGGAGGCCGCGCTCGACAGCGCCTTGGCGGCAGCCACCTTCACGGTGATCGCGGCAGAGATTGATCGGAAAGCCTATGACGGAACCTTCTGAGCCCCAAGGCGCGCTGAGCGGGCTATTGGTGCTCGATCTCTCGCGCATCTTGGCCGGGCCGACAGCGACACAGCTTTTGGGTGACCTCGGCGCCACGGTGATCAAGATTGAAAACCCCAAGACTGGCGGTGACGACACCCGCACTTGGGGCCCGCCCTACGCCGAGACACGCGAAGGCGCCTCCGATCTCAGCGCCTATTTCATGGCCGCCAACCGCAACAAATACTCAGTCGCAGCCGATCTGAGCCAAGCGGAGGGACAGGCGCTTGTGCAATCGCTGGCGCGTGAAGCAGACATCGTGATCGAAAATTACAAGCCCGGCGGCCTGGAAAAGTACGGCCTTGACCACGCGAGCTTATGCGCGGCCGACCCTGGGCTGATCTATTGCTCTATCTCGGGCTTCGGGCAAACCGGGCCAAACCGCGCGCGGCCCGGCTATGACCTGATGGCGCAAGCCTATGGTGGGATCATGTCGCTGACCGGTGAGCCCGATGGCGCGCCGATGAAGGTGGGCGTCGGCATCGCCGATGTGATGTGCGGGATGTACGCGACCATCGGTGTTCTCGCAGCTCTTCGCCATCGCGACCGCACCGGTGAGGGCCAGCATATCGACTTGGCGCTCGTCGACACCCAGATGGCGTGGCTGATCAACGAGGGGACGAATTACCTTGCCTCCGGCGACGTCCCGGCCCGGCGCGGCAATGCGCATCCCAATATCGTGCCTTATAACGTGTTCGCTGCGCGGGACGGGCATTTCATCTTGGCGGTGGGCAATGACACGCAGTTTCAGCGGATGTGCGTGGTGTTCGAGCGCGTCGATCTTGCCGAGGATGGTCGATTTCGCACAAATCCTGATCGGATCGCCCATCGCGACGCGCTTACCGGGATACTTGCTGAAATATTCCAGAGGCATAGCTGCGCGGAATGCCTAGAAATGTTGCAAAGCGCGCAAGTTCCGTGCGGGCCCATTCACAATGTGGCGCAGGCCCTCGGCAGCGATCAGGCGAAATCGCGCGGCACCACCGTCTCGATGGCGGCGCCCGACACGGCTGCTGGCAAAGTTTCGCTGCTTGCCAATCCGCTAAAGTTTTCAAGGACACCAGTGCGTTACCGCAAGGCGCCGCCGCGATTTGGCGCCGATACCGACGCTGTGGCGGGGCTTCTAGAGCAGATCCGGCGCCATCGCGCGAAAGCCCGCTGATCACAAAAAGGTGCGCTGCAATCACGTTGGCGCGTGGTAGCGGGCACGTGAGGTGCGAAACGCCATTTGGCTCGCTAACTCACTGATTGTTCGGGGGAACCGCCCGGGCATTAAGGAACTCTGTATGCTCATCGATATCTGCCGCTGCAAAACGAGCCTCACCGACCAGGCCGCGCTGACCGAATGGAATGGCGTGATCCACGGTGTCCTGTCCCACGGGCAAAGCGGACCCGTGCATCTGGGGGCACTCCTAAAGGCTGCGCCTGACTATGCCATGGCCCACGCGGCGCGCGGGCTGTTCTCGCTGATGATGGGGCGGCGCGAATTGGTTTCGGTCGCCCATGAGGCCAATGCAGCAGCGCAGCGCACCCTGGCGCTTGGCGGCGCGACCGAGCGTGAGCGGCTCTGGTGCGAAGCGCTGCAAGATTGGCTCACGGGGCATCCCTCGACCGCGGTGGCGCGTATGGAACGTGCGCTGCGGCTCAATCCGGCAGACACGATCAGCATGAAGGTGAGCCAAGGCATCCGCTTCATTCACGGCGATAGCATCGGCATGCTGCGCTCCGTCGAGGCGGTGATGGCGGCCCATGACACCGATCATCCCTTGCGCGGTTATGCCTATGGCTGCCGCGCGTTCGCGCTTGAAGAAACCGGCAATTACACCGAGGCCGAGCGGTCCGGGCTCGCGGCGTTACAGGCCGCCGATGATGACGCTTGGGGGCTGCACGCAGTCGCCCATGTCTACGATATGACCAACCGGCCCGACCAAGGCATCGCCTTGATCGATCAGAACAACCCCGCCTGGAGCCACTGCAATAACTTCCGCTTCCATGTGTGGTGGCACAAGGCGCTGCTGATCCTCGATCAAGGCGACTATGCCCAGGTGCTCGACCTCTACGACACCCAGATCCGCTCGGATAAGACCGACGATTACCGCGACTTTTCCAACGCGTCCTCGCTGCTTCTGCGGTTGCAGCTTGAAGGCGTGGACGTGGGGACGCGCTGGAACGAGCTTGCGGATCTGGCCGAAAGCCGAACCACCGACGGCTGCTTGGTGTTCGCAGATCTGCACTACATGCTGGCGCTCGCTGGCGATAATCGGCACGACGCCGCCGCGCGGCTAACCGCCCGGGTGGCGCGTGACGCGCAAGCGCCCGGCGAATTGGCGCCGATCATGGGCGAACCGGGCGTTTCAGCGGCCCGCGGTTTGGCCGCTTTTGGCGAAGGGCGCTACGACCTGGCATTTGCCCATCTGCGTGCGGCACAACCCAAATTTCAAAATATGGGCGGCAGCCATGCGCAACGGGACATCTTTGAAAGGGTGACCATCGAGGCCGGTCTGCGGGCAGGCCATCTCGACGCAACTGAGCGGTTGATCACCGAGCGCAACAGGTTGCGGGCTGACAATGTCGATGCGTTCGCTATGTCCAGGTTGGAAAGGATCGCCGCAGCGCGTGCAGTGCAAGCATCTGTCGCGGCGGAGTAAGTAGCGACCCATGGCCCTTGCAGACCCGTCGATAACCTATTCCAGCCCCGCCACGGCGCGCAAAAACGTGAGCCAGGCAGGCGTGCGCGATCCGCGGCTCGACTTCTTCCGCGGTATCGCGATGTTCATCATCTTGGTGGCGCATGTCCCCAATGATTGGCTGGCATTATGGATCCCGGCGCGGTTTGGCTTTTCCGACGCGACCGAAATCTTCGTGTTTTGCTCTGGCATGGCCTCGGCCATCGCCTTCGGCCGCGTCTTCCGCGAGCGGGGCATGGCGATGGGCAGCGCACGCGTCGCCTACCGGGTGTGGCAGGTTTACTGGGCCCATGTGGCACTGTTCGTGGCGATCGCCGCGACGATGGTGGCGCTCAACGCGCTTTTCCCCGAGGGGCGTGACTATGTCGGTCAGCTCAACCTCCATCCCTTCTTCCGCGATCCCCAATCGCAGCTTTTGGGCCTGCTAACGCTCACCTATGTGCCCAATTACTTCGACATCCTGCCGATGTATCTGGTGATCCTAGCGATGATGCCGATCATGATCGCGCTGGCGCAAGTCCATATCGGTCTCGCGGCACTGGTATCGGTCGCGGTTTGGCTGTCAGCGAGCGTCTTCGACCTCAATTTGCCGGCAGAGCCCTGGTCTGAGCGCCAATGGTTTTTCAATCCGTTCGGTTGGCAGCTGATCTTTTTCACCGGCTTCGCGCTTATGGCGCGGTGGATCCCGGCCCCGCCCCGCGATTGGCGGCTGTTCCTGGGCGCGCTGGCGATTGTCTTGGTGGTGGTGCCATTTGCCTATTTCCGCATCTACAACGCCGTGCCGTTCTTCCTGGAATGGCGCCGCGATTGGTCGTTCCTGATCACCAAATCGGATTTCGGCGTGCTGCGGTACGTGCATTTCTTGGCCCTGGCCTATGTGTGCTGGATCCTGGTCGGACTGCAGGGCAGCAGCATTCAGCCCGGCGAAAGCGACCACATCGCCGCGAAAAGCTGGCGCGTGCTCCTCGGGATGATCACCAAAGTGGGCCAGCAATCGCTCGCCGTTTTCATCGCCTCGATGTATTTCGCGCGGATCATGGGTGTGATCTTTGACGCGGTGGGCCGCACCCATTGGTCGATGTTCTGGGTAAACATGTTGGGTTTTGCCGCCATTATCATCGTGGCCTACAGCGTTGCGTGGCTCAAAGCGCAACCCTGGAAAACCAAGAAGCCCGCCTGAGCCATGTTGCGTCGCGAGGTTCTCACCGGATTACTGGCAGTCGCAGGATCAGCCGCTTTGGCCGACAGCCATGGCGAGCCTGGCCTGGGCCTTGGCGACGCGCGCCCGTTCAACCCCGATGACGTGACTGCGCTGGCGCGGACATTAGCCGGCCAAGCCTACGTGCCGCCAACCCCTGTGCCGCCGGAATGGACCGCGATTAGCTACGAAGACTATGTCTCGATCTGGTTCGACACCCGCAACGCGTTGTGGAGCGATGAGCCTGATACGCCGCTGCGGCTCGATGTCTTTGCCCCTGGCCTCTACTTCCCCCACCCCATTGCTATTTCGGTGGTCGAGGACGGCGAGGCGCGGCCACTGCGCTTTGACATGGGTGTTTTCGACAAGACCGACAAGTTTCCCGCGCTGCCGATTGATGACCGCCTTGGCTATTCTGGACTGCGCCTGCGCGCCGAGTTGGAAACGCCCGGCATCTTCACCGAATTCGCGGTGTTCCAAGGCGCGTCGTACATGCGCGCAATCGGCACCGGCGAGATCTACGGTATCTCCGCGCGGGGGCTCGCAATCGACACCGCCGAGCCCAGCGGTGAGGAATTTCCCGACTTTCGCGCGTTTTGGCTTGAAAAACCTGCTCCCGGGCGCAGTGATTTCGTGGTCCATGCGCTGCTCGACAGCCCCGGATGCACCGGCGCCTACCGCTTTGTGATCACACCCGGCACCCGCCTTGAGATGGCCGTGGAGGCGACGCTGTTTGCGCGGCGCGATCTGCCCCATGTGGGGCTCGCACCGCTGACATCGATGTTTTACTTCGATGAGACCAATCGCGACCGGTTTTCTGATTTCCGGCCCGCTGTGCACGACAATGACGGCCTCTTGATCGTCAATGGCGCGGGCGAGACAATCTGGCGCCCGCTCGCCAACCCACGCGATCTGCAGATCAGCGCGTTTATCGACAGTAATCCGCGCGGTTTCGGCCTCATGCAGCGGGCCCGGCGCTTTAGTGATTTCGCCGATTTGCAAGCCCTCTATCATCGCCGTCCTGGCCTTTGGATTGAGCCCGAAGGTGACTGGGGCAGAGGCGCCGTGACGCTGGTTGAAATTCCCACCAGCGAAGAGACCTTCGACAATATCGTGGCCTATTGGCGGCCTGCAGGTGGGCTGAAACGCGGCTCGTCGCACACGATGCGCTATCGCATGACCTGGGCTGGCGAGAGCGATTACGGCACTGGCTTGCGGGTGTTGAATACCCGGATCGGGGCGGCGTTCCGCGAGGGCATCATCGCCGCAATAGACTTTGAGCCAAGCGACATTGTCCCCGACGACCTGAGCCTCATCGAGCGCCGGATCAACGCCAGTGCGGGCGAGGTCTCCGAGGGGGTGCTGCAGCGCAACCCCGAAACCGGCGGACCGCGGCTGGCGTTCAAGTTTCATCCCGGTGACGCGGGCCTGATCGAGTTTCGCGTCGAGCTGCGGCTAAACGGGGAGCGGCTGAGTGAAACCTGGCTCTACCGGTGGACCGCATGAGCCGATACGCGAGCGCCTATATGCCGCCCCGCGCGCCAATGCCGATGGCGCCGCAGGACTTCGCCGCGAAGCCTGTGCCGCGACGCCTGGAGGCCCGGCGCCGCTGGCGTGAGCAGGCCTGGCGTGTTGCCGCGTTTGCCCCCGCATTTGGGTTTACCGCGCTAATGGCCGTCGGCATTGGCACTTGGCTGGCGAGCGAGGGCGGCGTTGGCGCGCTTGAGATCGCGGTGATCGGCCTCGTTTGCTTTACCTTTCTGTGGGTGTCGCTATCGGTGAGCACCGTCGCCATCGGGCTGTTGCGCCGCGCGATTGACGGCTCCCGCGACGCCGAAACGCCCACCCAGCGTGGCCAACCGCTCCACGTGGCGCTGTTGATCCCCACGTACAACGAGGTACCGTGGGATGTGGCGGGCAACGCGTCTGCGATGCTGAAAGATCTGGCTGGCCGCGCGGGTTCGGGTGATGGCGATGACCGCTTCACGCTGTTCATCCTAAGCGACACCCGCGATGTGGATGTCGCCGCGCAGGAGGAGGCGGCATTTCACACCCTACGCCACACCTATGAAGGCGCGATTGATGTGTTCTACCGTCGCCGCGCGCAAAACACCGATAAGAAAGTCGGCAATATCTCGGACTGGATCGAGAATTGGGGCGCCGACTACGACGCGATGCTGGTGCTCGACGCCGATAGCCTGATGAGCGGTGCCGCGATTGAGCATCTGGCGCGCGAACTGGCCGCTGACCCGGAGGCTGGCCTGATCCAGAGCTTCCCGCTCCTGATTGGGTCTGACACGCTGTTTGGTCGGATCCAGCAATATGCCAACGGTGTCTATGGCTGGCTGCTCGCCGAGGGGCTTGCCGCGTGGTCGCAGCGCGAGGGCAATTACTGGGGTCACAACGCCATCATCCGCACCCGTGCCTTTGCTGATAGCGCCCGGCTTCCCTACCTGCGGGGGCGCGACCTGATCTTGAGCCACGATTTCGTCGAGGCTGGGATGCTGCGCCGCGCGGGTTGGAGCGTGCGCTTTCTCCCGCGCATCGCGGGCAGCTTTGAGGAAACCCCGCAAACGCTGATCGATTACGCGCTGCGGGACCGGCGTTGGTGCCAGGGCAACCTGCAACATCTGCGCCTGCTTACTGCCCGCGGGTTTCACCCGATCTCGCGGTTTCATCTCGCCCAGGGTGCGGCGGCGTTCCTGCTGTCGCCTGCATGGTTTGCGCTGATCGCGATCTGGTCGTTTCTCGGCGCGATGCCGGGCGCGACAGCGAATTACTTCAGCGCCGCAAACCCGCTTTTCCCGGTATGGCCCGAAAGCGCCCCGATCTCGGGCGCGGCCTTCCTGGCGGTGATTTACGGCATGCTTTTGGCCCCTAAGCTGGCGGGTATCGTCGCGTTGGCCACACGGGCACGCATCCGCGCGCTCTATGGGGGCACAACCCGTTTCGCGGCCACGGCGGCTTTTGAGATCGCGTGTTCAGTGGTCTATGCGCCCATCCTCATGGTGCAGCAGAGCGTCGCCGTGATACGCGCGGTGCTCGGGCGGTCGGCTGGATGGCGCCCGCAGCAACGGGGCGCCGCCCGCTATGGCTGGGGCACGACGCTCCTGTTCCACTGGGTAGAGACACTGGGCGGTTTCGGCATGCTGGCGGGCATCTTCCTCGGCAGTATCTCCTATTGGCTGCTGCCGATCGCGCTGAGCCTGGCGCTCGCCGCGCCGTTATCAAAACTGAGCGCTGTGCGGGTGAGCGACCGGCGTCTGGCGCCTTTGCGCCTCGACACGCTCCACTCGCTCCGCGAACCGCGCATCGTGGCGAGCGCCCGCACCGAGCGTGCGTGGCTCAAAGGCTTGCTCACCGACCCAATCGCGGCAGAGTAGATCGTTTAGGACAGGAACGCGGCCCAGTCGATGCCCTCGGCCCATTCCTGACCCGGCTGCACAATCACCACCGGCGGCATTGGATGGGCGGGGTCATAGCCGGGCGTGCCTCCTGCCATGACATCGGCCCCGCATTCGGCCGCCACCAACACACCGGCCGCGTGGTCCCACGGTTTCGCCCAAGCAGCGACGACCAAATCGACATGGCCCAACGCGAACATGCGGTACTCCTGGCACGAACACCGCAGCGAGGTGGCGCGCGCAAAAGGCGCCATCGCCTCGGTCACAAGCGGCCGTGTCTCTTTGGGAAAGAGGAACGTCGACACATAGGCATGAACCGCGTCCTCCGATGTGGGTTTGGGCCCCGGCAGCCGCTCGCGCTGGCCGTTGGGTTTGCAGAACCAGGCGCCCTGCCCTTTTGTTGCGCGCACCCAATCATCCATCACCGGATCGTAGAGCAGCCCGAACACCGTTTCGCCTTTCTCCACAACCGCAACGATCACGCCGAACACAGACAAGCCCGCGGCGAAGTTCCAGGTGCCATCAACCGGATCGATAATGACAGCCAGATCCGCCCCGGCCAGTTGGTCGAGCAAGCTCGGATCGTCCTCCACCGCCTCTTCGCCAACGATCAGCGCGTCTGGCATCAAAGCCTGGGCGGCGGCGGTGATCTGGGCCTCTGCCTCCTGATCGGCGATGGTCACCAGATCGGTGGGCCCGTTCTTTTCCGATATCTCCGCCGGGTCGAGATTGCGAAAACGGGGCATGATTGCTGTCCGCGATGCGGCACGCACCGCCTCGATCAGCTCATCGTAGAGCGCGTTATTGAGTTGGGTCATGCTGCGTTCTAGCGCGGGTCTGATGCCAGCGCCATCTGAGTGCGGCGGAAATAGCCCTGTCGTGACATGGCGCTACGGAGGCCAGATGACGAAGCGGCCGTGAAGCGCTGCAAAATAAGACTTGCACTTGTCTGCTTTCGCCGCGTCAAAAAGCGCAAAACTTGCGCAAGTCCTTTCACAAAACGCGTTATCGCACCTTGAGGGTTGCCAGCCCCACAAGGGCCAAGATCAACGAAATGATCCAAAATCGGATGACGATTTGCGGCTCCGCCCAGCCGCGCTTTTCGAAATGGTGGTGGATCGGCGCCATCAAGAAGACACGCTTGCCGGTGCTCTTGAAATAGGCGACCTGGATGATCACCGACAACGCCTCAACCACGAAGAGGCCGCCGACGATGGCCAAGACGATCTCGTGCTTGGACGCGACAGCGATGGCCCCCAGCGCCCCGCCCAAAGCAAGCGAACCGGTATCCCCCATGAACACCGCTGCTGGCGGCGCGTTGTACCACAGAAAGCCCAGACCGCCCCCGATCAGCGCTGCCGCAAACACCAAGATCTCTCCCGTGCCGGGCACGTAATGGACATCGAGATATTCGGTGTAGTCGACGCGCCCCACCGCATAAGCGATCACCCCGAGCGTACCAGCTGCAATCATCACCGGCATAATCGCCAGCCCGTCGAGCCCATCGGTGAGGTTCACGGCATTCGCCGCGCCGACAATCACCAGCATCGCGAAGGGCACGAAGAAGTACCCGAGGTTCAAAAGCGCATCTTTGAACACCGGGAAGGCGAGCCGGAAGGACAACGCGTCCGGGTGCCATGCAGATGCCCAGAACGCCGCGAGGGCAGCAATGACAAACCCGATCAGCAGACGGACCCGCCCCGGCACGCCTTTGGACGTATGGCTAGAGATTTTAGCGTAATCGTCCGCAAACCCGACAAGGCCGAAGCCCACGGTGACAAAAAGGATCATCCAGACATAGGGGTTATCGAGCCGCGCCCACATCAGCGACGACACCACCAGCGCCGACAGGATCAACAGCCCTCCCATCGTCGGTGTGCCCTGTTTGGTCAGCAGATGACCTTCGGGCCCATCCTCGCGGATCGGTTGACCCATGGTCTGCTTGCGGCGCAGAAAGTCGATGAGTGGCCGCCCGAAAATGAAGCCGAACGTAAGCGCCGTGAAAAACGCCATGCCCGAGCGGAAGGTAATGTACCGGAAGAGGTTGAACACATCTCCGCCATCGGAGAACTCAGTAAGCCAATAGAGCATTATGCCTCTTCTTTTTGGACATTTGTCAGCGGATGGCCCAATTTTCGGATCGCGTCAACGACGAGGCTCACACGGCTGCCTTTTGAGCCTTTGACCAAGATCACATCGCCCGCATCGATCAGCGCGCTGGCCTTTTTGATCAGCGCTTCGGGCTTTTCGGCCCATTGGCCTCGTTTTGCTCCCGGCAGCGCGTCATAAAGCGCGCGCATCCTCGGGCCGATACAATGAACCAGATCGACGCTGGCCAGACCGGGAAGATCGGCGAGGCCTGCATGCAGCGCCATTTCGCTGGGACCTAGCTCAAGCATGTCACCCAGCACGGCGACGCGGCGCCCGGCACTGATCCGGCCCACGCCGTCGCGCGGCTTGATCGCCGTTAGAACATCGAGCGCCGCCGCCACCGAAGTGGGGTTGGCATTATAGGCGTCGTCGATCAAATCGATGGCCAGATCGGTCTCTACCGCGTCGAGCGCCAAATGCTCAATCACGCCGCGGCCCTGGACCGGGCGCCATTGCCCCAGCGCCGTGATTGCCAGGGCCGGGTCGCCGTCCAACGCTTTCACCGCCCCCAGCACCGCCATCGCGTTGATCGCGAAATGCGCGCCGGGCGACCCGATCTTGTAGGTAACCTCC
This sequence comes from Pseudomonadota bacterium, assembly GCA_038750765.1. Lineage (GTDB taxonomy): Bacteria > Pseudomonadota > Alphaproteobacteria > Rhodobacterales > Rhodobacteraceae > Psychromarinibacter. The sequence goes on along the minus strand of JBCDGW010000020.1, from coordinate 10,516 downwards.
TGCCGCCACAGCCGCCCCTGCGCAACGGTGGTCTCGCGGCTTAGCCGGATATCAGTGACCCGGTAAAAAGCCTTGGGATCGCGGCCAAACAGCCGGATCTCCGCCCCCGCCGCCAGCGCGGCCTGTTCCAGAATGGGAAGCGTGTCGATATCGGCGTGCAAAAGCGCGGTGCCGCCCGGTTTGAGCCCTACACAAATCGCGCCCTTCTCCCGAGCAATGCCGGCCAGATCGTCAAAAGCCTCGAGATGCGCGGCGGCGACAGTGGTGACGATCACCACATCGGGGCGCGCCAATCGCGACAGCGGCGCGATCTCGCCGGGGTGGTTCATGCCGATTTCGAGCACGGCGACGTCGGTGTCCGCCGGCATCCGCGCCAAGGTAAGGGGCACGCCCCAATGGTTGTTGAAACTTGCCTCCGCCGCGTGGACCTTGCCTAGATGCGCGCAGGCCACCCGCAGCATCTCTTTGGTTGAGGTTTTGCCGACCGAGCCGGTGATGCCGATCACCCGGGCGCGGGTGCGGGCGCGCGCAGCGATAGCCATCTGTGTCAGCCCGTCCAACACGTCATCCACGACGAGAAGGCGGGCGGGATCGACGCCCTCCGGCACCCGCGACACAAGCGCAGCGGCAGCCCCTTGCTCCAGCGCTTGAGCGACAAAATCATGGCCGTCACGCCGGTCAGACAGGGCCACGAACAAATCGCCGGGCTTCAGGCTGCGGGTGTCAATAGAAACGCCGTTGGCCATCCAGTCTGCGCCGGTTTTCCCGCCGGTCGCCGAAGCAGCGTCAGCGGCGGTCCAAAGCGTCATACGTAGCGCCCATCGAGCGCAGCCACAGCGACGCTTGCTTGCTCGACATCGTCGAAGGGATAGACGTCATCGCCGATAACCTGACCGGTTTCGTGCCCCTTGCCTGCGATCAGCAGCGCGTCGCCCGGACCTAACGCATCGACCCCGCGCAAGATCGCTTCGGCGCGGTCGCCTACCTCTGTCGCTTCGGGCGCGCCCGATAGGACCGCACGGCGGATCAGCGCCGGATCTTCGCTGCGGGGGTTATCATCGGTCACGAAAGCCTGGTCCGCATAACGCGCCGCGGCTTCCCCCATCATCGGCCGCTTGCCGGTATCGCGGTCACCGCCAGCGCCGAACACCACGACCAGGCGACCCAAAACATGGGGGCGCAACGCTTTGAGCGCAGTTTTGAGCGCGTCGGGCGTGTGCGAATAATCGACAAACACCGCCGCGCCGTTGTCGCGTTTCGCCGCCAGCTCCATCCGCCCCCGGACACCCTTGAGCAAGGGCAGCATGTCGAAGGTACGGGTCGGGTCGCAGCCGGTGGCGATCACCAGCCCGGCAGCGGCGAGCACGTTTTCAGCCTGAAACCCGCCGATCAGATCGAGCCGGGCCTGGCGCGGGCGTCCATTCCAATCAAACCGCAAATCCTGCCCTGTCGCGTCATAGCGCTGCGCCCGGATGCGCAAATTTGCCTCGGCATCGCGCCCGACCGTCAGCACATCTTGCCCGCGGGCTGTTGCCATATCGACGATCTCAGGCCCCTTCGGATCATCAATATTGACCACGGCAGCGCCGTCATCGGACAGAACGCGAGTGAAAAGCCCGGCCTTGGCCTGGAAATACTCCTCAAAGCTCTCGTGATAATCCAGGTGATCTTGACTGAGATTGGTGAATGCCGCCGCGGCGAGAGCAACACCGTCGAGGCGGCGCTGCGCCAGCCCGTGGCTGGAAGCCTCCATCGCCACATAATCAACGCCGGCCTCCGCCACCTCCATAAGCAACCGATGAAGGGTGATTGGCTCCGGCGTGGTATGGGCCAGCGGCGCTTCATAAGCCCCCTCGATCCCGGTGGTGCCGAGATTGACCGATTTGAGCCCTAAATGGCTCCATAACTGGCGCGTGAAGGTGGCCACCGAGGTCTTGCCGTTGGTGCCAGTGACCGCCGCGACGATATCGGGCTGCATGCCGAACCAGAGTGCTGCGGCGAACGCGAGCGTCTGGCGCGGATCTTCCGCCACGATCAGGGCGGCGTCGCTGGCGGCCAGTTCCGCCTGCGCGATCTGCGCCCCCTGCCTGTCCGTCAAAACCGCCCCCGCGCCCATGCGCAACGCGTATTGGATGAACTCGCCGCCATGAATACGGTTGCCCGGCAGCGCCGCGAAGAGATGCCCTTGCTCCACTGTCCGGCTATCGACCGAAAGGCCAGTGACACGCACCTCGCGCCCACCCTGCGCGGTCAGACCGAGATCGGCCAGTGTCTTCGCCTTGAGCCCCATGCGTGCAACCTTTTACGACATCGCGCGTGCCCGACGCGCTAGCCCTCTGTTAGACCATTCGCCGTGGCTGGTTCAATCTCTGGCCGCAATCCCAGCAGCGGCGCCGTGCGGCGGATCACCTCAGCCGCGACAGGAACGGCTGTCCACCCGGCGGTGCGGCGCGGCTCGGTGCCGGACGTTTCCACCGGCTCGTCAAGCGTGACCACGAGGATGTATTTGGGGTCGTCTGCGGGAAAAACACTGGCGAATGTGGCGATGACCTTGTCTTCGTAGTACCCGCCAGTGGATCGAGGCTTGTCAGCGGTGCCGGTTTTGCCCGCTACCAGATAGCCTGGTACTTCGCCGAAGCTCGCGGTGCCGCGCTTGACCACCTGACGCAGCATGTTACGCGCGTGCTCGGAAACCGCTTCTGACACCACTCGCGGCCCGGCCACGCGCTCGGTCTTTTTCAACAGCGTCGGCTTTACCTTGGTGCCGCCATTAAGCAGCGTACCATACGCCGCCGCCAGGTGGAGCGGGCTGGCCGATAGGCCGTGGCCGTAGGAGATGGTGATGGTGTGGATCTCTGACCAGCGGTCGGGGAGTAGCGGGGTAACGCTGCGCGCTTCGGACACTTCGACCGGTGAGGGCGTAAACAGGCCCAGACTTTCAAGAAATGCCTGCTGACGCTCGGCGCCGATCTCCAACGCGATATTAGCGGTGCCAACATTGGACGATTCCACGATCACGTCAGTGACGGACAGGGTGGGCCCGAAGTTTTTGTTCTCAAACTCGCGGATCGTGTACTTGCCCCATACCATCGGCGCGTCGGCCTCGACCAAGGTGGCCGGGTTCATGATGCCCAATTCCATCGCCTGGGCCGCAGCGAAAATCTTGAACGTCGATCCAAGCTCATAAAGCCCTTGCACCGCGCGGTTAAACAACGGGCTGTCGGATTGATCGCCTTCGGTCAGCGGGGCGGGCCGGTCATTGGGGTCGAAGTCAGGCAGGCTGGCCAGCGCAATCACTTCGCCGGTGACCGCATCCATCAACACCGCCGCGGCGCCCTTGGCATTCATCAGGCGCATACCGCCATCGAGGATCTCCTCCACAGCCGCCTGCACGGTCAGATCCAGCGACAATTGCAGGGGTTTGCCGTTTTCAGCCGGATCGCGCAGGAAGCCGTCAAACGCCCGCTCGATCCCGGCGGTGCCGATCACCTCAGCGGCGCGCACATCCTCCACGCCGAAGCCGTAGCCGCCAAGTACATGGGCTGCGAGCGCCCCGTTGGGGTAGAGGCGCATCTCGCGCGGTCCAAATAGCAGGCCAGGCTCGCCAAGATCATGCACCTGCTGCTGCTGTTCGGGCGACAAAACCTTGCGCACCCAAACGAATGTGCGCTCGCCGGTGAACTGGCGGGTCAGGAGTTCAGCATCAAGGTCGGGGAAAATCTTGACTAATTCGCGTGCCGCGCGCTCGGCGTCGACCATCAGCGGCGGCTGCGCATAAAGGCTGTGGGTGGAGAGGTTCGTCGCCAAAATCTTGCCGTTGCGGTCAACGATATCGGCGCGGCTGGCATTGATGTCAGATGTCGAGGCGTTCGCCTGCGGCTCTTCGGGCATTGAGCTGGCCATCAGCCCCATGCGGGCGCCCACCGCGCCAAAGGCGAGAAAGAACAAAACACCCAAGACAAGCAACCGTCCCTCAGCTTTTTGCCGCGCCCGGTCGCGCATCTCTTCGTGGCGCAGGCGGATGTTCTCACGCTCAATCGCGTCGGGGTTTTCTCCACGCGAACGCGCTTCAAGAATGCGGGCTAGGGGCCGCAGGGGGACGCGGGTCATGGTTGTTCTACCTCATTATTATTGTTTTTGAGCGGACCCGAGACCATGGTCGTGCCGGTGATCGGGGGGAGGTCTGGGCTGGGATAAGCCACATGCTCGATCCGCGCGAAATGGTCCGGCGTGATCGGCACTAGTTTCAAACGCTCGAAGTTGAGCAGCGCCAGATCGCGCAGCCGGTCTGGGCGGTTGAGATAAGCCCATTCGGCACGCAGGACTGAGCGGGTATCGCGCAGATGGCCGATATCGCGCTGAAGCTGCGCCATATCGTCAAGCGCCGCCTTGGTTTTGTAGTTCTCGCTATAGGCCCAGAACGCGAGGCCGACCACGGCAGCGACCGAGATCATGAACAAAAACACCTTCATCGCTGCTGCCTCCCTGGTAGGGCTGGCATGCCAATCGCGGCTTGGTCGAGCGGGCGGGCAGCGGCCTCGGTACGGCGCCCGACGCGCAGCTTAGCCGAGCGCGCGCGCGGATTTGCCGCGATCTCCGCGTCACTGGCCGCGATTGGCTTGCGGGTAAGGGCGTTGAAGGTGGCAGGCAGGATTTCACTCGGTGGCGCATGGCGGCTCCCCTGCCCCGCGCCACCGCTGCGATCCTGAAAAAACCGTTTCACCATCCGGTCTTCCAGCGAGTGAAAGGTCACAATCGCCAGCAGGCCGCCCGGCTTGAGCGCGCGTTCCGCGGCAGCGAGCGCATCGGCCAATTCGCCGAACTCGTCATTGACCGCGATGCGCAGCGCTTGAAAGGTGCGTGTGGCGGGATGTGCTTGACCCGGCTTGGCTCGTGGCAAATGCGCTTCGACAATCTGCGCCAGAGCCCGGGTTGTGGTGATCGGTGCCTCGCCGCGCGCCCGCACAATCCCCCGCGCAATACGCCGCGCCGCGCGCTCTTCGCCGAATATGTAGAGAATGTCGGCCAACACCGTCTCATCTGCGCTGTTGCAAAGATCGGCGGCGCTCTGCCCGTCTTGCGCCATCCGCATGTCCAAGGGGCCATCCCTTAGAAACGAAAACCCGCGTTCGGCCTGATCGAGCTGCATCGACGAGACGCCCAGATCCAACACCACGCCGTCCAGATCGTCAGCGTAGGTATCAAGCTGACCAAATGTGCCCTCGATCAACGTCAAACGATCAGCGAGCGGCCCGGCCCAATCGGCGGCCATGGCGAACACATCCGGGTCACGGTCAATCGCTGTCACATGGGCGGCCCCGGCCTCCAGCAGACCGCGGCTATACCCGCCGGCACCGAATGTGCCATCGAGCCAATGGCCTTGCACTGGCGCCACCGCATCCAACAATGGGCTGAGAAGAACTGGGATGTGAGAACCTGCGGGTGAAGACGCGGCAGGAGACATGGCTAGCCTCCTTGCGTATCAAGCAGCGTGAGCACGTCGAAATCCGACGGCTTTTCGTCAAGCCATTCTTCGATCCGGGAGAGATCTTCTTGTTGGTAAGTGTCGGGGTTCCAGATCTGAAACGTGTCGCCCGATGCGATAAAGAATGCCTCGTCCGATATGCCGATCTTGTCGCGCAGCTTTTTGGTCAGAACGATGCGGCCGGTATCATCGACCCCGAGCTGCGTCGATTGGCCGGAAAACAGTTTCTCCAGCATGCGACGGTCGTTCGAGCCGCGCGGCATCTGCGCGATTTTCTCATCCACCTCTTCGATGGCGTCAATCGTGTAACATTCCAGGAAACTGCGCCGATGATCCCCGTAGACAATGACGAACTCCGCCAGCTGTCCTGCGCTCCAATTCGGATCGCCCGCCTCCAGAACACGACGAAACAGGGCGGGGATCGATACCCTGCCCTTGCCATCCACCTTTTGGTGGAATTCGCCTCTGAAGCGTCGCGCCACTCGCTCTGCGGCTCCTGTTCATGCGCGCCCAAAAGCGCGTCCCTCAAAAAGGAAACGACGGGTAGAACCGCTGCCAAAGTTCTACCCGCCGCCCTTGTCCCGCCTAGCGGGCTGGTCCAGCTGCGCGCGCCACCTGGGGGGATGTCTGCTCGCCCGCGCGCCGGATCTCTAAGTTCGGTGAAACCGAGTAGCCTGTATGAAACCTGCTTATTTGGTTACCGGAGGTCTTAGTGCCTCTTTCCCGTCTTCACCGTGAGGAAAGGGATCGCATGGGAATTTATGGAAATCAAAGGAATTATTTCGCAGTGTTACGCGCGTTGACGATTGACACTTGCACAAACGCAACATCTCGCACTCACGAAATGCGTCATATTCCTTGATATTGTGATATTTTTAAAAATACCACTATATGTTGATTTTTCAGCACCAGAAAAAAGTTCCCTGAATTCCCAATCAACGCAGCCCGAGGGCGCAGATCCTGCCCCTATCGCGAAAAAAACCGGTGAAATCCAGGCGAATCTCTCAAGGATTCTCTGGAAAATGCCGCGCGACGCGATGCCTCCCATAAATTCCCACGGGTGAACAAAACCGCATCCCATGGTTTCCCATTGCCTTGTGGTAGAGCAGGCCCACCGCTAAACCGGCGCCGGTAACGGAAGGCAGGCCGATGCGCGCGTTTTACATCCTCGTGGTCTTCTTAGCCGTGGTCGCGGCCCCGATCGCGCGGGCAGATGCGGTTGACCGGTTTCCCTATCCGTTAATCGAGGTGCCGGTTGACGAGGCTTGGGACGCATGGACCGCGCGACGCGATGGCCCCGGCACCCCGATCATCGTGGGCAACAGGGTGCATCTTGAGCGGCTTGCACAGCGGCTGGACCCCGATGCGATGCTGGGCCTTGAGACACCCGCGGAAATTCTAGCCCTAGCCGCCGATTTGCCGCATCCAGGCGGTCTTTACGCGATGCGCGAGATCGAGTGGCGTGACTTTCGTGCCTGGGCACTTGAGAACGGCAACGAAGCCTTAGCCGCCGAGTTGGGCGAAACATTCCCGCCCCCGCTGCGCCCTGGTGAGTTGGGCGAATGGGATGCGAACGCACCGCGGCAGTTAGCGTTGGCGATCACCACCGCATTGAAAGAGCCGGCATACCCCACCCTGTTCATCGCGATCCTGCCCACCGAGAACGCCTATGAAGCCGCCGCTTATCTGCGCTTTGGCGGGTGGAACGCCTCGCCCGCGCCCGAGATCCATGTGGCGGCAGCGCGCGCATGGTATACGCAATACGGCGCTGTTCCGGTGGTAATGCTGCCCGATGTGCTTGAGTTCAGCGTGGCCGAGCCGCCGCGAACCCGCCAAGCGGCGATGGACCTGGCGCTAGAGTTTTTCTACTACGACCGCGACATCGTCTATCAGGGCACCGGGAGTGTCGCCGCGTTGGGCAGCGCCCTTTTGAATGCGCCGTTTTGGTTCTTCTGGTGGGATTAAACCAGCAAGTTGCGGGCTATCGGGCCGCAGGCGGCGCAAAGCAGAGATTGGAGATCGCGTGCAACTCTTCGTGGGCCTTGGCAATCCCGGCGCGCAATATGCGGGCCACCGCCACAATATTGGCTTTATGGCGCTCGACCGGATCGCCGATGATCACGGGATCACGCCCTGGCGGGCCAAATTTCAGGGCAAGGTCGCGGAGGGTCGGCTGGGCTCGGACAAGGTTTTGCTGCTCAAACCCGAAACCTTCATGAACCGTTCTGGCGACGCGGTGGTCGCGGCGGCGCAGTTTTACAAAATCACACCTGAAGACATCGTGGTGTTCCATGACGAGTTGGATCTGGCGCCGGGCAAGTGCCGGGTAAAGACCAGCGGCGGCCATGCGGGCCATAACGGTCTGCGCTCAATCCATGGACAGATCGGCGCAGACTATCGCCGCGTGCGCATCGGTATCGGCCATCCGGGGCACAAGGATCTGGTATCGGGCTATGTGCTGCACGATTTCGCCAAAGCCGACGCTGACTGGTTGGATGACCTGTTGCGGGGCATCAGTGACGGCGCCCCTGACCTTGCAGCCGGCGATGCGGGCCGCTTCATGAATGCGGTTGCCTTGCGTACCGCGCCGCCCCGGTCATCAAAGAACGCTGACGCGAAAGCCGAGGACACCCTCAAGGGCCCCGCCAAAGCGCCAGCAGAGCCCGAGCCCGATACCCGGAGCGCTCTGCAAAAGCTGGTTGATCGCTTTCGATGAGTTTCCCTGAGGCCTGTGAGATCCAGGCGCTTGCATGCGACGCGTTGGGCTCGCCCTTTACCGCTAAACTGCTGCGCTGCGTTGCCGCTAACCTTAGGCCGGGCAGCGCGATTGCAGATCGCCTTCTCAAGTGGCCCGGCGACCTCACACCCTCGGGCCAATCGGTGCCGCTGCGGCTCGCTGGCAGCCTGCATGCTCTGGTGATCGACGGCAGCGCCCCCGCGCTCGCGGCGTTATACCCGCCCCATGAGCCCACAGACGCGGCCCTTTGGCAGGCAGTGCGCAGCGCAATCGAACACCACGCGCCCCGCCTGGACACCTGGCTCGACCAAGCGCCGCAAACCAATGAGGTGGCGCGCAGTGCCGCGCTCATCGCCGCCGGCCACTGGCTTCATGCCCGCTTTAAGCTGCCCTTTTTTCTCTCAGAACTGGGGGCGAGCGCCGGGCTTAACCTGTTTTGGGACCACTACGCGCTCGGCCTGCCCGACCACACTGCGCGCGGCCCAGCGGACGCCGTGCTGACGCTTGATCCAGAATGGCGCGGCCCGATGCCACCGCAAAGCGCCCCGGTGATCGCTGCCCGCCGCGGGGTCGATCTGAACCCGCTAAGCCCAGCCGAGCCCAGTGACAGGCTGCGCTTGGAAGCCTATGTTTGGGCAGATCAGAGCCATCGTCGCCAGCGCCTCGACGCCGCGCTTACCATCGCTCGCCCCATGGTGGATCGCGCAAGCGCCGCTGACTGGCTTGAGACCCGGCTGGCCGAGACGACGCCGGGACATCTGCACCTGATTTTTCATACCGTTGCTTGGCAGTACTTCCCTTCATCTGAACAGAGACGCGCGCAGAAGCTGATCGAAACCGCTGGCGCCGCCGCTCAAACCTCTGCCCCGCTTGCTTGGCTGCGGATGGAGGCAGATGACGCCACGCCCGGCGCTGGCCTGAGCGTGCGGCTGTGGCCCGGCGATGAGACGATTGCGCTTGGGCGGGTCGATTTTCATGGCCGGCGGCTAGACTGGTCAAACGGGGATTGACTGCCAGCGCTGCGCATTAGGTCCCCGAAAAGACCATCATGAAAAGACTTTCATAAGGTGTGCCCATGGAAAAAGATGCCTCGGTGAATGTGCTTGGCACCGATCTCGCGCCCTGCTCCCACGACCCGCTCACAGGTTTTTTTCGCAATGGCTCGTGCGATACCTGCGAGCAAGACGGCGGCAGTCACACAGTTTGCGCTGAGATGACCGCCGAATTCCTGGCGTTCTCGAAATATTTGGGCAATGACCTGTCAACGCCCCGGCCCGAATACGGCTTTGCGGGGCTCAAACCAGGCGATCGCTGGTGCCTGTGCGCAGGTCGCTTTATGCAGGCCCATAACGAAGGCTGCGCGCCGAAGGTATTCCTCGACGCCACCCATAAACGGGCCTTGGACGTGGTGCCACTTGAGGTGCTGCGTGATTACACCGCTGCGTAAGAGTATCCGACGAACCGGTTGAACTTATCCTGGGCTGATAGGCTCGGTTAGTCCCCCGCCATCTCGATGCCGAGCGCGGCGGCGACGGTGAAGATGTCTTTGTCACCCCGACCGCACATATTCATGCAGATGATGTGATCGGAGGGCAGATCGGGGGCGATCTTGGTGACGTGCGCTAGGGCGTGGGAGGGTTCAAGCGCCGGGATGATCCCCTCAGTCTCGCAGCATAGCTGAAACGCCTTAAGCGCCTCGGCATCGGTGATCGAGACATATTGCGCCCGGCCGATATCGTGCAGCCATGAATGCTCCGGCCCGATCCCCGGGTAATCGAGCCCCGCAGAAATCGAAAACCCTTCGAGGATCTGCCCGTCCCCGTCTTGCAGCAGATACGTGCGGTTGCCGTGCAGCACGCCGGGGCGACCGCCAGTGAGCGAGGCGCAATGCTCCATCTTCTCGTTGACGCCTTTGCCGCCCGCCTCAACGCCGATGATTGACACCTCTTTGTCATCGAGAAATGGATAAAACAGCCCCATCGCGTTCGACCCGCCACCGATCGCAGCGATGATGGTATCGGGCAGCCTGCCCTCGGCCTCGTGCATCTGGGCCTTGGCTTCCTTACCGATGATGGCCTGAAAATCGCGCACCATCGCCGGATAAGGGTGCGGGCCCGCCACCGTACCGATGCAGTAAAACGTATCGCGCACATTGGTGACCCAATCGCGCAGCGCATCGTTCATCGCGTCTTTGAGCGTCCCGCGACCAGAGGTCACCGGCACCACCTCGGCGCCCAGGAGCTTCACCCGGAACACGTTGGGCTTTTGCCGCTCAACATCGTGGGCGCCCATAT
>JBCDGW010000019.1:0-38381 GCA_038750765.1 Pseudomonadota bacterium | reverse complement strand
GCAGTTGTTGGCGGGGTCCCAGAGGATCTTCAGTGCGTCCTTGGCATCAAGATCGTCGATCAGCTTGCGGCCGGTATAGTTGGAGTTGAGCGTTTTACCGGTACCCGGCGGACCGACGAGCAGCGCGCCCTTCGGGATCTTGCCGCCTAAACGCGAGAATTTCTGCGGGTTGCGCAAAAACTCGACGATCTCTTCAAGCTCGTCTTTTGCCTCATCGATGCCTGCCACGTCATCAAAGGTGACGCGGCCATGCTTTTCGGTCAGCAGCTTGGCGCGCGATTTGCCAAAGCCCATCGCCCCACCACGGCCGCCGCCCTGCATGCGGTTCATGAAATAGATCCACACCCCGATCAGCAGCAAGAACGGCAAGAACGTCATGAGGATGGTCTGAAACCCAGATTGCTCCTGCGGTTTCGCGATCACGCCTACGTTATTGTCGAGCAGTTTATCGGTGATATCCGCGCTTTCGGGCTGGATCGTCACGTAGTCCTGACCATCGCTGCCACGGAAAAGTATGCGCTCACCGTCGAGCGTCACCGTTGCGACGGTGCCGTTCTCAACGCGCTCGACAAAGTCGGAATACGGTATCGAACGCGTCGCCATGTTCGATTGACCGCCTGAAAACAGATTGAAAAGCGCCAAGATCAGCAAAAACAGCACGACCCAGAACGCGATATTTCTGGCATTTCCCAAGGGAGATTCCTCCAATACCGGCAGGGCGCAGACCCCTGCGTTGCCCTATAAGATAAGGATCAGACCCAGATCTTCAACGCTAATAGAGGGTAGCGGCGAAATCGTCGCGCTCTTTGGTCAATTTTGCGGTCCAATCAGGGCCAAAACCGGCCAACGGCGCCGCGATAAGCGTGCCTTCCCGCCAGATCGCGGGCGAGGCGAGCAGGCTCTCGCGGGGCATATTCGCGTCGCGCCAATCCTGCACCGTCGTTAGGCCATCGCCCAACGCGCGCACTTCAAGGCCGGGCTCGTGCGGGCCGGTGCAGCACCACCGATTGTCCCACAGGCCGTCGCTCGTCGACCTCGTGTCGCGAACCGCCTGCCATTCACGGGTGATGCGGATCGGGCCATGTGGCGGGTCTTCCTGCGAGAGGAGGCATCCGGCCAATGTATGCCGCCCTGACGCAGCAAGCGCGGGCAAAATCTGAGCGACCGCCTGCGCCCGCGGCGTGTAAGGCGCGCCGGTGATCCAGTGCAGTGCCGCCAGCAGGAGGCGGCGCACGATCTCTTCGGGCAGCGCGCCGAGCGCCTTGGCATCGATGATGACGTCACCGCGATCAACGGCTACAACCTGCGCGGCTGCAGCGCTGGTGACATGTTGGAGCGCGGCGCGCGCCCGCTCCATATTGCGCGACACTTGCGCCAGGGTCTGCCGGTCGATCCCCAGCGGTTCGAGCACGTCGAGCGCCTGCCGCGCCTTCACGCGCTCAAAGCGTGGGTCGGCATTGCTGGGGTCTTCGCGCCACGGCAGGCCGCGCGCGGTCAGATAGGCGCGTAGATCGGCCCGCGAAACAGCGAGCAGCGGACGGTGCCAGATCATGGCGTGCGCATGAAATGTCGGTTGCATCTGCGCCAGGCCGTCAACGCCAGAGGCGCGGGCGAGCCGCATCAGCACAGTCTCGGCCTGATCATCCTCGGTATGACCGAGCGCCATGGCCTCCACGCCAGCCTCATGAGCCCAAGCGCTGATCAGGCGGTAGCGCGCCTCTCGCGCAGCGGCCATCAAATTGCCCTCGCTTGCCGCGCCCTGCCAATGCAAGACCGTATGCCCGATGCCGCGGTCGTGGCAGTAGCGCGCGACCAACGCGATGTCCTCTGCCGCCCCCGGGCGCAACCCGTGATCGAGCGTCACCGCCTTGATGGTTGGCCCGCTTCGTTGCCCGGCCAGCAGATCAAGCAGCGCCATCGAGTCGCCGCCGCCAGACACGGCCACGCCAATGGTTCGATACTCCTTGAAGGGGGCTGCAGCCCTTTCCGCTAGAGCGCGCCAGCGCGCGTCGCTCACGAGCAGCTAAGACGCTGCAATTGCTGCGCGGCTGTATCCACCTGCGGCATGCCGGGGAACCGCTCGCCGACCTGGGCTAGCATCACGCATGCCTCATTGACCTGCCCCAGCGCGTTCAGCGTGATCCCTAGTTGCAGCAACGCATCCGGCGCGCGTGGGCCGTTAGGGCTGCCCGAAAAGCTATCGAGATAGGCGCGACCCGCTTCTGCTAACGCCCCTTGCGACGAGAGCGCCTCACCGCGCAGAAAATGTGCCTCGGCATTCAGAGGCCCGCCTGGATAGGTCTCGACGAACCGCAAAAAACGCTCCGCGGCATCGGCGTAGGCACCGGCTTGCAGCGCTGCTTGCGCGGCGTCAAAATCGGCTTGCTCGCTCATCGCCAATTCGGTACCGCCCCCCGCGCTGGCGGGCGTGTTGGGCGGCGGGGCGAGATTTGTCGGCAATTCCTGATCGGGCGGCAAGGCGCCACCCAGCATCGGTGTCTCGCCAAGCGAAGCAAGGTCGCAATCAGGCTCCAACTCGCACAAACGAAACTCAAGGTCGCCGATGCGGTTGGTGCCGTCGCGCACGATATCGGTGATGCGCAGCGACATATCTTCGGTGCGGGCGGTTAAGCGCGCAAGCTCCTCCTCGATGCGTTGAAGCCGGGCCCGGGCGGTATCGCCACCGATCGCCACATCGGGCGTGCCGGAAGTGGACAACTCACGGTTCAGGCGCTGTAATTCGACAAAGAGGATCGACAATTCCTGACGGATATCGGCAAGCGTGCTGGCATCTTCCGCCACGCCGACGGGCGCCATGCCAAGCACAAGCGCCGCTGTCAGCCCAAAACCGCCGCTCCGTCGCATCACTGCCGCCTTAGCTTGTTGGGATCGCGCCGAGCACGGTCACGGCCCGGCGGTTCTGCGCATAGCAGGCCTCTTCCGAGCAGATCTCAATCGGGCGTTCCTTGCCGTAACTGATCGTGCTGATCCGGTTGGCCGCGACGCCTTGGCTGATGAGGAACTCGCGTACCGCGTTGGCACGGCGCTCACCCAAGTTGAGGTTGTATTCGCGGGTGCCTTGCTCGTCGGCATGGCCCTCGATGGTGGCGTTGTACTCACCATTGGCCATCAGCCAAGCCGCTTGCTGCGAGAGCACCGTTTCACCTTGGCTTGTCAGCGTGCTGGTATCGACCGCAAACAGAACCCGATCGCCCACTGTCTGATTGAAATAGGCTGGTGAGTTTGGATTTGACGGGTCGCCCAGACCGTTCAGCGTCGGGTCGAAGGTGGAGTTGAGATTGACGTCGTTGGCGCCATCGCCGAACCTATCGGGGTTTGTGCAGGCGCCCAGAGCGAGAATAGCCAGGGCAAGCAGGGCTTTTTTGGGGGATGTCATCGAATTTCGCCTCTTTGAGTCTTCAGTGCTCGTTTCGAAAACGCCTATCATCTTTTAAGCCCCATGGGAACCGACGCTGCATCACGGCAACAGGGGTGACCAATCGGCATCATAGGCGGGGCCGGGGGTGACCACGCGGCGCAAGTTGCGGCCGGTGACATCGACAGAGTAAAGCGCCGGCGCCCCATCAGCGCCTTGGCTCTCGCGGGTAAACATGATCACCCGGCCGTTGGGCGACCAACTGGGGCTTTCATCGAGAAACGACGCTGTCAGCAGCCGCTCGTCACTGCCGTCTACCCGCATCACACCGATATGAAAGCGGCCGTTATTCTGTTTGACGAAGGCAACCAAGTCGCCGCGCGGTGACCAGGCGGGTGCCGCGTAACGCCCTTGACCTTGGCTGATGCGCCGGGCCTCACCGCCGCTGCTGGGCATGATGTAGAGCTGCTGTGTGCCCGAGCGGTCGCTTTCAAACACGATAAAGCGCCCGTCCGGCGACACGCTGGGTGCGGTCTCGATCGACGGCTCATTGGTGAGCTGCCGCCGCGCCCCGGTGTTGAGATCCAGCTCGTAAAGATCCGAGTTGCCGCCTTTTGCAAGCGAGTAGATCACCCGCGATCCATCGGGGCTAAACGCAGGGCCAACCGACATCGCGCCGGCCTCCTGTTCCAGCACACGGCGCGCGACCGTATCGACGTCTAGCAAATGAACGCGCGGCCGCCCGGTTTCATAAGAGGTGTAGAGCACGCGATTGCCGTCAGGCGAAAACCGCGGCGCCAGCAACAAAGCGGCGCTATCGGTGAGGAATTCTAGATTGGCGCCATCATAATCCATAATCGCGAGCCGGGTGCGCCGCGCATCCTTGGGGCCCTGCGCCGAGACAAACACGACGCGGCTATCAAAATACCCCGCTTCACCGGTAATCCGGCTATAGACCGCGTCGGCCACCTTGTGCGCCATGCGCCGCCAACTGTCTTGGCTCGCCGCAAACTGCAGGCCATCCCCCAACGGCGCGTCAGAAAACACATCAAACAGGCGAAACTTAACCACCACGCGCCCGTCATTGGTGGTTTGCACCGCCCCCGTGATCAGCGCTTGAGCATTGATCGCCTTCCAATCGGAATACTGCACCGGGCTTTCAAAGCTGGTGACCGAGGCGATGAAGGCGTCAGGCGAAATCGCGCGGAACAACCCCGTCCCGGTTAGATCGGCTGCGATCACCTGGCTGATTTGCTGCGCGAATTGGGCCGCGCCAGGGTTTTCTGCGATGAAGGTGGGCAGCGCGAAGGGCAGGGGCTCAATCACGCCGCTGGTGATTTCAATGCGCAGCGGCCCCTGCCGGTTTTGGGCCTGAGCCTGAACCGCGATGGTCAGGCTCGCCAAGATCAGCAGGAGGCGCCAGATCATTGCGCCACTCCGTCTGCGCCGAAGGTCAATTCTACCTCGCCCTCGACTTCGGCGAGATCATAGCCGCCCTCGCTGCAGCCGAGGATCGCATCACGGGCCGCCGTGAAGGCAGCTAAAAGCGCGGTCTCCTCGCCGCTCGACGCATCCGCCAAATGGATCGACCACCGCTCGGGGCGCCCCAAATCGTCGAAGTTGAACGCAAGCGTCACGTCGGGCATGTGCACCGCTTCCGGCAACACCCAGCACGGGGCTACTTGCTGCGCCAGATCGGGCATGGTCTCTGTGCGGAAAGCGGCGCCTTTCGGTGCAGCCTGCGGCAGGTCGCCCAACCGCCCCATCGATGCCGTGCCCGTGATCTCACCGGCGGATTCGGTTTCTGTTTCGGCGCCGTAGTAGGCGGCAAGCACTGCCTCCGGTTGGAACTCATCAGCGGCGACAGCGGTGCTGAGAAGCGCGCCTGCAGTGAGGGTTGCCAGGGTGGTTTTTATCATTGGCCTGTCCTTGTTGTTACTGCGACGCCGAAACTCTGCTCGACAGCGCCGATAATGCTCGTTGCACCTATTTTACTCGTCACCAGGTTGCGGGCACCTTGATCCCGCTTGCTTTGTGTTGACAGCGTGTGTGTATCCGGAATGCCTTTGCGTCGCTCATCGCGACATGCGCCGGTTATGGGCTTACGCTGACTGCTCATTGAATTTGCGGCCCGTCTGCGCGGAAAACGATCTCGACCTCGCGCCATTGGCTGTATTTCTCTGGCGGTAGATTGAAGCCGCGGGCGCCGCACCGGCGGATCGCCCGGCTCGCCGCTTCAAACGCGGTCCGCGCGGCGGTCTCGTCGCCGCCCTGGGCATCGAGCAGGCGGATCGAGCTGGCATCCGGCGTGCCGTCTTGGTTCATCTGAAAGCCAACCAGAACGGTGGTGCGCTGCGCTGCGGATGAGAGCATGCCCTGGTTCCAACAGGCGGCCACGGCCACCCGAAACGCGTCTTTTTCGCCGAAAGTCATCGGCGGGCCAGACCCAAGCCCAGGCCCCGTATCGACAACACCTGACAGCGCCTCTTCCAGCGCGCCGCTCGTATCGATGGGCGTAGCGGGCACTTCATCACTCGCCTCGGCCACCTCAGGTTCGGTCTCGTCATCGGTGGTATCGGGCAGCGGCGGTGTTGGACGCACCGGCGGCACCAGCGAGGCCACCGGCGCGCGGGCCGGATCGAGCGCGTCGGGCACCACCTCGGTCGTTGCTTGATCAGGCGCTGCGGCGGGCACGTCTTCCGCCGTTATGTCAGTATCGGCGTTTTGGTCGATTTCGGGGCTGGGAACATCCGCGATCTCGGGGGCGTCGGAAACGTCCGGCACTGGGATATCGGCGATGCGCGGGCTCTGATCGGGCACCGCCTCTTCGGCGAGCGGCGCCTCGTCGCTGACCGGCGGTTCCGGCTCGGGCGTTGGCGGTCGCGCCACCGGTTCAACCTCCGGCTCTACGGCTACCTCCGGCTCTGGCGCCGGGGTAGGCTCCGGCTCCGGCTCCGGCTCCGGCTCAGGATCGGGGACAGCCTCGGGCTCTGGTTCTGGCTCCAGGGCGGGCGCGGGCGCGGCGCTTTGCGATAGGGCGGCAAATTCTTCCGATGAGATGATCGAGACATCGGTCGTAGAGAACGGCTCGGCGTCAAACGAGGGCGCGAACATGTTGCCGAACGCCAGATACGCCAACAAAAGCCCGTGGCCCGCACCGGATATCACCGTGCCAGTGTCCACCACTAGCCATCCGCGCCAAGGGCAGGGCCGCCCGTATCGGTGACAAGCCCAATATTGCGAAAGCCGCCGCGATTGAGCGCGCCCATGATCTGCGCCACCTGATCCCAACCAAGGACGCCGTCCGCGCGCAAAAACACCTTGTCGCTGCGGCGTTCACCCGCGATGGCGGCTAGTCTCGGGATCAAATCTCCTGCTGCCACCTCGGTGGTTTGGATCATAATTGTCCCTTGCGCCGTCAACGTGACTGTCAGCGGCTCTTCGTCTTGATCAAACGGCAGCGCCTCGGCTGCGGTTTCCGGCAACTCAACCGGCACGCCGACGGTCATCAAAGGCGCGGCAACCATGAAGATGATCAGCAGCACCATCACGACATCGACGAACGGTGTGACGTTGATTTCAGACATCGTCGCATGCTTGCCGCGGCGCCGTCTGCCCCGGCCTCTGCGTGAGCCACCTGCCGAATTCGCGGAAACCCCGGCCCCCACGGCTCAGCCGTCCAACTGACGCGACAGGATCGTCGCGAATTCATCGGCGAAGCTCTCATAGCTGGCGACGATGCCGTCACTGTCGGCGGACAGCTTGTTATAGGCAATGACAGCCGGGATCGCCGCCAGAAGCCCCAGACCAGTGGCCAGCAGAGCCTCGGCGATACCGGGCGCCACGACGGCGAGCGACGTGCTCTCCTGGTCAGCGATCTCGATGAACGAGCGCATAATCCCCCAAACAGTGCCGAACAGCCCGATAAACGGCGCGGTGGACCCAACCGTGGCGAGAAAGCTCAGCCCGTTGGTGAGTTCCTCGGCCTCTTTGTTGATGGCCACATCCATGGATCGGTCGATGCGGGCCTGCGCGCCTGCGATCAATCCGCCGTCGTCGCGATGCGACCGTCGCCATTCCAGCATCCCCGCCGCGAATATCCGCTCCGAAGCGCCGGTAGGCGAGGGCCCCAGCGTCTCGTAAAGCTCGTCAAGCGGCTCGCCAGACCAGAACGCGTCATCAAAGGTCGACGCCTCCCGCGAGGCATTTCGGTACGCGATAAGTTTTCGAACGATGATCGCCCACGCCCAGAAGGATGCCGCGATCAGCAGCAGCATGGTCAGTTGCACGATAAATGATGCGCGCCAAAATAGCGCGATAAACGAAAAGTCGCCTTCCATAGATCCTGCTCTACCGCTTGGCCCATTTGGGCTCTGGTTGTGGATACAATAGCGTATTGCTGGGTGATTTGCTAGCAAAGCCGTTCAGCGATGTTGAAATTGTGCTATTCGCTCAAGGATTGGCGAAACTCTGCCGGAAGCCGCGTCGGATGCCCGGATTCCGTGAGGGCAACCAGGGTTACCTCCGCACGAAACAGTAACAATGCGTCACGAAACACGCGCTGATCCAACACGATGCGGGCGGGCGTTTGCTTTTGCACATTCGTCTCAACCCGCAAGTCATCATCAAAACGCGCCGGTGAGTGGTAATCGGCCTCTACCCGACGCACCGCAAAAACGATGCCCTTTTCGGCCTTGAGCGCGCGCTGATCGACGCCGAGGGTGCGCACCCATTCAGTGCGGGCGCGCTCAATAAACTTTAGGTAGTTAGCGTAGTAGACGATGCCCGCGAGGTCGGTGTCTTCGTAATAGACGCGGCAATGGAAAGCATGGGTCATGACGTAGGCTCACCGCCCCGGTTTGGCCCGGGGCGGGTGTTCAGTGAGACTATTGAAACGCCTGCAGCCCGGTTTGCCCACGTCCGAGGATCAGAGCATGGATGTCATGGGTGCCCTCGTAGGTGTTCACCGCCTCGAGGTTCATAACGTGGCGGATCACCCCGTACTCATCGGATATCCCGTTTCCGCCATGCATATCCCGCGCCTCGCGCGCGATGCTCAGCGCTTTGCCGCAATTGTTGCGCTTCATCAGGCTGATCACCTCGGCAGGCGCCTCATGGGCGTCAAACATCCGTCCAAGCCGCAGCGAGCCTAAAGTGCCCAAGGCAATCTCGGTCTGCATATCGGCAAGCTTTTTTTGCACCAGCTGCGTCGCCGCGAGCGGTCGGCCGAATTGTTTGCGGTCGAGCGTGTATTGCCGTGCCGCGTGCCAGCAGGCCTCGGCCGCGCCCATCACACCCCAGGAAATGCCGTAGCGTGCCCGGTTGAGGCACCCGAACGGCCCGCCAAGCCCTTCGACATGCGGCAGCAGGTTCTCTTCGGGCACGAAAACCTCGTCCATCTGGATCATCCCGGTGGTCGAGGCACGCAGGCTGAACTTGCCCTCGATCTTCGGCGCGTTGAGCCCTTTCATCCCCTTTTCGAGGATAAAGCCGCGGATTTTGCCGTCATGGGCGTCAGATTTCGCCCAGACCACGAAAACATCAGCGATGGGGCTGTTGGTGATCCAATTCTTGGCGCCCGACAGGCTAAAGCCGCCCTTAACAGGCTTGGCGCGGCTGAGCATGCCGCCAGCGTCCGAGCCATGATCCGGTTCGGTCAGGCCAAAACAGCCAACCCATTCACCGGTGGCCAGTTTGGGCAGGTACTTTTGCCGCTGATCCTCGGTGCCGTAGGCGAAGATCGGGTGCATCACCAAGCTCGACTGCACCGACATCGCCGAGCGATAGCCGGAGTCAACACGCTCCACCTCGCGCGCGATCAACCCGTAAGAGACATAATTCGCGCCAACACCGCCATAGCTCTCAGGTATCGTCGCCCCAAGCAGGCCGAGCGCGCCCATCTCCGTCATGATCGCGCGGTCGAAGGTCTCGTGGCGATTGGCCTCCAACACGCGCGACGCCAGCTTATCTTGCGCATAGGCGTGGGCGGTGTCGCGGATCATCCGCTCTTCTTCGGTCAATTGTTGGTCAATCCCGAAAGGATCTTCCCAATTGAGAGGGGCCGGTTTGGCACGCGCCATCTCGGGCGTCATGCCGTGATCACTCATCAGCGTGTCGGGCATCGCATTCCTCATACGTCTTGTTTGGCGCAGATGTAGCACAGCCGAGGCGCGGGTGTACCCCCCTTCCTTACGCGTTAAGCTTCGGAATACGGGCTGCTAGCCGCAACGCGTGAGATCGGTCATTCGCCATCGCAGGCATTACCGGGTCATAGCCTGCGCGAATGATAGCAGCGATATCAGGCCGTAGAACCGTGCGATCACCGGCGACAGCAAGCGGCGATTGTGCGTGAAAGGCCTGGTCTGACCACAGCAGAATGGTTTGCACCACTTGGCTCAAAGCAAGCGTCTCGGCCGGGACAGCGGCGAGGTGCTCATCCATGCGCAAAAACACGAACGACGCCTGGATCGCGCCGCCCGCGTCGAACCGGAAGATGCGGTATTGGTTCGCATCCGTGGCCTTCAGCTTTTCCACTAGCGGCGCCAAGTCGGGCACCAGGCGGTCGAGATTGGGCACGTCGATCAACTCATCCCAGTCGCGGAAGAAAAAGAACATCAGATTAGCGCCAAGCTCCGGGTCGGTCTCGGCCATCTGGTGCCCGGCCAGCGCCACCACCGCCTCGCACGCGCCCTTCACCACCGCTAGCGTGGCATCGTCCACGCCAAACACAACCGGCGCGATAGGGCGGCCCCAGCGGGCGAAAAGATAGCTGCCATCCGCGCGGGTGAATAGCGCCTCGATCGTCTCAGCGTCTCCGTTCATCGCGGTGGCCTCTATTGATCAAACAGATCGCTCATGCGCGGCGGCTCCAGCCCCAGATGCGCCCAGGCTTTCGCCGCCAGCATGCGCCCGCGCGGTGTGCGCTGGATCAGACCCTGCTGCAAGAGGTAGGGCTCGATAACCTCTTCGATGGCGTCACGGGCTTCGCTCAGCGCGGCTGATAGCGTTTCGACACCCACCGGGCCACCGCCGTAATTCTCCGCCATCATTTCCAGGTACCGCCGGTCTGAGCCGTCAAGACCAAGGTGATCGACGCCCAGCCGCGTCAGCGCGTTATCGGCAATCTCGCGGGTGATCCGCCCGTCGCCTTCTACCACGGCAAAATCGACCACCCGCCGCAACAGACGCCCAGCGATACGGGGTGTGCCGCGGGCGCGCTGAGCAATCTCGCGCACGCCTGCCAGTTCCGCGTCGACCTGCAACAGATGCGCCCCGCGCGCCACCACCTGCGCCAGTTCGTCAGCGGAATAAAACTGAAGCCGCACCGGGATGCCGAAGCGGTCGCGCAACGGGGTGGTGAGAAGGCCGAGCCGCGTGGTCGCGCCCACCAAGGTGAAGGGCTGTAACTCGATCCGTACTGTGCGCGCGGCTGGGCCTTCGCCGATGACGAGATCAAGCTCGAAATCTTCAAGCGCGGGGTAAAGCACCTCTTCCACCACTGGATTGAGCCGGTGGATCTCATCGATGAACAGGACGTCGCGGGCTTCCAGGTTGGTGAGGATCGCCGCGAGATCGCCAGCCTTGGCCAAAACCGGCCCGCTGGTCATGCGAAAATTCACGCCCAATTCGCGGGAGATAATCTGCGCCAGCGTGGTTTTGCCCAGTCCTGGCGGCCCGTGGAAAAGCGTGTGATCCATTGCGCTGCCCCGTTTGCGGGCGCTTTCGATAAAGACGCGCAAATTGGCGCGCGCCTCGGCTTGGCCGACGAATTCCTCAAGGTTTTGCGGGCGTAAAGCGCGGTCGAGATCCTCGGGGCGCCGCTCGGGCCGCATCAGCGGGTCGCTCATCGGGCTAGCCTTTCGGTGCCAAGCGCTGGAGCGCCGCGCGGATCAAGTCTTGCGCGGTAGTTGCACCCTCGCCCGACGCCTCAGCGATCGCCATGGCTGCGTCGCCGGGCCCATAGCCGAGATTGGTGAGCGCGCTGAGCGCATCGGCTTGCGGGGCAGCGTCGCCCGGCGTGGGCGATGTTGGTGGAGCGGCCGCCGCCTGGCTTGCCGCAACAATTGGGTCCTTGGCCGGGGCGATCGGTTCGACGATGTTCCCCAGCGCCATGATCGCGGGCGCTTTGTCTTTCAACTCATTGACCACGCGCTGGGCGATTTTGGGGCCCACGCCCGGGGCAGCCTTGATCGCCGCTGCATCGCCCAGGTTGATCGCCCGGCTGACCCCGTCAGCGCCGAGTGTGCCGAGAATCGCCATCGAGGCTTTGGCGCCGATCCCCTGGACCGACATCAGCAGCCGGTGCCACTCTTTCTCGGCAGGCGTCAGGAAGCCGAAAAGCTGCAACAGGTCCTCACGCACCAATAGGTCGGTAAAGAGCGTTACCGCCTCACCCAAGCCCGGCATCGCAGCCAGCGTGCGGTCGGAGACGAACACCACATAGCCGACGCCCGCCACATCGATCAGCACATGATCGCCGCCCCGCATCGCCAGTTGCCCCGAAAGCCGGCCTATCATGCGGCGCCCTTCGCGATGGCGCGGGCCAAACGGTGCGAGGCTTGCCGGTGATGCGCGTGGCACAGCGCGATGGCCAACGCGTCAGCAGCGTCAGGACCGGCCAAGGCAACACCGGGCAATTGCAGACGCACCATGTGATCGATCTGCTCTTTCGCGGCATGGCCGACGCCGACCACTGTTTTTTTCACCGCATTCGGCGCGTACTCCCCCACAGACAACCCTGCCTGGGCCGGAACCAGCATCGCGATGCCGCGCGCTTGGCCCAGCTTCAAGGTGCCAGCGCCGTCGCGGTTGACGAAGGTTTGCTCAACCGCCGCTTCTGTGGGCGCGTGCGCATCAAGAACTTGCCTAAGGCCGTCAAAAAGCTGCAGCAGCCGATCGGCGAGCACATCACCGCGCGTCTTGATATGTCCGTTGGCGATATGCGTTACGCGGCCATCGCGGGCCTCGATCACGCCCCAGCCCATCACCCGTAAACCAGGATCTATACCCAAAACGCGCATGCCTGATTGCGCCCCGCTGCTCAATTGTTTGTTTCCTAGCACGAAACGCGAACATCCGCCAAGGCCGCAACAGGTTCGGCGCGTGTTTTCCACCAGAGAAACATGTCGCTTTTGGCTGTTCCTGTTCTGTTAGCGACACTTTTTTGGGCGGAATTTGGATAATATTTACAGAGAGTTACTGAAAATCACAGGCATGCAAAAAGCACAGGGCTGACATGCGTTTTGATGTCTTGCTCGGATGAATGACTGAGCCTAAGTGCTGCTCAGACGACGCTAGACCGCGCCGCTTAAATGAAACCCTCAGCGCCATATCGGAGGATACCAATGGCCCTTTATGACACCACCCGCCCTATGGTTGACGGTCGCCAAACGCAGCGTTCAGCTGGAATTTTTGCTCAACTCGTCGCTTGGTACCATACTTGGTCGGAGACGCGCGCGACCCGCGAAGCGCTCTACAAGCTGTCCGACCGTGACCTTGAGGACGTAGGCCTAACGCGTGGCGACATCGACCGCGTTACTGGCTACAACTACCGTTAGGTATAAGGCGCCATCGCGCCGGTTGAAAATCAGGGCCGCTGGATCATCCAGCGGTCCTTTTTGTTTGCGCGCTTCGGTCCGTCTTTTCGCTCGAAGAGGCGGCTACCTAAAACCGCGTTGCAGCGCGCTCACCATCAACTCTGAAACTGGGTCAAGCGTCATGGCGAATGCGGCGACCCGCTCGATGCGAGAGCCCTCCGCAAGCTGCGCCATTTTCGCGCCGTAGCTCGCAAGTCCAATCTGCGACGCCAAGAATACCTTGAAGGCGACGACGGTAAGCGCGAACAAGGCAAAGTGACCCCAAGGCAACCCGCGTGGTGCGCGGCGTTTGCGTCGCGCAATCTCAACCCCGTCGTGGTTGAAGCTCTCTAAAGAACGCGGTGCATGCGGGTGCTGGGTCATTCTCACTAACATGAAACGAGTAAAGCGGCGCGCCCATCCACTGACGCCGACCCGCAAGGTCACTGCGAAATGAGGCAAGAATGTGGCGAAGCGTGCAAAAGCGCGCTTTTTGGCCTTATTTCAGCTTTGCTTTCGCCTCAGCCGCCTTGATTTGCACACAATTTCGAAATCGCGCGCGCATTGTTCAGCCTGAAGCGACCTGAAAAGAAAAAACCGCGCTGAGTGATCAGCGCGGTTGAGTTAGTAGAGAGATAAACCGTGTAAATTCGTTGCCTGCCGCGCCGCCACCCCACCTTTGTCTTTGTCGATCTCGCTCGGTGATTGCCCGCACCGATCCGCGATGATCAAAGCCGTCTAATGTGTGTCGCGACGTCTGGTTGGAGCCTTGTTCGGCGAAGAATGTGTCCGGAATAGGGCAGGCATTTCCATCGACCTGCGATCAGCAAGATCCCGCCGGTTACCGCCGTAAGGTCAGGGTCGCCCACTCTGTGATCTCAGCTTTTCCCACAAAATCGAAGCCGTGCTGCGCGTAATGTGCCTGCACTTCGGCGCTTTGCTCCAGCAAGATACCCGACAGGATCAAAACACCGCCTTCGGCCGTCGCGGCGCTCAAATCGGGGGCCAGATCGAGCAGCGGTCCTTTCAAGATATTGGCCACGATCAGGTCAAAAGGCTGTGCCGCGGCAAGCTTGGGATGCGCCAGACCCTCGGCCTGCAAGGCTTCAACGCGGTTGACCATGCTGTTCGCCAGCAAATTCGCCTCCGCTACCTCGACCGCGACAGCATCGATATCGCTCGCCAGCACCGTCGCCTCAGGCCACAATGTCGCTGCCGCCATCGCCAAAACCGCCGTGCCGCAGCCAAGATCAAGGATACGCTTTGCGTTGTGGTTCCCCGCCTTGACCTGCTCGAGCGCCTGGAGGCAACCAAGCGTCGTGCCGTGATGGCCGGTGCCGAACGCCATCGACGCCTCGATCAAGAGGGCGGTCTTGTCACTAGGCACGCGGTCGGCATCATGACTGCCGTAAACAAAGAAGCGGGCCGTCTGAACCGGGGCAAGCTCGCGGCGCACCTTTGCCACCCAATCCGTCTCGGGCAGGGCGGACACCGCGAATTTGGCTGCGTTATGCGCTGCGGCGAGAAGGGCCAGGGCGATCTCGTCGGGCGCTTCGGTGAAGTAACCCCCCACTTCCCAAAGCCCCGAGCCGTCTTCGAACTCGAACACGCCAATCCCAGTGGGCTCGGGGTCGAGCGTTTCCATAGCGATGCCGAGCGCTTGTGCATTCTTGGCATCGGCAAGCGTCGTGAGGGCGGTGTACGTAGTCATCCAGCGCTTGATAGCGGCTCACGGACGAAGACGCATCGGCTTTCTGACGGGCGGCCTTACGCCCCGGTGCCAACTGGGCAGGTCACGCCGGTGCCGCCGAGCCCGCAATAACCGCCTGGATTCTTGGCTAGATATTGCTGGTGATAATCCTCGGCGAAGAAGAATTCCGGTGCCTTGATGATTTCCGTCGTGATACCGCCATACCCAGCCGATGAAAGGCGCGGCGCGAATTGCTCTTTCGCAGCTTGCGCGGCGGCTTTCTGAGCGTCTGAATAGGTGTAAATGCCCGAGCGGTATTGCGAACCGATGTCGTTGCCCTGCCGCATGCCTTGCGTCGGGTCGTGCCCCTCCCAAAACACCTGCAGCAGGCGATCATAGTTCACTTCCTTGGGATCGAAGATCACCCGCACCACTTCGTTGTGCCCGGTCCGACCGGTGCAGACCTCTTGATAGGTGGGGTTTGGCGTATAGCCCGCGGCATAACCGGCCATGGTCAGCCAAACGCCCGGCTCCTGCCAGAACATCCGCTCCACTCCCCAGAAACAGCCCATGCCAAACATCGCCTCGTCAAATCCATCAGGCACCGGGCTTTTGAGCGGGATGCCGGAGATAAAATGCGCGTCGGCGGTCGGGATCGCATCGGTGCGACCAGCAAGGGCCTTGGATTGCTCGACCATTTCTGCATTGCGACGTTTGAGTAAGAACATTGTTCGCCTCCATCTCTGCTTGCGTCAGATATAGGCCGCGCGTCGCGTTGTGCCATGGCCGCGAGCGCTATCGCAAAGGCGTCATTCTGCAGGTGCAGCGATGCCGCGTTGAAAGATGGTCTCATGCCCTGGGCTGGGGTGACGCGGGATCAAAAGCGCCAAGCACAGCGAGGTCGCGGCCATGCCCGCGGCGAGCAGGTAAACACCGCCCGGTGTCGTCATCCAGAGATAGCCAAGGGCCGCGGGCAGGAACACGGCGGCGATATGGTTGATGGTGAAAGCCACCGCCGCTGTAGGCGCAATATCTGCCGGATCGGCGATTTTCTGAAAGTAGGTCTTCATCGCGAAGGCCAGCGCGAAAAACAGATGGTCGATGACGTAGAGCGCCGCGGCGACGGCGAAGCCCCAGCCGAAATAGTAGATCCCGCCATAGGCCAAAAACACGCCGATGAGGCCCGCATACTCAAACACAAGCGCCCGCCGTTCGCCCCAGCGGGCCACCGCTTTGCCCATCAGCGGGGCGGTGAGCATGTTGATGAGGAAGTTGACGAGAAACAACGCGGTCACCTCGTGCACTTCAAAGCCAAACCGCTCCACCATCATCCAGGCGGCGAAGACGATGAAGATCTGCCGCCGTGCGCCGGACATGAATTGCAGCGCATAGTAAAGCCAGTAGCGACGCCGCAGCACCATGCGTTTGTGCTGTGGATGGGGCGCCTCAAATTGCGGGAAGGCCAGCAAGCAATAGAGCGCGATAAGGGTGGTCACCCCGCCTGACACCAAGAAGACAGTGTTGAAATCAAGCGACAGCGCTTTCCATGTGGCAACGACCAGCCCGTAGGACAGCAGTGCCGCTGCGGAGCCGGCACCCACTAACCAGCCAAGCGTTTCAGGGGCTTTGTCTTTCGGAATCCATTGAAGCTGGAGCGATTGATTGACGGTCTCGTAGTAGTGAAACCCGATTGAGGACAGCATGGTGATCGCAAGGATCCCGCCCAGAGAGGGAAACCAGGCGGTGATCGCGGCCGCCGCGCCAAGCAGAGCCAGCGCAATCACCCCCAAGACTTGCTCGCGGATCACCATGATCAACGCGATTACCCCAATTGCCAGAAAGCCCGGAATTTCCCGCACAGTGTGCAGCCATCCGATATCGACCCCGGTAAAGTCGATCGTCTCCTTGACGTAATTGTTCAGGAGCGCCGACCAGGTTGAGAAAGTAATCGGCATCGCGAACGCCATCAGCAGCAAGAGCGCGATGGGGCGACGCCAGAACGGGTAGGACTGCGCCTCGCGTAAGGGAATGGTGGTTGCGCGCATAGTGTCTCTTAGGCGGCGGGGGGCGAATTGGCGAGATGCGATCGCAGACGTTTTCTCAGCTAAGGCGCCGGCGCTATGGCGGATCGGTCACCGCCGCCCACTGCGACGGGGATCATCGTGCCTTGCAAGAGCGCCACCTGCGTTGTCCCGCTCCAGACGGTGCTAGATACCACGATCAATCGTTTGCCTGGGCGGATCACCCGCCCTTCGGCCCGCAGCGTACCCTTTGTTGGCGCCAAGAGGTTTATCTTCATCTCGACGGTCAGCACCTCATCCGCGGCAGCCATCAGCGAGAGCGCCGCGTAGCCAGCCGCTGAGTCGCCCAAGCCAAAGGTCAGCGCCGCATGGCCGAAACCCTGTTGCTGGCGCAGCCCATCGGCCACCTCGGCCTCGATGGTCACCGCGCCCGGCTCAATGCGGGTGAGGCGCGCGCCAAAGGTCTGCATCATCTCTTGTTTGGCGAAACTATCGCGCACCGCCTGCGCATAGGCCGGGTTGCGCGGTGTCACCCAACCCGCCCGGGCATCGGCACCTCTACCGCTTGGCGGCCAATCATAACCGCACGCGCATCACCGCTCATGAGCGATGACAGCACCGGCTCGTGGCAGGGCAGCCCGCCAGTATAGGTGCCGAAAGCGGGCATAACGATGCGCCGTTCGTCGCATAAAAAGCAGGGGCGTGACACTTGGCGACCCCGCGTGGGCAGCACCGCTTTGGGGTGATAATGCCCCGAGATTTCACCGGGCTCGGCACCCTCTAGGGCAATATGGCGAAAGGTGAGAGGGCCCATCCGCATCTCGGCCAGATGCGTGCCGCCAAGCTGCAAGGGCCCGGGATCGTGGTTGCCCTCGATCCAGATCCAATCACGCCCTGCCATCAACCGGGTCAGCCAATCCTGCACCGCGTCGCTCAAACCGCGCGCGGCCCGGCTATCGTCAAAACTGTCGCCAAGGCAGAGCACGGTCTTAGGCGCCAATGCGGCGATCTCCGCATCGAGGCGCGCTAAAGTGTCGTGCGTCTCATAAGGCGGCAGCATCGGGCCGCCCAGCCGGGCGATCCGTTCCGACTTGCCGAAATGCAGATCGGACACCGCCAGCAGGCTCTGCTCACGCCACCAAAGACCGCCGGACGCCCGCGCTTCAAGCGCTGCGCCTGCCAGCATGATCGGTTTGACGTTCGCTCTATGTTCTGCTCCCATAGCGCCACATAACCCCACCGGGGCAGCGGTCGTCAATAGGGTACACGCCAGGTCTTTTTGACAGGTTCCGGCGCGACGAGACCGGCGGTTTGCATCAGCCGCTCCGCCTCCTCTTCCAGCAAGCGCTCATTAGCAAGACCTTGGATCGGCACGCGCCCAGCTTCTAGGAACAGCGGCGCCGCTAGCGGGGTTACGCGGTCGAGATCCATGTGGTCGATCCGCCCTGCGGTGCGCTCCAGCATCTCCTCGATACGGCCAAAATCAACAAGACCCTGAAGCGCCTCCTCCTGGGTGATCTGCATCAGCAGATGGTCAGGATCGTAGCGGCGCAGCGTGTCGTAAAGGATGTCGGATGAGAACGTCGCCTGACGCCCGGTCTTCTTCTGCCCGCCGAGTTGGCGATCGATCAGCCCCGCGATCACCGCGCTGGCTTTGAACGTGCGTTTCATCACCGCGTTGCCCGCCAGCCAAGTCTCGAATGCATGGCGCAAATCCCCCTGCTGGAACAGCGGTGCCGGGTCGCGCACATGCTCAAGGCCCCAAATCAGCACGCCGTAATCGGTGGCGACAAACCCCATCGGGTCGAGCGACAATTCCTCCATCCGCTGGGTGAGCAATAGGCCCAGCGTTTGCATCGCATTGCGCCCCGCAAAGCCGTAAACGCACAAATGGTGCCGCCCGTCATGGGGGAAGGTCTCGACCAGGATGCGCTCGGCCTCCGGTAGCTTCGACACCGACCGCTGCAGGGCAAGCCACTCGGCGGTGTGCTCGGGCAGTTCGGGCCAATCGTCTTGGCGAAACATCCGCAGAATGCGGTGGGAAAGCTGCGTTGAGGTGGCAAACTTCGTGCCCATGAACGTGGCGATCTTGGGCTTTTGATAGGGGCTGCGCGTCACTTCGACGGTCGTCTCGCGCAGGCCTTCATAGCGCACGATCTTGCCGCCGATCAGAAAGGTATCCCCCGGCGTGAGGGTCGCGGCGAAACCTTCTTCGATCTCACCCAGCGGGCGCCCTTGACCGCGCATGCGCACCTTCAACAATTCGCTGTCCTGGATCGTGCCGATGTTCTGCCGGATGGTCTTGGCTGCCCGCGGGTCGCGCAATTCCCAAAGCCCGTCGTCGCGCTGCTTCAGCCGCTGCCACCGGTCATAGGCCCGCAGCGCGTATCCCCCAGTCGCCACAAAATCGAGGCAATCGTCAAACTGCGCCCGCGTCAGCCCCGCATAAGCACCGGCGCTGCGCACCTCATCATAGAGCGCGTCCGCATCAAACGGGCCTGCGGCAGCGGCGATCAGGATTTGCTGACAAAGCACGTCGCGCGGGCCCGCGCCCCGCGGATCGCCGTCAAGTTCATGATCTTTTGCCGCCGCCAAAGCAGCCACGCATTCCACCACCTCAAACCGATTGGCTGGCACCAACAGCGCTTTTGACGGGGCGTTGTAGCGGTGGTTGGCGCGGCCGATGCGCTGGATCAGGCGCTTGACGTTTTTGGGCGCCCCCACCTGGATGATCAAATCCACATCGCCCCAATCGATGCCAAGATCGAGCGTGCCGGTGCACACGATCGCGCGCAATGTACCCGCCACCATCGCCGCCTCTACCTTTTGGCGCGACCCGCGCGAGAGCGACCCGTGGTGAATGCCGATTGGTAGGGCTTCCTCGTTGGCCAGCCATAGATTGTGGAAGAAGAGTTCGGCCTGTGCGCGGGTGTTATGGAAGATCAGCGTGGTGTTGTGCGCCTTCACCGCCTCCAGCACAGCGGGGATCGCGTAGGCGCCGCCGCCTCCAGCCCAGGGCGGCATATCCGGCGTTTTCAGCATCTGGATATCAGCGTCGGGGCCTGGATCGGCATGAAGGATCTCGCAGGGGTCGGGATGGCGCGCCAATTGCTTGGCGATGGCGCTTGGGTCTTCGACAGTGGCCGATAGCCCGACGCGCCGCAGACCCGGTCGCATCGCCTGCAGCCGCGCCAGCCCCAGCATCAACTGATCGCCGCGCTTGGATTCCGCCAGCGCGTGGATCTCGTCGACGATCACCCGCGACAGGCCTTGGAACATGCGCGGCGCGTCCTCATAGCTGGTCAGGAGCGCCAGGCTCTCGGGTGTGGTCAGCAGGATATGCGGTGGGTCAGCACGCTGGCGCTTCTTCTGCACCGCCGAAGTATCGCCCGTGCGGTCCTCAACCCGGATCGGTAGGCGCATCTCCGCGATGGGCGTGCCCAGATTGCGCTTGATATCTGCGGCGAGCGCCTTGAGCGGCGAAACATAAAGCGTGTGCAACCCCTCATGCGCCCCGTCTGCCAATTCAACGAGCGAGGGCAGGAAACCCGCTAAGGTCTTGCCGCCCCCGGTGGGCGCGATCAGCAACGAAGCCGGATCGTCCGCGCGGGCCAGCATGTCGCGCTGATGCGGGTGCGGCGCCCAGCCCTTGGCCGAAAACCAGCGCTCAAACTCAGAAGGTAGCGTCGTCATATTCGGCGAGATAGCCGAAGCGGACAGCAAAGCGAGCGGCGCGGCGACCCCCCAATTGCCGCAGCCCCTTTTCCGGCACGCGGGCGGCCAATATGATGTCGCGCGTGTGGTATCAGTTTGGGGGGGTGTGTGCGATGGTGGCTTGCCGATATTGCAATGGCGGCGGCATGGAGCAGGGCGGCTACGCGTCCTGCGGTAGCTGCGGCGGCGCTGGGTATATCGGGTCAAACACTCAAAACCGGTGCGGCTCTTGCGCTGGGACGGGGCAAATGGCCTCGCGGGAATGGGTAACCTGTCACTATTGCGCAGGCACGGGGCAAGACCCCTACGCTCCTACGCCACGGGCCTCAGAGCCGCGTGGGACTGCCACGCCAAGCAAGACAAACACCTCAAAGAACAAAACGAAGCCGAAACCGGCCAAGGCTGATAACGGCGATGCGTTAGCCACCTTTGCCGCTGCGTGCATCGCCGGCGGGTGGACGCTCTATTTCCTGCTCGGTCTCTACAGTTTCGCCGAGGAGGACCAATGGATGCCGTTCGCAGGCGCGGCATTGGCGGGCCTGTTCGCTGCCGCCTTGTGGCGATTGGCAGCGCAGATCATTGTTTTTGCCGGTGTTTTCGTCCTCGCTTGGCCGTGGCTTGAGGCGAATGCGGACCTGCCCGAGCCTTGGATGCCGTTCGCAGGGGCCTGCGCCGCCGCCACCGCCGCGCTTTTTGCCTGGCGCATTGCCGCGGTTCTTTTGCTTGTTGCGACAGGTTTCTTTCTGGTCGTCGTGGTGCAGGACGGCATAAGCCCACAACAGGTTATCGCGTCGGCGAACGATTTTATCGACACCGTCCTGGCGATGGATATCTGGTCTGGCCTGCGGTGAACGCCCCAGTGAACGCGGTTGCCCGCGCGCCTCAATCAGGGTGGCTGGGTGCCTTGCCCGAAGGTGCGCGATAGGGCCGGGTTACATCGTAGAGCGTGGTATCCAGCGCTTCGACCTCCAGCGCGATACCGCCATCACCCGCAAGCGTGATTTCAACCCGGCCGGTCCCATCTTCGCCGGGATGAAACGCGAGGCTCAGCATCGACAGGACCAAATCGGCGTCTTTGCGGTCAAACCCTTGGCTGGCCACGCCCATGACATCGCGCACCAACAGGATCGAGCGTACCCGCTCAAACGGTCGGTTGCCGCGCGCTGCGGCCTCCTGATCCTCCCAGCGGAAGCGATTGATCAGCAGAGCAAATTGCCGCTTACCGCGTTGCCACGCCATATCGCCCGCGGCGATCACGGCATCTTGGACCAGCGCCGAGATCACCTCTAGATCAGCGCTGTCGCGTGCGACCAGACGCAACGGCCGGTGCTGTGCCGCGTCCTCAAAACGGGCATCTTCGCTCATGCAGCCTGCACCCGCTCAATATTGGCGCCGACGCCGGATAGCTTGCGCACCACATGCTCATAGCCGCGATCAAGGTGATAGACGCGGCTCACCCGCGTTTCCCCTTCAGCGGCAAGCCCTGCAAGGATCAGCGATACCGATGCCCGCAAATCTGTCGCCATCACCGGCGCGCCCTTTAACTGATCGACGCCGTTGACGGTGGCGGTGCCGCCCTGCACATCGATATCAGCCCCCATCCGGATCAACTCGGGCGCGTGCATGAAGCGGTTTTCAAAGATGGTCTCTTCCAAAACAGCGGTGCCCTCGGCAGTGCACATCAACGCCATCATCTGCGCCTGCAGATCGGTGGGAAACCCCGGGAACGGCGCGGTACTAACATCCACAGCGCGTACCCGGCCATTGGCGCGCTTAACGTGAAGGCCGCGATTGGTCTGGGTGATTTCGACGCCTGCCGCCTCAAGCCTCTCTGACAGCGCTTCGACCAGGTGGCGGTCACCGCCGATCAGCTCAACCTCGCCGCCAGCAATCGCGGGCGCGATCATGTAGGTGCCCAACTCGATGCGGTCGGCAATCACGCGGTGGGTGGTGCCGTGCAGCCGCTCGACACCGCGGATCACCATTTCCGCGCTCCCAGCGCCCTCGATGTCGGCGCCCATCGCGGTCAGACAATGCGCGAGCGCCACCGTATCGGGTTCGCGCGCCACGTTGCGCAAAACAGTCGTGCCTTTTGCCAAGACAGCCGCGCAGAGCGCATTCTCAGTCGCCCCCACAGAAACGAAGGGAAAATCGATCTCGGCGCCGCGCAGCCCGCCAGACGCTTTGGCATGCACATAGCCGTCCTTAAGCTCGATGGTCGCGCCCATCATCTCCAGCGCACTCAGATGGAGATCGACCTTGCGCGCCCCAATTGCGCAACCGCCGGGCAGCGACACAACTGCTTCGCCCAAACGGCCCATCATCGGGCCCAACACATTGAACGAGGCGCGAAGCTTGCGGACGATATCGTAATGGGCGGTCCGGTTGTCGATTTCAGCGGCGCTCAGGATCAGCGCTCGCCCGCCCTGCAACGCCGCAATCTCGCAGCCCAGGCTTTCGAGCAACGTCGTCAGCGTCGTCACATCCGAGAGCCGCGGCACGTTTGTAAGCGTGAGCGGCTCATCCGTCAGCAGCGCCGCGCACATCAGCTTTAGGCACGTGTTCTTGGCGCCCGCAATGGTGATCTCGCCCTTCAGCGGACCACCGCCCTTTACCACAATTGAATCCATAGCCTGCCTATCCTTGGTTTTTGTCCGTATCTGTGTCGGACTTTGCGCGTGCACGCGCTTGTGCTTTACGCCGGGCGATATTCGCCTTTAGCGCCGCTTTCAAGCGCTGCTCGCGTGCGTCGCTGCCGGTTGCTTTTTGAGATTTGCTGCCGCCCTTGCCCATGCGACAAGTCTAGCGGAAGCCGGAAAACGGGTCTAGCGCCGCGGTTCAGTCGGCGCTTGCGCGCGCCGTGCTGCGTTTGCGTGCGGTGTTGCTTGCGGGTGCGGTGTTTCGCTCGCGGCGGCAACGCTCAGAGCAGTAGCGCACCTCATCCCAGACCTTGGCCCACTTTTTGCGCCAGGTGAATGGCCGCCCGCATGTGGCGCAGTCTTTCACCGGTAAGTCGGCTTTTTCCCGTCGTTTCGCCAAAGATCCAATCCGCACGTCGCTTCCGCACGTCACATAATATCGTCCGCCGTAAAGTCATGCAGCGTGATGCTCGCGCCTGTCGTGCCGGTAATGCGCAGATCGCCGCCATCGATGATGTCGAAGTCAAAGTCGCGCCCGCGGTAACGGCCATTCAGATAGTCGTCGAAGGCCCGTTCAAATGGCGCGGCCAAGGCGCCGTCGAAGGCGACCCGATCCCCCTGCGCAAGGTTGAAATCGTAGACGTCGTTGTTGCCCGCGCTCGCCACGAAAAGATCAGCGCCGCGCCCGCCATAAAGCCGATCCGCGCCCGGGCCGCCGACTAGGGTGTCATCGCCGTGGCCACCGAAAAGCGCATCATTTCCGTCGCCACCGAGCAGCATATCATCCCCGAAAAGCCCGACTAGCCGGTCTTTGCCAGAGCCGCCTTCAAGCCGGTTATTGCCGCCATTGCCGAGCATGTGGTTGTTGAGGCTGTTGCCGTACGCATCGATATCGCCGCGGCCGTTGAGGCGGATGGCATTGAGATCGGCGCCCATCTGGCTGCTGACCCAAACCCCCTCACGTTCCCAGCCGCGGCCCCCATCGACAACCGGCAGATCACTGCGCCCGCTATCGCCCCACCGGCTGGCCGCAACGCGGGTGGTCTCAGGAACTGCGTCAAAGTTGTAGGTGATGCCCCCGAAATCGATGGTTTCGAACTCTGTCAGCGTGGTCGTCCCGAGCGCGCCTTGCACGATCAAAGTCTCACCGTTCCACCAAGTGGCGTAGTTATTGAGGCCAAGGCCGAAGCGTGCGGTATCGACCCCGCCATCGCCGAGCACTGTGTCATTGCCTGCGGATGCGACATAGACGTCATGGCCGCTCCCCAGATCGACGAAATCATCGCCGCTGCCCGAAACAACCGTGTCCGCACCGCTGAGCATATGGAACGTCACGCCGGTATCGTCGGCGGTGATTGCTTCCGCCCGGACGGTGCCGCGCACCACTTGAAACACCACGCTGTTTGCATCCGGGTCCGTGGGACCGCCATAATCGGTGCCCTCATTGATGAAAAACACCGGCGCCATGTAGTCCGCCTCCACCCCCTTTCGGATGGAAGACAGCACTGTGACGCTGTTGTTTTGATCAAGGCCGCCGTGAAGGTTGATGTCGCGGTTCGTATGGGTGACCTCAAAACGGTTGCCGTTGGCCGAGGCGTAGCTGGCAAAGAGCAGCGCGTGGCGGGTATCGAGCACTTCTAGGCCGGTGAAGGTGCTGTCGTAGACGTCACGCACCCACAAGCCATAACCATTGCCGCCGCCGCCCTTATTCAGCGCCCCCTCCACGCGGATATCGCTGACATCGAGCCCGGTGGACGCAGCGAAGGTAATGCCGTGCGACGCCGCGTCTTCGATGGCGATATCGCTTAGGCTCAGGCCGCTGGTGCCGGCAATCACCATCATCGAGCTACCGGTGACCTGCGGTGCGGTATTGCTAAAATCACCCGGGTCGGCCTTGCCCCAAGAACCGCGCAGGGTGAAACCGCTCAATGCGCTGTCTTCCACCACCGCGCGATGCTCGACCGCCGTGATCCTTGGATCGAAGTCAAAAGGCAGCTTCGAGGCCAGCTGAACCGAGTTGCCCGCGACCGCCGTCACCTCCACCAGGAAGGTCCGCAGATCGGTGTCGTCGCGGCGCCAGGCATCATCACCAATCGCGTCATAAAGCGCCTCGGTGTTTTCCTGGCTTAGATAAATGTGATCGCCGACTTCGATGCCATGGCCCGTTTGCAGCCGCAGCGTGCTGGCGCCTTCCCGCGCCGCGGCGGCCAAGGCGGGCTCGGCCACCACCTCGGGGCGGAACAGCTCATGCCCGACCTGGATTGCAGGCTCATCGCCCAAGCCGCGGGCGGCGGTGATGATTGTCTTGTCGCTGCCCGCGCCCTCGAGCGCGATATCGCTTCGGTTCAACACCAGCGTTTGGTCAAAAACGAAGGTCCCGGCGCCCAGCAAAATGGTGGTGCCCGGCGCAGCCGTATCGATTGCGTCTTGAATCGCCGCGACGCTGCTTGGCGGCTGGAAGTAGATGAATTCACTGTCCATGATTCTCTCGCCATTCCCGTTACAGTTGCAGCGCGGCCAGTCTTCGCCATTTTTGTGAACGGTCCGTTTCGCGACCTGCGGGCATTGGCGAGATTCGGCCTAAAATTGGCCCGCTTAGGCCAGAAAACGCACTGCTATGTGCACCGTTTCACGGCACTTTGGAGGAATTGTGGCGCGCGCCTTGAAAAAACCGCGCTGCCGTCGCGCGAAGGCCGAGAGTGGGTCGCATGCAGG
This sequence comes from Pseudomonadota bacterium, assembly GCA_038750765.1. Taxonomy (GTDB): domain Bacteria; phylum Pseudomonadota; class Alphaproteobacteria; order Rhodobacterales; family Rhodobacteraceae; genus Psychromarinibacter. The sequence goes on along the minus strand of JBCDGW010000019.1, from coordinate 12,651 downwards.
GCGGGCTTGTGAAGTGAGCGTGTCCAGGTTGCTCTGTTGGGTGGTGCGGCGTGGCTACGCTCTTGAGTTGGCCAGAGAACCAGAAGGGATCTCAAATCGCATGCAAAATGCTCGCCGTTTTCACCTTGCCGAAGCTGGCATCACCATCGATATGGGCCGACAAGCCGTGCCCGCGCCGCGGGTTCTGCTGTTCGACAAAAACCCACTGTTTTGCGATGTGCTGTCGCGCCAACTTGACGCGCCGGGGCTATATGCCTGCTTCGGCTGCTCGGAGGCCGACGCGCTTTTGAGTGAGATTGCACGCCATAAACCGGACGTGTTGGTTCTCGATCCTGAACATCTCGGGCTGGTGCAGGGCTATGAGATTGCGGCCTTCGCGCGGGATGTGTCCGCAGCCTCTGAGCAGACCCGCATTATCGGCTACAGCTTTGCTTTTACGGCGGAAAAGATCCGCGCGGCGCTGGAAGGCGGCTTTCGTGGCGCGTTGTCGAAATCGGTTGATCTCGCCAGGTTGCAGACGGCGCTCGCCGCTGTTTTGGGTGGCGGCTTGTTTCTCGATGAGAGTTTCGGCGCGCTGCTCGTCCCCTTGCTGACGGGTGGTGACGGCCACGATGGCGAACCGCTGAGCGAGCGCGAACGCGAAGTGCTGCTGATGATCGCGCGCGGGCAGGGCACCAAGCAAATTGCCTACGATCTGAAGATCAGCGTGAAGACGGTCGATACCTATAAATCGCGCGCGGTCCAAAAGCTGGGCCTCAAGAACCGGGCTGAGTTGGTGGATTACGCGATTGCGAAGGGCTGGATGACCTAACGGGCGGGTATTCACACGCTCTGGTTGTGTGTGCTGCTTGTGCGTGAGCGACCGGGTTTCTTCCATGCCACCGCATAGTGGCGGGGGGTGCGGTTAGACTTGGCGCCCCGCAACAGCCACTCGACAAGCGCATTTGGTGGCGCGCGGCGCAATTGGTTGCTGTGCGCCGGTAGCCGCTCCCTTATGCTCTCTCTATAGTTGCATTCGCATGCCTGGTTGACCGACGCCGCGTGCCCGATAGGGGCTGTGAGCGGCGCGGTTTAGCCTGACGTCCAGACCTCCTCGCCAAGCGTATCCCGATCCATCCAAGCGTCAGTGCCTCCAGGCCGCGCGGTGCCCAGCCAACACCTGCTGCGCAGAGACCTTCCCACCCAGCGCTCTAGATTGGCCAAGGCCAACATGCGTGATCCGGTGCCTGACAGGCCGTGTCGGACAATGCCCTACATGCAATCAATTAATCTCATAAAAACAGTATATTAACGCCCTACGGCGTCGTTTTACCTGTCGGGGACTTTCCCGACTTCAATGAATTTCTGCACTGCCGCATGGTCCTGGCGTGGGCCGATTCCGGGGACGGCTGCCCACGGGGAACATGAGGGTAACATGGTGAAAATTTCGGTTTTTGGCATCGGCTATGTCGGTGTAGTCGCGGCGGCTTGTCTGGCGCGAGACGGACACAGCGTGATCGCGGTCGATGTCGATAAGGGGAAGGTTGACGCGATCAACCATGGCGTGTCTCCGATTGTGGAGAACGGCTTAGACGCGCTGGTTATGGAGGGGTGCAACACGGGGCGTCTTCGCGCCACACGGGACGCCCAGCAGGCGGTGCGCGAAACCGATCTGTCGTTTATCTGCGTGGGCACGCCAAGCGCGGCGAACGGGGCCGTGGGGCTCTCCTATGTGGAGGCGGTGTGCGGCACGATCGGCGACGCGTTGCGCGACAAGCCGAGCTTCCACAGTGTCGTTGTGCGCTCAACCACAGTGCCAGGCACCACCGAGACAACCTGCATCCCGATCCTAGAGGCCCATTCCGGCAAGCAGGCAGGGCGCGACTTTGGCGTTGGCTATTATCCTGAGTTTCTGCGCGAAAGCACGGCTATCGCTGATTATGACGACCCTGGCCTGATCGTGATCGGGTCGCTCGACGCGGCGACGGGCGAGGCACTGCGCGAGATCAACGCGCATCTGCCGTGCCACATCCACCAAACCGACCTGCGCACCGCTGAGATGGTCAAATACACCTCCAACACCTGGCGCGCGGTCAAGGTCAGCTACGCCAATGAGATCGGGAACATCGCCAAATCCTGCGGGCTTGACGGGCAACAGGTGATGGAAATCCTGTGTTCGGACACCAAGGTCAATATCTCACCTAACTTCATGCGCCCGGGCTTTGCCTTCGGCGGCTCGTGCCTGCCCAAGGATGTGCGCGCGCTCCGGCACCTTGCCCGGACCAAAGGCGTCGCCTCGCCGCTGCTTGATGCGGTGACCCGCGCCAACGACGCCCAAATCGCCAAGGCCGAGAAGATGGTCAGCGATGCGGATGCCAAAAAGGTGGGCTTTGTCGGGATCAGCTTTAAACCTGGCACCGATGATCTGCGCGAAAGCCCCCTGGCGGAGCTTGCCTCGCGCCTGATCCGCAATGGCGTTGCGGTGGAAATCTACGACCCCTTCGTTTCGCAAGCCTACGCCAACGCTAATAGCACCGCCGGGCGCGGCAATGATGTTGTGCCCGACTTGGAGGCGCGGCTGATCCCGGCGCTCGACCAGCTTATCGATCGCTCCGACGCGATTGTCGTTGGCAATCTCTACCAAGACACCGCCGCCATGCTCGATGCAGCGGCTGATACCAAGCCGATGGTCGATCTTACCCGGCTCAACCGGTCGCGGGTCTCATCGGGCGGGTACGAGGGCATCTGCTGGTAAGCCGATGCTGTCTCATCTGGCATATCTCTCGGTCGTGGTGCTGCTCGCATCGATGGTGCCGCCCCAGCTTCTCGGTCAGGCCAAAGAAGCGGTGATGGTGGTGGGTATCATCGGCGCGTGGCGCTACTCATGGGCGGCGCTCAACTTTTGCCGCGCGGTGATCTTCCGCCGCTGGGCCTATCCGCGCCGCAAAGCCGAGGCGATGGCAGCCTATGCCGATCTGCCGCATCGCGCGCACGCTTACTTTCTCACCACCACCTACAAGATCGAGGCCAGCACATCGATTTCGGTCTACCGGTCAATTTTTGCCGCCGCAGCAGCCTCGCAAGGCGGTGCCACCGTTGTGGCCTCTGTCGTCGATGGCGCCGATGAGCGGCTGATCCGGCATATTTTCGCGGCGATGCAGCAGGATATGTCGGGCGTCCGCCTGATCATCGACCGTATCCCCGCCACCGGCAAACGCGATGCGCTGGCCCGCTCGCTCCACCTGATCGCGCGCCAACACCCCACCTGCCGCGATGTGGTGGTGTTCGTCGACGGCGACAGCTGTGTGCCTGAAGACCTGATCGCACAATCAGCGCCCTTCTTCACCAACCCCAAGATCGGCGCGCTCACCACCGATGAGACCGTGTCGATCCCCAAACCGGGCATCTTTCGTGAGTGGTTCAATCTGCGTTTTGATCAGCGTCAGGTGATGATGTGTTCGATGGGCCTGTCCAATCGGGTGCTGACGCTGACCGGTCGGATGTCGGTTTTCCGCGCCGATCTGGCCACCGAGCCTGACTTCATCTCGCAAGTGCAGCACGACTATATCGACCACTGGCGCCTAGGCCGGGTGAATTTCCTCACCGGTGATGACAAATCCACTTGGTTCTGGCTGATCAAGCACGGGTGGCAATTGGCCTATTTGCCCGATGTGCGCTCCTCCTCGATGGAGACGCAGCCGCGGCCGACGTTCCTAGGCTCGGCCACTGCGCTGATGGTGCGCTGGTTCGGCAATATGCTGCGGACGAACGGCCGCGCGCTCGATCTGTCGCCGCGCAAGATCGGGCGGTTCACCTGGTGGTCGATCCTCGATCAACGGCTCTCGATTTGGACGACGCTGGCCGGGCCGATCTCGGTGCTGATCGCGGCGATCTTCGTCGAACCCCTGCTGTTGTCGGCCTATGCCGCCTGGGTCCTGCTGACCCGGTACATCTTTTGCATGGCGATCTGCACCTTCCGCGGTCGGTTCGTGCCGGTGCATTACCCGTTCCTGCTCTATTTCGGCCAACTCTTTGGCGCGGCTGTGAAAAGCTACGTCTTGTTCCGGCTCGACCGGCAGAAATGGACGCGCCAAGCGCCGCCGGAAACCGGCAGCAATATGCAGATGCGACTGGCTGACCGGCTCGGCGCATTCGGCTCTCTCTACCTGCACATCCTCGCCCTCGGTTGGCTGACCATGGGCGTGTTCTTTCTCACCGGCGTGATCTGATCGACCCAAAGGATCCAAATAATGAGCGACCACGAGCAACCCCCTGCCTTTCTAACCGATGCGTCCGGCGACCCGCCGGTGCATCCCGATGCGCAGCACGACAACGAGCACCCACAACTGCATTTGCCATTCACCGTGCGTATCGGCGAGCGTCGGATGGAGGGGGGCAGCCTGTCGGTGACGCAGGCGATTGTCTCGGGCCTGCTGCCATCGGGCATCGAGCGGCGCTCACACCCCGTGTCGTTCCGCTTCGACTTCGAAGGCTACTCGGTCAGTCTGTTCATCGAGGCCAACATCGAGAAGCTGGGCGGTCAGGAAAGCGCGCAATACCGCCTCCGCTTCACTGATCCTACCGGGCCGCATCTCGCGCCGCTGCGCTATCTGCTCAACAGCTACATCGCTGGTGACGTGATCTCGATCGGGCGGATGCTGGGGTATAACGGGCCGACCCAGGTCAAGCCCGCAACGCCCGAGGTACCGCCCACGCTTGGCCAAAAGCTAGGCAAATTGATGCGCCAGGGCGCGCTCGCGGCGGTGAGCATCGGCCTGATCGCCTTGGCCACCACCGTCATCTACGACCGCGTCGTTTTCGCCTATGAGCCGCACCCGGTCACCCTGACCCTGGCGGGCGAGACCTTGCGCGCCACAGCGCCCGGCCAGATCACCTATGTCAATGCCGAGGCGCCCGAGGGCGAGGTGCTCTATTCCATCGCGGCCAATTCGGGCGACTTCCTCTCGGTCAAGATGCCATGCGACTGCGATGTCCAGGTTTTTGAGGGCTTCTTTGAGGGCGGTACTGTGCTTCCGGGATCGCCGCTCGTCAAACTGATCGGCGCTGATCCGACGCTCGACGCGCAGGCGCAGGTCACCTTCGAAGGGGTCGCGCGGGCGTTTGCTGGCGATATCGCCGAGTTGGAATTATCCAGCGGCGCCCGCGTCCCGGTAACCCTGACATTCACCGATGGCGAGGCCGAGGCCGATGGCATGGTCGTCGCGCACGTTACCATCGATCCCGAACATGCCGAGCAACTTGCGCCAGGTGACACCGCACGCCTGCGCTTCAGGCGTCAAATCCTGCCGACGTGGTTCGGCGGACAAGGATAACCGACAAATGCCGACCGCTCCGGCAGGGAAGGACGTAACCACCATGACCGATATTCGCCCGATCATCCTTTGCGGTGGCGTTGGCAGCCGCCTGTGGCCGCAATCGCGAAGCCAAAGCCCGAAACAGTTTCAGCCGGTCGCGGGGCCCGGTTCGCTTAGCTACTTCCAAGCCACCATCCAGCGCCATCGCGGCCAGGGTTACGGCGAACCGGTCGTTGTCACCGCGCGCGAGCATGCGGCATTGGTCAAGCGTCAATTGGATGCGCTGCAATGCCGGGCCGAGATTATCTCGGAACCAGTGGCGCGCAATACCGGGCCTGCGGTGCTGGCCGCGGCGATGGCCATCGCCAAAACCACGCCGCGCGCGCCGCTGCTTGTGCTGCCTTCGGATCATGTGATCAGCGGCGATCTCAACACGCCGATCCAAGCGATGAAGTCGGCGGCGGTGGCCGGTCAGATCGTGCTCTTCGGCATCAAGCCAGCCTATGCAGAGACGGGCTATGGCTACATCACCGATGGCGGCCCAGTTGGCGGCCATCCCGGTCTCTTTAGCGTGGGCGAGTTCGTCGAAAAGCCGCCTTTGGAAAAAGCCATCGCGCTTATTGAAACGGGGGCGGCTTACTGGGCCTCGGGCATTTCGCTGTTCACGGGCGAGACGATCATGCGTGAGATGGCGCGCTTTGATCGGCGCACCTTCGATGCGGTGGCCGCAGCAGGCGAGCGGGCAGAGTATGGCACGCTGGGCGCGATCCTGAATGCCGAGGCTTTCGCCAATGCCACAGCCGAACCGACCGAGCGCATCGTTTTTGAGCGGTCCGACCGGGTGACGCTGGCGCCTATCGATGTCGCGTGGAGCGATGTCGGCTGTTGGAGCAGCGTCTACGCGATCGGGCAAAAAGACGGTGCGGGCAATGTGTTGCAGGGCGATGTGATCTCGGTCGATACCGAGAACGCACTGGTCAAATCCGATCAACGTTTGGTCGCTGTCGTGGGTTTGTCGGATGTGATTGTGGTCGACACCGCCGATGCGTTGCTCGTCACGGCGCGCGGACGGTGCCAGAACGTGAAAAAGGTGGTCGACGCGCTGCGCCAGGATGAACGGCACGAGGCGACGCGACACCTGACCCGCGCGCATGAATGGGGCGAAAGCCAGCAGATTGCAGGCACTGGCGATTACGACATGTCGGTTTTGCGGCTCGATCCCGGGGCGTCGATCAACGTGCAGCCCATCCCCGGCCGTCAGATCATCACGGTGCGCGGGGTGATCGACCTGTTTGACGGGGTGCTGCGCCGCGAGGTAGCGCCGGGCGATCACTTGCCGCTCGATCCAGATCGCCGCGCCGAGCTGACGAATTCCGGGTCTGACACTGCCGAAGCCCTGCTCTTGACCACCTTTGCCGCCGCGGCAATGCAGGATGCGCGCTATGCATAAACCGTGGCGTCTGGCTGCGGCGCTGGTGGCGTTTGCCCTGGCGATGATTGCTGCGCGCGCCAGCAATGCGACGCCGCTTGAGGACTATCGCGCGCTGTTGGCGGAAGTGGAGCGTGTCTACGCGTCTGCCCTCGCCAATCCGCGCGCTGTCATCACCCCCAGCGCGATCGACTGGCCGGTGCAGCCCGATATGCCCAGCGGCGCGGTTTCCGAGATGGATATCCGCATTGTTCTGGCGCAATTGGCCCGCTCCGCCGGTGCGAATGGCCAGCTTTCGGTTCTGCGCGCGCAACCCAGCGTGTCGGCACAGGCGCTGGTGATCAAAAACGGCGCGCTCTCGCTGGAGGCCGTGCGCGCGGCGTACCCCGATGCGGTGGGGCCGCACGGATTTACCCAGCCGATCGTTATATGGCCCGGAGCGCGGTTGGAGATGCGTGCAGGCGATGTGCTGCGTCTGAGCCGACCGGACGGCGCCTTCTTGGCGAACTTTGGCGCCTTGTTGATCGAGGGCGGCACGATTGAAAGTGCGGGTGCCGCGAATACGGGCGCGCCTGAGTTTGCCCCGTTCATCGTGACGTCGGGCGCGGGTTTCGCGCTGATCCGGGGCGCCCATTTGCGCGGGCTGGGCTTTGGACTGTCGCCCGCGTTCTCCGGGCTCGCCTTCGTGAAGGGCGGCCTCTATCCCTCTGATGCGCCGTCGCTTATTGTGGATAGCCTGATCGAGGATATCGGCGGCGTTACCTTCCGCGGCAGCGAAGAGGCCCGTTTGGTAGGCAACATCATCGCCGCGCCCCGCCGCCATGGCGTGGAACTGCGCGCGACAAGCCGCGTCACTTTGCAGGACAACCTGATCCTCGATGCAGGGCGCAACGCGATCCGCCTGACCAACCGCGCCAAGGCCAGCCTCATCATGGGCAACCGCCTGTTCAAAGCGCGTTCCACCGCCATCCATATCGAGACGCTGAGCCACGAGGCGCGTGTCGTCGATAACCTGATTTGGGGCACGCGGGGTAACGCGTTGACAATGCACCGCGCGGATTGCGCCGACGTGGCGGGGAACACGTTTTTGCACAACCGCGGCAAGGGGGTAAGCTTGCGCGCGGTGCAGGGCGCCACGGTTACGGGCAACGCGTTTTACACCAACACATCCGCGGCGATCTTTCTTGCCGATCAGCCGGGTGGCGTGCCCACGCGGATCGCGGGGAACATCTTCGCAGGCAATCTCGCCGGGCTCTCTGCCGCCTCCGGCGCGAAGCTTTTGCTCATCGGCAATGACTTTACCGAGCAGTTTCCACGCTTTTTCGACGGTGATTTGACCATCGCGTCACCCGCCATCCTCAAAGATCTCACCGGGACAACAGCGCTGACGCTAGATGCAGGCGACCGTCCGGGCAGCGCGCTGCCACCTGTCACTTGCGAGCGGGAGGGCTAGGGGTTGGTCTTTTCATCGGAGTCCTTCTTGTTCTTGTTCCTGCCGCTGTTTCTGGCCGTCTACTACATTACGCCAGTGCGGCAGCGCTCCTATGCGATCCTGGCGGGCTCTTACATCTTCTACGCCTGGTGGCGGGTCGATTTCCTCGGGCTTTTATTCCTGACGACGGCCTTTGCCTACATCGTTGGCCAACAGGTTTCCAAACATCGCGGCACCAAAGCCGGGCGCTGGTGGCTCGGCGTCGGCGTTGCGGGGTGCCTGGGGGTGCTGGGGGTGTTCAAATACCTCAACTTCTTTCTCGACAGCTTCGCCGCGCTTCTCGGAACGGACGCTGCCGGGCTTGGCATCCATTGGCGGCTGATCCTGCCGATTGGCATCTCGTTCTACGTCTTCCAAGCGCTGAGCTACCTGATCGATGTGCATCGCGGCGATGCCAAGGCCGATGCACGATTTATCGACTTCGCTGCTTTTATCGCGCTATTTCCGCAGCTTATTGCCGGGCCGATCCTGCGCTATAAGGACTTGGAAGATCAGTTCAAAGCGCGCGACCATTCGCTCGATTTGTTCTGCGACGGGCTTACGCGGTTCCTGATCGGTCTGGCCAAAAAGGTAATCCTCGCTGACGCAGTGGCGCCGCTTGCCGATCTGGCCTTCGGTTCGGGCGATGTGGGTCTCGCGCTCGCTTGGGCCGGCGCGATGGCGTACATGCTGCAGCTTTACTTCGACTTCTCGGGCTATTCCGACATGGCGATCGGGCTCGGCAAGATGATGGGCTTCCGGTTTCTGGAGAACTTCCGGTTTCCCTATATCAGCCGGTCGATCACCGAGTTTTGGCGGCGCTGGCATATCTCGCTGTCCAATTGGCTGCGCGACTACCTCTACATCTCCCTCGGCGGCAACCGTCTTGGTCCGCGGCGGACATATTTCAACCTGATGGCGGTGATGGTGCTGGGTGGGCTCTGGCATGGGGCAAACTGGACCTTTGTGCTGTGGGGCATCTGGCATGGCGGGCTGCTGGCGACCGAGCGCTTCCTCGGCTGGGACAAACGCGCCTCGGCCCATTGGTTCGCCCTCCCGCTCACGCTGTTACTGGTGCTGATCGGCTGGGTGATGTTCCGCGCTGAGACCGTGTCGGACGGCTTTGCGATTTATCAGGGCATGCTGGGCTTCAACGGTCTGATCGGCGACCCGCTCCTGTGGCTGGAGGTGACCCGCGAGAGCGTCGGGCTGGCGCTTGTCGCGGCAATCGTTGTGTTTCTCGAGCCGCATCTCTGGCGCTTCTACGCTCGCGACGGCGGTGCGCTGCAACCGGTCGAAGGGCCCGCGCCGCTTAGCCTGCCGATGCAGGTGGTCACCACCGCCGCGGTGCTGATGATCGCGACCCTCACCGTGATGAAGCTCGCCGAGCAAAGCTTCTCGCCGTTCCTCTATTTCCAATTCTGAAGGCTGCGACGATGACCCCACAACTTGCCCTCAAAGCTTTGGCGCCGCTGGCTTTCTTCGGCTATGCCGCCTTTGCGAACCTGCAGCTTTTCACCTCGGATGTGGAGGGTCCAGAACTGGCCGGGTTTCTCTCCGGCGAGGTCACCGCCGAGATCGACACGCTCTATCGCGCGAACCTGCCGCATCGCGACCCCTCCGTCGGGCTGATCGGTGCCTTGCGTTACGCATTGCTGCGGGAAGGACGTGATGGGGTGGTCGTCGGTCAGCGCGGTTGGCTCTTTACCGATGAGGAGTTTCGCCCGCTTAAGCCAACCCGGCTGGATGATACGGTGGCCTGGATCGCCTCAGCGCAGGCGGAGTTGGACGCCATGGGCAGCACGCTAATCGTCGTGCCGCTTCCCGCCAAGCTAGATATCGCGAGCGAACACGGGCCCGGCGCGACACAATCAGCGCGCGTTGCAGGCGACTACGCCGCGTTTCTCGGCGCGCTCGACAACGCGGGCATCCCTCATCTCGACACGCGCCCGGTTTTGGCGGGCGCCCAGGCGCGGTTTTTCCGCACCGATACCCATTGGACGCCCGGCGGTGCTGCTGAGGTGGCATCCGCGCTGGCAGAGGCGGGCACGATCCCTCCCGGTGAGACCGCGTTTGAGCGCATCGACCAAGACCCGGTTCGCTTTCAGGGCGATCTGGTAACCTTTGTCACCTCCGACACACTCGCACCGCTGGTGGGGTTGGCGCCCGAGCAGGCGACCCCCTATCTCGCGCTAGTGGCTGCCGCACCTGAAGCTGACGCGGCGCTCGATATCTTCGGCACGTCGGGGCCGGTGCCCCTGGCACTTGTGGGCACCAGCTACTCCGCCAACCCTAATTTCAGCTTTGTCGAGGCGCTCAAGCTCGCGCTTGCCCATGACGTACTGAACTACGCCGAGGAGGGGTTTGGCCCTGTGGCGCCGATGCGCGCCTTTCTCGCCGATATCGACCGGGCCGCGCCGCCGCCAGCGGTGATCTGGGAGTTTCCGGTCCGCTACCTGAGCGATCCCAAACTGATGGACGATCCTAAAACCAATTCGGAGGCCGACAATGCGTGACGCTATCCAAAATCAATCATCCGACGACCGCGCACTGATGCGGGGCTCGCGGATGCGCGGATGCCGAGATTTGGCTCGGACACTGCTCGTCGCCGCATGTTGCTTATGCGTGGTGCCGGCCGCGGCGCAGGTGGTTGACGCCAACGGGGGCCGCAACACTGGCGATCCTTCCACGCGTCGGCTGTCCATCCAAGTGGTGCCCGGCATCACGTCGCCCCGACAATTGGAAGATGAGACGCTGCAACGAGCGCGGACTGCCTTGGCGCAGGGCGGGCCGATCTCGTTCACCCATCTGCGGGCGCTGGCCGATCGCCGCGACGGCTTCGCTGCCTATCGCTTGGCTGAATTCCTGATGAGCCAGGACAACCCCGCGCTGGCGGCTGATGCGGCGCTCTACTTCAGCATTGCCGCAGGGACAGGGCGCGGCGGCGCGATGGGCGGCATGATCAAAGCGATTGATCTGATCGACCCCGAGACCGCCTCGCCCGCGCGCCTCCAGGTGCTGCTCGATATGCTGCTCACCTATGCCCAGGCAGGCAACAGCCAGGCTGTGACAGCTGCGCTGCGCTATCACCTGACGGGTGCGCCGTTCGGCCCGCTAGAAGAGCATGTGGATATGCTGGTCAGCGCGGCCGGTCCGTCATCGAGCGCGCCGGTCGCATTGCAGATGGCGACGGCGATCTTGCAGGCTGAGCGGCCAACGCGCGGCGAGTTACAGCGCGCCCGCGACTTCCTGATGATCGCCAAAGACGCCGAAACGTTGTCGACGGCCCTCACCGCAACAAACCTTCTGTCGCAAGTGGAGGTGGCGTTAATCAAGGCGCCCCGCTTCACGTTCATGGATTTCGAGGTAGCCCTACAATGAACCCGATCTTTGCTGGCGCGGCCATCGTCGCGCTGTCTTCTGTGCTCGCGGGCCCGATTGAGGCGCAAGGCAATCCGTCGCAATTTGGCTGCCAAGGGCTAGAGACCGACCGCGACCTTCCGTCGATTGAGGGCAAGGACGGCGTATTCTTCCGCATCAATGCCGATTTGCGCATGAACCATCCGTTCTCGGACAATGTCGTGGCGCAGATGGCGGCGTTTGCCAACGCGCTTGCGGAACAGGGGACGACGTTGATCTACGTGCCGATCCCCACCAAAAGCGTGACCATGCCCGAGCACCTGCCCGAGAATGCGTGGCTTTATGGGTTCGATCTTGATGTCGCGACGTGGGTCCATGCCGATATTCTCAATCGGCTCAACGCCGCCGGGGTGGTGACGGTCGATGTGCGCGAGGCGATGCAGCAGACGCCTGACGGTACGTTGCCCTTCTTTAAGGCCGACTTTCACTGGACAGCGCATGGGGCTGCCGAAGCCGCCAAAGCCATCGCCGAAGTGTTGCGCGCGCTGCCCGGCTATGCCGAGTTGGACAAGACCGAGCACGCCACTGTCGAGACGGGTGTCGAAACTGCCTTCTCCGGGATGCGGCGGATCTTGCAGAAGCACTGCCTTGAGACGCTGCCCGAAGCCAAGACCATGACCTTCGACACGCAACTCGCCAGCGTCACCGACATCTTCGGCACCGCTGATGATAGTGCCGATGATACTGGCGAAGATCAGGGCGGTGGGCTCGATATCTTCGGTGCTGATACCGCCGCGATCCCAGTGGCGCTTATCGGCACGTCCTTTTCTGACAGTCCGATCAATAACTTCCCCGGCTTCATCGCGCAGTACACCGAGCTGGAAGTGATCAATTACGCCATCACCGGCGGCAACCAGTTTGGCGCGATGACCTCGTATCTCACGTCGAGCGAGTTTCAGGAAAATCGCCCGCGCTTCATCATCTGGGAAAACCCGATCTACAACAATCTCGCGCAATATGGCGATCAGCCCTTTGGTGAGTTGATCGCGGCGGCGCGCAAGGATTGCCCGATCACGCTGGCCACCACGCTGAGCGAG
>JBCDGW010000018.1:0-39859 GCA_038750765.1 Pseudomonadota bacterium | reverse complement strand
GTCAAAGGGGTAAGCTTCGATGTCGGGCGCGGCGAGACAGTGGCGCTTGTGGGCGAATCCGGCTCTGGCAAATCCGTCACCGCCTTGTCCACCGTGTCGCTTCTGCCTGAAAGCGCCGGGGTAACGGGCTCGATCACCTATAATGGGGCCGAGATGGTCGGCGCCAGCGAAGACGAGCTGATGCGGGTGCGCGGCAACGACATCAGCTTCATCTTTCAAGAGCCGATGACCTCGCTCAACCCGCTACATACCCTGGAGAAGCAATTGCGCGAGTCGATTGAGCTGCATCAGGGCCTGAGCGGCGGCGCAGTGCGCCAGCGCATCCTTGAGCTGCTCACCAAAGTGGGCATCCGCGACCCGGAAAACCGGCTTGGCGATTACCCGCATCAGCTCTCGGGCGGGCAGCGCCAGCGGGTGATGATCGCCATGGCCCTCGCCAATGAGCCCGAACTCCTCATCGCGGATGAGCCCACCACCGCGCTCGATGTCACCATCCAAGCGCAGATCCTCGATCTGTTGGCCGACCTCAAACGATCCGAGGGGATGTCGCTGCTGTTCATCACCCATGATCTCGGCATCGTTCGCCGGATCGCCGATCGTGTCTGCGTGATGAAAGACGGCGAAATCGTCGAACAGAGCAAGACCCAGGAGATCTTCGGCAACCCCCGGCACCCGTATACGCGCATGCTGTTGAGCGCTGAGGCCACCGGCACCCCCGATCCGGTACCAAGCGGGGCGGAGACGATTGCCGAGACAAAACATCTGCGGATCTGGTTCCCCATTCAACGCGGTCTGCTGCGGCGCGTGGTGGGCTATGTGAAGGCGGTAAACGACGCCTCGCTCACGGTGCGCGCGGGTGAGACGCTGGGCATTGTCGGCGAGAGCGGCTCGGGTAAGACAACGCTCGCGCTGGCGATCATGCGGCTGATTACCTCCGAAGGCCGGATCGTGGTGCTCGGCCAGGACATCAGCGCCAATCCGCATGGCGCCGGGAGCGCATTCGCCAGCGAAGACGGGCACCCAAACGGGCGTGACGGCTCGCTCATTGGGATGATCCGCTATGCCTCGGGCGGTGCGGAGAAGCGCCGTATCCGCGCGCTCCGCTCTGACATGCAGATCGTGTTCCAAGACCCGTTCGGCTCACTCAGCCCGCGCATGACCGTTGAACAGATCATCGCAGAGGGGCTGTCGATCCACGGGGTGGAGGATGGCCGCCCCGCGCGCCAGGTCGTCGCTGAGATGATGTCTGAGGTGGGTCTCGACCCCGCGATGATGGACCGATACCCGCATGAGTTTTCAGGCGGTCAGCGTCAGCGCATCGCGATCGCGCGGGCGATGGTGTTACGGCCCAAGCTCGTGGTGCTCGATGAGCCTACATCCGCGCTCGACATGACGGTACAGGTTCAAATCGTCGATCTCTTGCGGCGCTTGCAACAGAAATACGGGCTCGCCTACCTGTTTATCAGCCATGACCTCAAGGTCGTGCGTGCGCTGTCTCACAAGGTCATCGTGATGCGGCAGGGCGATGTGATGGAGGCAGGTGACGCGGCGGACATCTTCGAGCAGCCCAAGAGCGATTACACCCGCGAACTGATGGCGGCGGCGTTCGATCTACAGCCTGAGCCCGCGTAGCACCGCTACGAGGCTGGCTCGAGCGTGGTGCAGGCAATGTTGCGGGCCGTCAGGCGCCTGCAGGCTAATTCGGCCGCTTCTGCCGACAGACCAACGAAATTAGCGTCAAAGCCCTCGTTGTGCTGGCGCACTTTACGCAGGGCCTCGCCCAGCGTGCCCAGTTCGGTCAAGGCGGTTTGCAGCAGCACGCGCTCTGCCTGGTGCCGCGAGGTGTAGCGGCCCACGCTGATACCCCAATGGCGCCCGCCGCTTGTCGATAACCGCTCAACGACGACGCGCTCCTCTTCGACATCCTGTTCTGGCGGGGCAGTAAGGAAATCAGGCCGGGGTCGGGGCAGCAAGCGGGTGACCGAAGGCACCGTATCAAGCGACGCAACTTCCTCGCCCTCCGGCAGTTCAGGAGGCGCAACCGTCGCGATCGTCGCCTCAATCGTCTCAGCCATCGCCAGCAACAGCCTGTCGTCCGGCGTTTCCACCGGGCGCGGTGCGGGGAACAGACTGCGCTCGGGCGCGCGCACGGCGTTCACGATCTTGCCCACGCTGGTGCCGTCGCCGGGCAGCGCGCGCGGTTTGATCGGCGGGATTTCAGCCACACGTGTGGGCGCCCGCTCAAACCCCATATCCAGCAGTTCCGCCACCCGGGCATTGCGTTGCGTCGTCGAACGGCCGCCAAACATCGTCGCGATAATGCGCTCTTGGCCCCGTTCAGCTGACGCCACTAGGTTGAACCCAGCCGCACGAGTGTAGCCGGTCTTGATGCCGTCTGCGCCGCGATAGGCGCCGAGAAAGCGGCGGTTCGTGTTCGCCACATTGGCAACGCCCGCATCGGTCGATTTACGCTTGAACATGTTGTAGTAGGCCGGAAAATCGTAAAACAGATGGCGGCCCATCAGCGTCATGTCCCGCGCGGTCGACAGATGCCCGCTCTCGGTCAGGCCATGGGCGTTCTTGAACGTGGTGCGCGTCATGCCCAGGGCTTTCGCGGTGCGATTCATGCGCCTTGCAAACGCGGCCTCTGAGCCCTCAATCGCTTCGCCGATCGCTGTGGCCGCGTCATTGGCTGATTTGATCGCCGCCGCCCGCACCAGGTACCGCAGCTTGATCTTTTGTCCCGGATAGAGGCCCAGTTTCGATGGCGGCTCTGCTGCGGCCTTCTTGGAGACGGTGACGACGGTGTCCATCGAAAGCTCGCCGTTCTCAACCGCTTGAAACGCGATATAGAGCGTCATCATCTTTGTGAGCGACGCCGGATGCAGCCTGGTATCGGCATTGCGCGCATGAAGCACCTCGCCGCTACGCGCATCGATCACCATCGCCGCATAATCAGCTGCTCGGGCGCCGGGGGCAAAAAGCAATATGCAAAGGAAAGTAGCGGCCCAAAAGCGGGCCAGTCGCGCGCGACGTTCCATGCCGTCTGTCCTGTTCTGCCTCTTTGTCGGATCTCACGCCCGATCAAATTTGCACAAAGCTAACATAAGCTGCCTTTTGGGAAAATAGTTAATCACCCGCCCAAACCGGTGTTTTTCAACGGCTTGAATCAAAGTCTTGCGGCTTTCTATGCCCGGCCCGCAACATACTGCAATAAGGCAACAATGTGGCGGGCTTAACGGGCTTCGCGCAACTTGGACAAAAGCTGCGGAAGTCCGCCCAGATCCGCTATCTCGTGGAATCGTGCGTTACTGATCGGCGCCGCTGCCGCTTCGATATCCCACGCCAAATCATGGGGCACGAAGATGCCGAGCCCACCCGCGGCAATCATCGGTAAAACGTCCGAGCGCATCGAGTTACCCACCATCGCGCCGCGCGCCGCACCGTCGCCATGAGACGCAAAGATATCGGTGTAGACGCGCTCTGTCTTCTCCGAGACGATCTCAACCGCGTCGAACATGTCACCGAGACCCGATTGCGCCAGCTTGCGCTCTTGATCCAAGAGGTCGCCCTTGGTGATCAAGATCACCCGGAAGCTCTCCGACGCAGCAGCAACGGCGCGCTCGACATGGGGGAGAAGCTCAATGGGATGACGCAGCATGTCTTGGCCCGCTGCAATCAACTCGGCGATCACGCTGGCATGGACCCGCGCGTCGGTTACCTCAATCGCGGTTTCGATCATCGAAAGCACGAAGCCCTTCACGCCGAAACCGTAATGCCCCAGATTGCGCCGCTCAGCTGCCAAAAGCCGCGCGTCTAGCGTCTCGGCATCAGCGAAATCTGACAGCAGCGCAGCAAACCGGGCCTGCGTCATCCGAAACACCGCCTCGTTGTGCCAAAGCGTATCGTCCGCGTCGAAGGCGATCGTTGTCACCGATTTGACCATTGCTTCACGTTCCCGGAGATTCTAATGGTTTGGGTACCCAACGCCCTTTTCACGTTTCGCGCTGGCCTTATATACTCGCTTCAACGCTAAAACAGTCTTCGACTGGAGTCCCACCGCTTTGCCGCGCACCTCACCAATCATGTCCAACAAGCCCGACGACCAGGATGGCGATACCGGCGTCGTGTTGGAAACCCGCGCGAAGACGAAGCGACCGCCGCTTTATAAGGTGCTGCTGCTGAACGACGATTTCACACCGATGGAGTTCGTCGTTCATGTGCTGGAGCGGTTCTTTGGCATGAGCCATGCGCAAGCGTTTGAGCTGATGCTCACGGTGCACAAGAAGGGCGTCGCGGTTGTCGGCGTTTTCAGCTTCGAGATTGCTGAGACGAAAGTGGGCCAAGTGATGGATTTTGCCCGCCGGCATCAGCACCCGCTGCAATGCACCATGGAAAAAGAATAGCGGCTTCCCTGTGACATCGCGGTTAGCGACAGCCCTGGCTGACGGGCTGATAACGGCTCCTACGGGGAGGATTGCTGTCTTTCGGCCCCCTGCCGAGGCAGACCTCACACCGCTCGACAGCGCGGATGTTCACGTGATCCACGGGTTCAAGCCTGCCAGCGACGCCTGGCTTGCCCGCGGTTACGCTGTCGATGTGGCGCCCAGCGAGCACTATCAATCTGCGCTTGTCTATGTGCCGCGGGCAAAAGCACTGGCGCAGGCGCTCATCGCCGACGCTATCCGGGTCACTGGCGGCGGCCCTGTGATCGTGGACGGGCTGAAGCAAGACGGGGTTGAGAGCCTTTACAAAGCGTGCCGGAAACGCGGCGAGGTGAGCGCCGCTGTGTCAAAGGCACATGGCAAGACGTTTGTCATCCATGCAGGCGCGTTCGACGATTGGACAGCCGATACACACGCCACGCAGGGCTATCGCACCGCGCCGGGTGTCTTTTCGGCGGACCATGTGGATGACGCCTCCGCGGCGCTCGCCGACGCCCTTCCGGCCAAGCTGCCGCCCGTTATCGCTGACCTCGGGGCAGGTTGGGGCTATCTTGCAGCCCAGGCGCTCACCCGCCCCGGCGTCGACTCGCTGCATTTGGTGGAGGCCGAGCACGCGGCCTTGGCATGCGCCCGGCATAACGTCACCGATGGGCGCGCTGTGTTTCACTGGGCCGATGCGCTGAGCTTTGAGCCGCCCGAGCGCCTTGACGCGGTCATCACCAACCCTCCCTTTCATCAAACCCGCGCGGCCGAGCCGGAACTGGGCCGCAGCTTCATCCGTGCGGCGGCGGCAATGCTGAAACCAAGCGGGCGGCTTTGGCTTGTCGCCAACCGCCATTTGCCTTACGAAATGGAGGCTCGCGCCCACTTCCGCGAGGTTCATGAGATCGGCGGCACGGCCCGCTTTAAGATACTCGCGGCAAGCAAACCTGCTGCCGCCCCGCTTGCCATGGCCCGCCCCGGCCGCTAGCCAAGGACCCCTTTCATGTCATTTTCCATTGCAGGCAAAACGGCCATTGTGACCGGCGCCGCTAACGGTGTCGGGCTGGCCATCGCGCGCCATTTCCTCGATCTCGATGCCAATGTTGTCTTTGCCGACATGGACGAAGAAGGATTGCTGCGCGAGATCGGCGATGAGGTGGCGCGCGAGGATAGCCGTGCTCGATACTTTGCCGGGGATCTGCGCGAGAAACTGACGATTGCGAACTTGCTCTCCGCCACCGTTGACGCCTTCGACACCGTGGACATTCTCGTGAATGCGTCGCGCCAAGTGACTGTCTCAGATCCGCTCGATCCCAGCGAAGACGCGGTCGAGATGCTTCTGCAGCAGAACCTCATGACCAGCTTGCGGCTTACGCAGCTCGTGGCCAAGCGCATGATCAAACAGGCCGAGGACGACGAGGACAAAGCCCCCGCTGGCTCCATCGTTAATCTATCGTCGATCGCAGCGCAGCGCGCCCACCCAGACCTTTTGGCGTACTCCATCAGCGCTGCAGCGCTTGACCAGATGACCCGCGCCATGGCCGTTGCGTTGGCGCCGCACCGGATCAGGGTGAATGCCGTGGCGTTTGGGTCGGTGATGAGCGCAAGCCTGAAAGACACGCTGAAAGAGAATGAGAACTGCCGTGACGAGATTCTGGACAACACGCCGTTGAGCCGCATTGCCAGCGCCGGCGAGGTGGCCGAGGCGGCTCATTACCTTGCGTCGGACGGCTCCAGCTTCATGACCGGGCAGATATTAACCATCGACGGCGGCCGGTCACTGATCGACACTGTAAAAACTGCAGCCCACTGATTGTAGATTAAGGTCTACTTTATCGCAAAAGTTGCGCAAACTTTTGCGAATGACACGCGATTTGTGATGGCCCCCCGCTTCCGGGCACGCGGCTCAACGGTTGACCTCGCCCCGGGTTCGACGCACGGTCGCGCTGCGTTGCTGAGGTTTCCCCAAAAGGTTTCTCATGACTGTACCCGATCCATTCGCCGAGCGTAAAAGCCGCGCGGCTGCCTGGTTTCGAAGCCTACGCGATGAGATCGTCGCGGCGTTCGAGGCACTTGAGGATAGCCAACACACTGGTCCTTTCGCCGGGTCGCCGCCTGGACGTTTTGAGGTCAGCGAGACAACGCGCAAGGCCGAGGATGGTGCCGATGCTGGCGGCGGCTTGATGAGCGTGATGCGCGAGGGGCGCGTGTTCGAGAAAGTGGGGGTGAATGTCTCTACGGTATACGGAACGCTCGGGGAGGCGGCGCAGAAAGCGATGGCTGCCCGCGGCGTCCCCGGCATGGCCGACGATCCGCGGTTTTGGGCATCGGGGATCAGCCTGGTGGCGCATATGCAAAACCCCCATACCCCGGCCGTGCACATGAACACGCGCATGTTCTGGACACCCCATGCCTGGTGGTTCGGCGGCGGCTCGGACCTCAACCCAGCGATCGAGTATGCGGAGGATACCGCACGCTTCCACCATACGCTCAAGCGGTACTGCGACCCCCACGGCCCTGCGCTTTACGATGAGTTCAAGGCATGGGCGGACGAGTACTTCTTTGTCTCTCACCGGGGCCGCGCGCGCGGTGTCGGCGGCATTTTCTACGATGACCGCAACACCGGCGATTGGGAGGCGGATTTCGCGCTTACCCAGGATGTCGGCCGCGCGTTTCTACCGGCTTTCCTCGATGTCACCGAAAGGCGCCGCGAAACCCCGTGGAGCGAGGCTGACCGCGAAAAGCAGTTGGTGCATCGCGGGCTCTATGCCGAGTACAATCTGGTCTACGACCGCGGTACCAAGTTTGGCCTTGCCACCGGGCATGACGCCAATGCTGTGTTGATGAGCTTGCCACCGGTTGCAAAGTGGCCTTGACGCAACGTTAGGCTGATCGGATCGGGCCTGAGACCACCGGCGCCGCACCGAAGCATTGATTGCGCGGGCAAAATCGCTTTCCATCCTGCCGCGCTGTCGCTGCGCTGGGGGATACGTCGATGGTACGTCTGTTGGACGCGCAAGAAAGTTCTGCCTTGGGGGTCGGGCCTGTCGCTACAGACGGCTCAGAAGGGTCGTCGCTTGGCACGCAGGTGTCGATAGATGCCGATGCGGTCTACTTTTGCGACCCCGGTAGCGGCATAACCAACCCCATGGCCTTGGCCAAATGCACCGCGGAGTTCGCTGTTTCGGCGGGGGCCTGCGCGGTGCTGTTGCGGACGTTGCGCATCTGGCGGTCTGAACTGGACCGCTTTTTAATTGAGGCCGTGTTTGAGAAGCTCTTGGCGCGAAAGGCCTACCTACCTTCCGATGGCACCGTGCTCATCGCCGATGCTCAAGACATCCGCGCGCTGACAACCCTGTTTCACGTGTCGATGCTGTGCGAATGGCAGATTGAGTGCTATTGCGACGGGCCGTTTCAGGCCTTTGCGTTGACCCATGCGGGCGTACTGGAGTTTCACATCCAGGGTGAGCCGGGCGGCTTCCCCGATGCGTTTGAGCAGAAAACCGGGCACCGGCTGAACGTGATGCGGCCCCGCTGAGTGGCGCGGACGATCGGACTTGCGTGACAGCGGCGCTAGATGCGGATCGCCTCAAGCATCCGGGTAACATTATCCGGGTCGGCATCGGGGGTGATACCGTGGCCGAGATTGAAGATATGGGGCTCGCCTGAAAACGCGGCAACGATGCGTTTGGTCTCCGCCACCAGCGCATCACCGCCGCTGACCAGCAGCGCTTGATTAAGGTTGCCCTGCACGCAGCCATCTCGTTGGACATGGTCCACCGCCCACGCCGTATCCACCTTGCTGTCGAGCGCGACACAATCAGCGCCGCTCGCCTCGGCAAATCCGGCATATTTGTCACCGGCTTCACGGGGAAACGCGATGATCGGCACATCGGGATGCTTGGCCTTGAGGACGGCGATGATTTCGCGCGCCGGGGTGAGCGCGTACCGCTCGAACGCCTCGCCCTGCAGCGAACCGGCCCAGCTATCGAAGATCTTCACCACCTCGGCACCCGCCTCGATCTGTCGCGACAGGTACGCGATCGTCCCCTCGGTCAGGCGGGCGATCAACGCGTCAAACACATCGGGCGCGTCGCGCCGAAGCGCATGGGCGGGCGCTTGATCGGGGGTGCCGCGCCCCGCGATCATGTATGTGGCAACTGTCCAAGGCGCGCCTGCAAAGCCGATAAGCGTGGTCTCGCTGGGCAATTCCCGTCGCAAGATGCGCAAGGTCTCGTAGATCGGCGCCAGGGTTTCATCGATCTCGTCCACCGGCCGCAACGACGCCATGTCGGACGCGCTCGTGATCGTCGAAAGCCGTGGCCCCTCACCAGTTACGAACCACAGTTCAGCCCCCAAGGCCTGGGGTAGCAACAAGATGTCGGCAAAGAGGATCGCCGCGTCGAAGCCATAGCGGCGGATCGGCTGCAGCGTCACCTCGGCGGCTAGCTCGGAGTTGTAGCACAGGGACAGGAAATCCCCCGCCTGGGCGCGGGTGGCGCGATATTCCGGCAAGTAGCGGCCCGCTTGGCGCATCATCCATACCGGTGGTACCGCCTGGGTTTCCCCCGCCAAAGCCTTCAAAAGTGTCTTAGTCATATTCTGGCTCCTTGGCGCTACTGGTCCCGTGCGCGCCGGAGAGTGTCAAGAAAAATAGACACTTTCAGAGCCGTTTCAGGCGCGTGCAAACTTTTTGATTTCGCCCGCCAAAGCCTTTGGCTAAGCCTTGGCCCATGACCATGCCTGACCCGAAAGCGCCGCTCAAGATTGGCACGAGAGGCTCGCCCCTGGCCCTCGCTCAAGCCCATGAGACCAAAGACCGACTGGCGCGCGCTTTTGACCTGCCCGACGCCGCGTTTGAGATCGTCGTGATCAAGACCACCGGTGACCGGGTGCTTGATCGACCGCTCAAAGAGATCGGCGGCAAAGGGCTTTTCACCCGCGAGATCGAGGATGCCCTTCTCGACGGGGGTATCGATATCGCGGTGCACTCGATGAAGGATATGCCGGTGGAGCAGCCGGTTGGTTTATTGCTCGACTGCTATCTACCCCGCGAAGATGTGCGCGATGCGTTCGTCTCGCCGAGCCTCAACGGGATCGCCTCGTTGCAGGAGGGCGCGGTTGTGGGCACGTCTAGCCTGCGCCGCCGCGCGCAGCTGCTCCATCGCCGGCCTGACCTGCACGTGGTGGAGTTTCGCGGCAACGTGCAGACGCGGCTCAAAAAGCTCGAAGACGGCGTGGCTCAGGCAACCTTCCTCGCCATGGCCGGGCTCAATCGGCTTGGTCAAGACGCTGTGCCGCGCCAGGCGATCCAGCCGGAGGAGATGCTCCCCGCTGTTGCGCAGGGGTGTATCGGAATTGAACGGCGCGCCGACGACATGCGCGCGGCAGAGATGTTAGCGGCGATCCATTGCCAGCAGACAGGCCTCAGGCTGAATGCCGAGCGCGCATTCTTGGCCGCGCTCGACGGCTCGTGCGAAACACCGATTGCAGGCCTCGCCGAACATGACGGCAAGACCTTGCGGCTGCGCGGTGAAATTTTGCGCGTCGACGGATCAGAAGCGCTGGCAGATGACCGCACCGCGCCGGTTGAGGATGGCCCCGCGCTTGGCCGCGCGATGGCCGCTGATCTGCTGCAGCAAGCGGGCCCGGGCTTTTTTGCCTGGCAGACATCGTAACTGTGATCCAACGCGCTTGAAATTGCTGGCGATAATCCGTATCTCAGCGCGGTACGAAAACAGGATCCCCCATGGCATCGCGCACCAATCCGTTTCAGTTTTTGCAGCAGGTCCGGGCCGAAGTGGCCAAGGTTGTTTGGCCGACGCGCCGCGAAGTCCTGCTGACGACGGCCATGGTCTTTGTCATGGCGACGCTGACGGCGATCTTTTTCTTCTTCGTTGATTGGCTGATCCGCACCGGCCTGGCCTTTATCCTGGGCTAGCGCGGCGAGACCCCGTCACTCGCAATTTCAGCTTTAGCGACGCGGTGGCATAGAACCAAAGGCGCTTGAACAAGGATGCGGCGCGCGCTATCCACCGCCAATCTCCCGACAGCGCGGTTTTCAAGCATTCGCACCGCAGACCTATGTCTGGGAGCGGCTAGAGCGAAAGGCGACGGACATGGCGATGCGGTGGTATTCGGTAAGCGTGCTTTCCAATTTCGAGAAGCGGATTGCCGAGCAGATCCGGCAATCGGTGAGCGACGCGGCCCTTGAGGACGAGATCGAAGAAGTGCTGGTGCCGACCGAAGAGGTGATTGAGGTCCGTCGCGGCAAGAAGGTGACCACCGAGCGCCGTTTCATGCCGGGCTATGTACTGGTGCGTATGGAAATGACCGATCGCGGCTATCACCTGATCAACTCGATCAACCGGGTGACCGGGTTTCTCGGCCCCCAGGGCAAGCCGATGCCGATGCGTGATGCCGAGGTGAACGCGATCCTCAACCGCGTTGAAGAGGGCCAAGATGCGCCGCGCACGCTGATCCACTTCGATGTGGGTGAGAAAGTGGCTGTGACCGACGGGCCGTTCGAAGGCTTTGACGGCATGGTTGAAGAGGTGGACGACGATAACCAGCGGCTGAAGGTGTCGGTGTCGATTTTCGGCCGCGCTACCCCGGTCGAGTTGGAATACACCCAAGTCAGTAAGCAAGGCTGACGCGGGCCTTGATTTGGCGCGCGCGGCTGTGTAGCTAGCGCGCTCATCATGTGGGAGGCGAGCGCGGCGCGCTGTGCGGACCTGACCACATCAACCCAAGCCCGGCAGTCGCGACTGTTTGGGCGTTGAGAGAGGACAGGCCAATGGCCAAGAAAGTGGTTGGCACGCTGAAATTGCAGGTGCCGGCTGGGCAGGCGAACCCATCGCCCCCCGTCGGTCCGGCGCTCGGTCAGCGCGGCATCAACATCCCCGAATTCTGCAAAGCGTTTAACGCCAAGACCCAGGACATGGAGCCAGGCGCCCCCTGCCCCACCATCGTGACCTACTACCAAGACAAGTCGTTCACGATGGACATCAAGACGCCGCCTGCGTCGTATTTCCTCAAAAAGGCCGCGAAGCTGAAATCGGGTGGTCAAACACCCGGGCAGGCCACAGCAGGCAGCGTCAGTGTTGCGCAGGTGAGAGAGATCGCTGAGGCGAAGATGAAAGACCTCAATGCGAACGATGTGGACGCCGCGATGAACATCATCCTGGGCTCCGCACGGTCGATGGGTATCGAGGTGAAAGGGTAAATCATGGCAAAGCTTGGAAAGCGCACGCGCGCTGCACGCGAGGCCTTCGCCGGCAAAGATGACCTCACCGTTGAGAATGCTGTCGCTCTGGTAAAGTCGAACGCCAAGGCGAAGTTCGACGAATCCGTTGAGATTGCGATGAACCTCGGGGTTGACCCGCGGCACGCTGATCAGATGGTGCGCGGCACAGTCACCCTCCCGAACGGCACCGGCAAAACGGTGCGCGTCGCTGTTTTCGCCCGCGGTCCCAAGGCGGACGAAGCGAAGGAAGCGGGCGCAGATATCGTCGGCGCCGAAGACCTGATGGAAACCGTGCAAGGCGGCACGATTGAGTTTGATCGCTGCATCGCAACGCCCGACATGATGCCGATCGTTGGCCGCTTGGGTAAGATCCTTGGCCCCCGCAACCTGATGCCGAATCCCAAGGTAGGCACGGTGACGATGGACGTGAAAGACGCCGTTGTCGCGGCCAAGGGCGGGCAAGTTCAGTTCAAGGCTGAGAAAGCCGGTATTGTCCATGCGGGCATCGGCAAGGCGTCGTTCGATGCTGGGCAATTGGTTGAGAACGTGCGCGCCTTTGTTGACGCCGTGTCCAAGGCCAAGCCTAGCGGCTCGAAAGGCACCTACATGAAAAAGGTGTCGATCAGTTCGACGATGGGCCCCGGCGTTTCGGTCAACGTCGAGAACGCAACGGGCAACTAGTCGGCTAGCTCATGAGATGCGAAGCCCCGGGCAATGTCCGGGGCTTTTTCGTTTGAGCACTGTGATGCAGGTTTCAGGGTTCGCATCGGCGGAACGGCCCATCAGGCGATATCCCCGCAGCCGCTTCTTGGATGCCCATCGTTTTAAGCGGCTCGAAGCCAGTGGCGCCGTCATAGCTTATCTCAATGGTCACCGGCATCCGCCAGTTAGGGCGCGTCGCGCCGACACAAGCGGCGATGGTCACGTTGAGCGAGGCGGAAACAGCGTCACCCCCCAGCGCGTCGCGCCATGCCACGAGCTCAGCCTGAAGCGCGCGCAAGGCGGCGGCATCTTCCGGCGTAGGTTTCCACACATCAGCGTGCGCAACGAGCAGGGCGCGTGTCTCGATCTGCTCGCCCGTGTCGCCTCGGGTGGCCACGATGGTCAAAACCACGCTGTCTGGCGGCAAAAACAGGTGCTCGGGCAGCGTCACGCGCACCGCAAGAGTTGCTGGGTCGATCTCAACCAGGTCAACCTGCGCCGACTGCGCGACAGCGACAGCGACAGCGACAGCGACAGCGACAGCGACAGCGACAGGTATCATCGCGGCGACGCTGGCCAAAAACACCGTGAGCAGGAGCGGGAGAACACGCATCGATTACCTCTTGATCCGCGCTTTAATTAATGTAAAACGATAAATAATTGTTGTTTAGGGGCGATCATGAGCCATACCGATAAGTTACGCAGATGGGCAAAAGTGCTCAAGATGGTCTCGTTGGCCGCGATGCTCGTCCTCGCCGCGGCACTGGCCTATGGGCTGTTCTTTGGCCGCGTGCCGCAAGAGCTTCTGGATCTGGCAGGTATTACCGATCCTGACGTGATTTCAAACACAAGGCGTGCCGCCATCGCCGCTGTCGGTATCCTCCCAGCGCTGGGGATGTTTTATGTGCTGAGCCAAATGGCGGCGTTGTTTGCCCGCTATAGCGAGGGCGAGTTGCTCTCGGAGGCCTGCGCAAACCATATCCTGCGGATCGGCGTGGCGCTGCTCGCGATCATCGCGCTCGATGTCGTGGCGGGCGCGCTTCAGGGGGTGATTGCCAGCGCGGTCAACGCGCCAGGATCGCGCGTTCTGGCGATCACGTTTCAGGGCATGGATTTAGGCCAATTTCTCGCGGGCGGGCTACTCTTGACCATCGGCTGGACGTTGCGAGAGGCTGCGCGCATCGCGGAAGAAAACCGGGCATTCGTCTGATGCAGATCATTGTCCGGCTCGACGTGATGCTGGCGCGGCGTAAGATGCGCTCGCGGGAATTGGCGGAGCGGGTCGGCATTACCGAGCAAAACATTTCGCTTCTGAAATCCGGCAAGGTCAAAGGCATCCGGTTCGAGACGCTGGCGAAGATTTGCGAGGTGCTGGCGTGTCAGCCCGGCGATTTGCTTGAAGCAGAGCCGAGCAGCGCGGTTGAAGCCGAAAGGCGCGTTGGCTAGGCAACGGCCATGCGCTTGGCCATATTTGCCCTCGTTGTCCCGGACTATGACCCCGCAATCGCGTTTTTTACCGCGATTGGCTTCACCCTGGTCGAGGACAGCCCGCAGGACGGGAAGCGATGGGTTGTTGTGCGCCCGCCGGACGGCGGTTCCGACATCTTGATCGCCCGCGCCGTCGGCGATCAAAGCGCGGCGATTGGCAATCAAACCGGTGGTCGTGTTGGGTTTTTCCTGCACAGCACCGACTTCGACACCGACGCGGCAGCGATTGAGGCAGCGGGCGGCACGTTCGAAGAAACACCCCGCGACGAAGCCTATGGACGGGTTGCCGTGTTCCGCGACCCGTGGGGCAACCGCTGGGATTTAATCCAACCGACTTGATCGAGCCGAACCTCGGCGCTATTTCTCCGGGATGAGCCCGGTTATGGATATCGGCCACCGCGCCCGTCTGCGCGAGCGGTTTCACGGAGCAACGTTCAGCGTAACGGGGCACCTATAAGGCTTGGCGCCCTTTGCCGGGACAGGCCCGGCGCCCTATTCCTTGAGGCCACAGCTCAGAGATCCGGCCATGACCGCTCCGAAAACGCTCTACGATAAAATTTGGGATGCCCATGTCGTCAGTCAGTCCGAAGACGGCACCTGCCTGATTTATATCGACCGCCATTTCATCCATGAGGTGACCAGCCCGCAGGCCTTTGAAGGGTTGCGCATGGCGGGGCGCAAGCTGCGGGCGCCTGAAAAGACCATCGCGGTGCCCGATCACAATGTGCCCACCACCTGGGATCGCCAAGGCGGGTTCATCGATAATGAGCAAAGCCGCATTCAGGTCGAGGCCCTGCACCGCAACGTGGCTGAGTTTGGCCTGCCCTATTATTACGAGATGAACGATATCCGGCAGGGCATTGTCCATATCGTCGGACCAGAGCAGGGCTGGACGCTGCCCGGCCTCACGGTGGTTTGCGGCGACAGCCATACTGCGACGCATGGGGCATTCGGGGCGCTCGCCCACGGCATCGGCACGTCTGAGGTGGAGCACGTGATGGCCACCCAGACGCTGATCCAGAAGAAATCGAAGAATATGAAGGTGGAAATCACCGGCCAGCTTGCGCCGGGGGTAACCGCCAAGGACATCACTCTGAGTGTGATCGGCAAAACCGGAACGGCGGGCGGCACCGGTTATGTGATCGAGTATTGCGGCGACGCGATCCAGGCCTTGAGCATGGAAGGCCGGATGACCGTTTGCAACATGGCCATCGAGGGCGGCGCGCGCGCAGGGCTAATTGCGCCCGATGAGACCACGTTCAACTATGTCCGCAACCGCCCGCATGGACCCAAAGGCGCGGCATGGGAGCAGGCGTTGGCCTATTGGCGCACGCTTTACTCCGACCCCGGGGCGCATTGGAATCAGATCGTTGAGATTCGCGCCGAAGATATCGCGCCGGTTGTTACATGGGGCACATCGCCGGAAGATGTGCTGCCAATTACCGGCCGGGTGCCTGCGCCTGAGGAGTTTGAAGGCGGCAAGGTAGAGGCGGCGCGCCGCTCGCTCGATTACATGGGTTTGAAACCTGGCATGCCGCTCAACGCGATTGAGATCGACGCGGTTTTCATCGGCTCTTGCACCAACGGTCGGATTGAGGACCTGCGCGCCGCGGCGGACATCTTGCGCGGCAAGAAGATAAAGGAAGGGCTGCGCGCGATGGTGGTGCCCGGCTCGGGGCTGGTGCGCGCCCAGGCCGAAGAGGAAGGCATTGCCGACGTGTTTCGCGATGCCGGGTTTGAGTGGCGCTTAGCGGGCTGCTCGATGTGTTTGGGCATGAACCCCGATCAATTGTCACCCGAGGAGCGCTGCGCCTCCACCTCGAACCGCAATTTCGAAGGGCGGCAGGGCTATCGCAGCCGCACCCATCTGATGTCACCCGCCATGGCGGCGGCCGCGGCAGTCACCGGGCGGTTGACCGATGTGCGCGGCCTCACCGATCAGGCGCCCGATCCCAGCGCGCGGCTAGATGCGCACGATGCGCTTTAGATCGTAGAGCGCTTCCCGCTGCTGATCGCTTAGCCGTTCACCCGCGGGCACCAGCGTGTGCTGGATCACCGCCAACAGCGTGAGCGCATCTTGCGTGCCGTTGAGGCGGTAGAGCTTTTTTGACAGACGGGTGATCGCGGCAGGCGGCGTACCGCATTGCGTGACGAACCAGCGGCCGAGCACCGACAATTCCTGTGCCTCCTCAGCCGACAAGCGAAATTCGCGCGCCAGGTTCAGCGTTAGGCGGTCCCAGCTATCTTTGGTCGGCATCGGATCCAATTCAACGAATGCGGCAGCAATACCGCCGACCGCGATGAGGGGGTCGTCTATTGCTTCGGCAGGATGGGTGTTGGCTTTGCGCTGGAAGCGAAACCGGCGCACGCCCAGCCGCGCTCCGTCAATAACGTCGACAACATCAGCAGCGGTGCGGGCAATTCCTTGGCTACGGCGATAGTAAACATACACGGTGGCCAGTAGGCCGAGGGCGGCAATAATAATTGGCATATCGTGTTTCCTTAAATGCAATGCCCGTATGTGGTTGAAGGAGGGCAGCGGGTTCAATCTTTTCGCAGGAATGCCCGCAAGCCGCGTTGCACCGGGTTACGACCGCACTGGATCGTTGCCGCCGAAGGCTTTGTTTTCGGGCTTTGCACAGGCTGTTTCCAAAGCGATGTCAACGCGTTCGGCACTGCCGAAACCGTGCGTTCCGGCGCGACGCATTTATGCCTTAATATCCCGTTTAAATTGCATTTATTAACCATCAGACACGCATGGGTAAAACGCTATACCCTGCTGAGGGCGCCATTGTTTCGGCTCCTTTGCGCTCAACAAATGATGCAATCCCGCACCAGTTGCTCCACGAAAAGGCCCCAATTTTTTTGTTCAGTTTAACAGACAGTTGCTGGGCAAATTGAAAGTAGGCAAAAGTTGGGCGAACTTGAGGCACTTTGCCATAATCGGCAGATTCAAAGTGGAACAAGGGCGCAGCTTCGTATTGTGCCCGGCCAGTTTGAGGGGACAGAGCGGTGATTTCTCGCTTAGCGGGCGCCTTTTTGCGCGCCATACTCGTGGTCGTTCTTGTAGCGACGCCGTCGATCTTGCTCCCGGGAATAAGCTCGGATGTCACGCAGATCGTCGCGCTGCTTGCGCTCTTTGCTGCTGGTTTGACGATGTTCGAATACGGCTCGGTCTATCCCGGCATTGTTGAATTTCGCAACGCGCCTCCGTTTAACCGGCTGCGCTTCGTCTCGCTGTTTGTCATCGTGGCATCGATCTCGCTGGCAATTCGCGGCGAGACGCTGCCAACCGGGTTCACAGATGCGGTGACCTCTTTTGCCGCCGGCATCGGCGCAGCAATAGACTTTCCCTACAGCCCAGTGCGCCAAGTGGTGCTGCTATTGCCGTCCGACGCCTCGTTGGTCGAGGTGGACCGGGTGCGCATGGCGGCGGGGCTAAGCTACTTCGTGTCGATGCTCACGCTGGCGGTGTTCTACTTCTATGTGCGCGTGCGACGGTGGCCGCTTCACGCGGGGCCCTTTAACGTGTGGGTCAACCTGCCCACCTTCGACCCGACCTCGGGTGGTGATGTGGTTCATCGGCTCGAACGCGATGCGCGCTTCAACATTATCGTCGGTTTTACGATGCCATTCTTCATTCCCGCTGCCGTCACTGCAGCCGAGGGCGTTTTCGGCCAGGTTTCCCTGGACAACACGTTGTCGATGGTGTGGATCGTGGCGGCATGGTCCTTCCTACCTGCAAGCCTGTTGATGCGCGGCCTCGCGATGGCACGCATCGCAGAGTTGATCGCCCGCAAACGCGCAATGAGCGCGCGCGTCAAGTCGGAGCAGCGGCAAGAGGCCTTGCAGCCAGCCTAATACTTACGTTTGCGATGGGACTAACGGCGGCGGCTCATGGCGAGACGCTTCGTGTGGCCACCTGGCATCTGGAGTTGCAGCGCGACGGGCCCGGGCTTTTTCTCCGCGATCTGATCAAGGGCGAGGTGCCCAAGGTGGATGCGGCTGCGGAAATTCTCGCCGTGTTTCAGCCTGATATTCTTCTGCTCACCTCAGTCGACTGGGACTATGACTTGGTGGCAGCGCAAGCGCTGGCTGACCGATTTGAGAAGAGCGGCGTAGATTACCCCTATCTCTTCGCGCTACGCCCCAATACAGGCATGCCGACCGGGCTCGATATGGACGGCGATGGCCGCCTCGGTGGGCCACGCGATGCCCAAGGATACGGTTTTTTCCCGGGGCAAGGCGGCATGCTGCTGCTGTCGCGCGTGCCCGTTGAAACAGCGTTAGCGGAAGACCTGAGCGGCATTCTTTGGACCGATTTGCCCGGCGCTCTGCTGCCGATATGGGACGGCGCCCTGTTCCCCTCGCCTGAGGCCATCGCCGCGCAACGCCTGTCGCAAACCGGGCATTGGGTCATCCCGGTACGGCTCAGCGATGGCACCCTCGTAACGCTTTTGGCCTTCGCAGCGGGCACGCCCGTGTTTGATGGGCTTGAGGATCGCAACGGCCGACGCAACCATGACGAGGTGGTGCTTTGGTCCCGTTGGCTGGACGGCACGCTCGACGGTCACATGACCGCGCCGGGGCCGGTGATTGTGCTGGGCGACGCCAATCTCGACCCCGTTGACGGGGAAGGATTGCGGATCGCCATGCGCGGATTGCTTGGTCATGAAAGGCTGCAAGACCCTGAACCGCGCAGTTCTGGCGGTACTCTGGCGGCGATGAGCCAAGGCGGCGTTAACACCGCGCATGAAGGCGACCCAGCACTCGACACCGCGGATTGGGATGATGCGGGCCCCGGCAACCTCAGGGTCAGCTACGTCTTGCCCGACCGAAGCTTCAACGTGGTGGACGCTGGCGTGGTATGGCCAGCACCGGGCGAGCCCCTGGCCGAAGCCGCCGAAGCAGCCGGGCGCCACAAGCTGGTATGGGTGGACATCGCGATACCGTGACCGCACGCTTACTGGGGCGACCACCGGGACGGCGCAGATGCAAACGGGGCCCGCATGCGGATAGAAGGCATCGATCACGTGCATATCGAAGTGGCCGACCGCGCTGCTGCGACGGCTTGGTACAGTGATGTACTGGGCCTTGTCCCAGAGCCGAGCCTTGCACGATGGGCTGACGACCCCGGTGGCCCGCTGATCCTGGGCGTGCCAGGCGTCGGCCCTGCCCTGTCTCTTTTTGAGCGCGCACCGAGGCAGACCCGGCGCGACAGCACCGTTGCGTTCCGCCTGCGGGCCCAGGCTTTCCTTCGTTTTCTCGACAGTCTCAGCACGCGCACCCTGCGCACGAAGCAAGGGGCGCGGCTGACCCGCGATCACATCGTCGATCACGGTCTGTCCTGGTCGATCTACTTTGTCGATCTGGACGAAAACCCGCTTGAGCTGACCACCTACGACTATACATGCGTTGCCCGCGCGCTTGACGCGCCCCGGCCCAAAGGCTAGGCGAGCGCGGCTCCAATCGCGTAATCGAGGCCTCGTATGTCCGACAAACCATCCCTTTTGATCTTGGCTGGCGATGGGATCGGCCCGGAGGTCATGGCCGAAGTCACCCGGGTGATTGCGTGGTTCGGCGACCGGCGCGGCCTTCCCTTCGATGTGAGCGAGGATCTGGTTGGCGGCGCTGCCTTTGACGCCCATGGCGTGCCCCTTGCTGATGCAACCATGGCCAAGGCCCATGCCAGCGATGCCGTCCTGTTGGGCGCGGTGGGCGGCCCGAAATACGATGCGCTCGATTTCAGCCAAAAGCCCGAGCGCGGCCTGTTGCGGCTGCGCAAGGAGATGGATCTTTTCGCCAATCTGCGTCCCGCTCAATGCTTTGATGCGCTGGCCGATTTCTCTTCGCTCAAGCGCGAGGTGATCAGCGGGCTCGACATCGTCATCCTGCGTGAACTGACCTCCGGCCTCTATTTTGGCGAGCCGCGCGGGGTTTTTCGCGAGGGCAATGAGCGTGTCGGCATCAACACCCAACGCTACACCGAAGGCGAGATCGCGCGGATCGCGAAGGCCGCTTTTGAGCTTGCCCGCAAGCGTCGCAACGCCGTCTGCTCGATGGAAAAGGCGAATGTGATGGAATCGGGGGTACTTTGGCGCGAGGTGGTCACCGAAGTGCACCAGGCCGATTACGCCGACGTGAGCCTCACCCATATGTATGCCGACGCGGGCGCGATGCAGCTATGCCGCTGGCCAAAGCAGTTCGACGTGATTGTGACCGACAACCTGTTCGGTGACTTATTGTCCGACCTGGCCGCGATGCTTACCGGCTCGCTGGGGATGCTGCCCTCCGCCAGCCTCGGCGCAGTGATGGAAAACGGTCGACCCAAAGCGCTCTACGAGCCCGTGCATGGCTCGGCACCCGACATTGCAGGCCAAGGCAAGGCGAACCCGATTGCCTGTATCCTGAGCTTTGCCATGGCGCTGCGGTATAGCTTCGATCAAGGGGCAGAAGCAGACCGTCTGGAAAAGGCGGTTGAGACAGTGCTGGCGCAAGGCGCGCGCACCGCGGATCTGATGGGCGATGACAGCCGCGCGCCACTGTCGACCCATGCGATGGGCAGCGAGATAATCGGCGCGCTCGAAGCGAGCTTGTGAGGACAAGCCCGACGACTGACGATGCCGCGACGGCGCCATGCTGGATTTTTTGCTCATCTGCTGAGCCGTTTGCCGCAAGCGCTGATCGAGGCTTTGGCAAACGCTAGGCCGCTGGTTCGTTTGGGCGCGATCACATCTTGACGGGGCGGCGCAATCGGCGTTGGTAGCGGGCATTCTTGCACGGCCTTGCTATGCCTATTTCCAGTTCAAACCGGCGCGGCGCGATGTTTTCGCTGGGCGCTTTCACGCTTTACTCTAGCCACGACGTCATCGTGAAAACCCTCGGCGGTCAGTATGCGCCGTTTCAGATCCTGTTCTTCAGCGTTCTGTTTGGCTTTCCACTGGTGATGCTGCTGCTGATACGCGACACCCATGCGGCGACACTGATCCCGCGCCACCCGTGGTGGATGGCATTGCGCACGGCGGTCGTTGTCGTGGTCGGGGTGTGCGTTTTCTACGCCTTCTCGGTGCTGCCGTTGGCGCAGGCTTATGCGATCATCTTTATGATGCCGTTTCTAATCACGATCCTGTCGATCCCAATTCTGGGCGAAAAGGTGGGCCCGCGGCGCTGGGGCGCGATTATTGTTGGGCTCATCGGCGTCGTTGTCGTGATCCGGCCGGGCGGGGAAACGCTGACGCTGGGCCACGCGGCGGCCGTTACTGGCGCGGCTCTGGGCGCACTGGCGTCGGTGATCGTGCGCAAGATCGGCGCGGAAGAGCGCAGCGCGGTGCTGCTGATCTATCCAATGATGGCCAACATCGTGGCGATGGCGATTGCGCTCCCTTTCGTCTATCAGCCGATGCCGTTTGTCGATCTGGCGCTGGTGGCAGCGTTGTCAGCGCTCGCCTTTTGCGGCGGGCTATTCATGATCGCCGCCTACCGCGCCGGGGATGCCGCGATCGTCGCACCGATGCAGTATTCCCAGATCATCTGGGCGGCAGTGTTCGGCTATGTGTTTTTCGGCGAAACGGTAGACCGCCTCACCTGGCTCGGCGCCGCGATCATCATCAGCAGTGGGGTCTATATCGTGCTCCGCGAGGCCAGCGGCGGCCGGTCGACGACCATGCCGGTGTTGTCAGAGAACACAAGGCGGCCCGAAGTCGGCACCATGCCGCGGATTTCAAGCCTGTTGCGGGTGATGGGCAAAGACCACGGAAAAGCGCCCAACCGAGACCAAAGCCGGGTGTTCGCAGACGACAAATGAGCATACAGCCCTTGCGCCACAGCGGGGCTTGGGTGTATCGCGATGGCTCGGTCGGAGTGTAGCTCAGCCTGGTAGAGCACTGTCTTCGGGAGGCAGGGGTCGTGAGTTCGAATCTCGCCACTCCGACCAATATCATCGGCGCTTACAACGAACTCGCGGCAAAGACCGGCAGCTTGTTGCCTCGTACGATCTTGGTCCGCCAAACGGAAAACGGTCACGTCAGCCGACGCGACCGTTTCGCTGGGTGTTACCGAGCGCGGGGCTCAGTTTGCTTTGTTTTAGTGGGTGAACTTCTTGATCTCGCCCGATTGCAAGCGGGAGGCGTAGGAGTCCAGCTCTTTGCGCACGACCTTCATCAGGAAGTAGAGGCACAGGATATTGACCACCGCCATCGCGAAAATCGCGGCATCCGAGAAGTCGATCACCGGTCCAAGACTGGCCGCGGCGCCGATGACAACGAAGATGCAGAAGATGATTTTGAACACGAGTTCGGTGATCTGGCCCTCACCGAACAGATACGTCCACGCTTTGAGGCCGTAGTAAGACCACGAGATCATCGTTGAGAACGCGAACAAAATCACCGCGATCGCCAGGACGAACGGGAACCAGCCGATCGCCGAACCGAAGGCCGCCGACGTGAGCGCGACGCCGGTGTTGCCGTCCACCGTTGCGATAGCGTTGCCTGCTTCGTTGAGCATGTAGTTACCGGTTTCTTGATCGACGATCAGCTGTTGGGAGATGATGATGACCAGCGCCGTCATCGTGCAGATCACCACGGTGTCGATCAACGGCTCAAGCAGTGACACGAAGCCTTCGGTAATAGGCTCTTTGGTTCTGACGGCCGAATGGGCAATCGCAGCAGATCCAACGCCCGCCTCGTTAGAAAACGCCGCCCGCCGGAAGCCCTGGATCAGCGCGCCGACAAAGCCACCGGCAACACCCAGACCCGTAAACGCGCCGGCAAAGATCTGGCCGAGCGCCCAGCCGATCATGTCGTAGTTCACAATCAGCACAATGATCGCGGCGCCGACATACATGATGCCCATGAACGGCACGACCTTTTCTGTGACCTGCGCGATGGACTTGATGCCGCCGACAATGACCGCAAACACCACAGCCGCAAAAACGATGCCCGTAATCCAACCCGGGAAGTCACCGGTGATTTGGGTGATCTGGACATGGGCTTGGTTGGCCTGGAACATGTTGCCGCCGCCGAGCGCGCCGAAGATACAAAACACGGAAAACAAAACCGCCAGAATTTTACCGCCCGGCAGGCCCAGCTCATCGAAGCCTTTCGAGATGTAATACATCGGCCCGCCCGAGACCGTTCCGTCGGGGTATTCGTTGCGATACTTCACACCCAGCGTACACTCAGTGAATTTCGACGCCATCCCGAGCAGACCTGCTAGGATCATCCAGAAGGTGGCGCCGGGCCCACCGATGCCGACGGCCACAGCAACACCGGCAATATTGCCCAGGCCAACGGTGCCTGAAAGGGCGGTGGCGAGCGCTTGAAAGTGGCTGACCTCGCCCGCGTCATTTGGATCGGAGTAATCGCCTTTTACCAGGCCAATCGCGTGGCCGAAGAAGCGGAACTGGACCGCTGAAAAATAGACCGTAAACACCGTCGCGCCGATAACCAGCCACATCACGATCCACGGGAAAGACGTGCCGGGGATGGGGGCAAAGATAAAGCTCACGAACGGGCCGGTGAAAGACGCAAACGCCTCATTCACACGCGCATCCAGTGATGCCGCCTCTTCTTGTGCCTGCGCGGGAAGCGCCAAGCTGACGAGTGTCACCAAGGCAAGGAGTGCAGAGTTGAGTGTCTTCATGGTGACGGGATCCTTATGCGACGACGGTGACGGGAACGCGGGCGTTCATCACAAGAATTGCGGTTGAGCTACCAAAGAGGCGCGTGGTTAAGCCACCGGCGCTGCTGCGGCCGACGATAATCTGGCTCGCCCCTTCCGCGTGCGCGACGCTGTCGATGGTGTCAGCCACATCACCGTGGCGGACGATGGCCCGCGCTTGGAGACCTGCCGCCGTAAGCGATTCCACAGCGGGATTGACCACACGTTCAGTCGCGACCGCAATCTCCTCCTCGCGCCGTTTGTGACGCTGCGCGTTTTCCTCGGCGGTTTGGAAGGAAAATGGCGACCATTCAATAACGTAGACGACGATCAACTCACATGCGGGCGCGGTCGCCGCTAAGTCTTTGGCAAAAGCCAGGGCCTTTTCACCCGAGCTGTGGCCATCCAGACCAATCACTAATTTCATCGACTTGTCCCCCTTAAGTCTCGTGTTTTTATGTCGTGGCGGAATACGCCATAGGCCAGCAGCATAAGGGTGAAGCGAAGCGGCGCAATACACGCAGCGCGGGCTGAGCACGGCGAGAACCGAGCTTTTTGGAGATCGTGTTTTTCAGGACTGCCGCGCCATGAGCCGCACAATAAATACGCGCCCCAAATACGTGCCCCGAACACGCGCCCTGTAAGAGCCTTGCATGCGGCAGGGGGCGGGCAGATTTGCGCACCCACACGCGCGCCGCACCGCGGTTTCAGCACGTTGTTTAAAGGCGGCGGTTTTTGCGGGTCAGCGGGGCGTTTATGGACGGGCTTGTTTCTGGCGCGACATGATTTTGGCCTGAAACAGGATCACCGCGAAGAGGAAGCCGCCGCGGATCACCATCTGCCAATACGCGCTGAAGCTGATCGTGCCGCGCCCATTCTCAAAGTTGAGGATGTTGAACACCAGGCCGAGAAGGAGCGCCCCGGCCACCGTTGCCGGAACCGAACCCATGCCGCCGGTCAGCAGCGTTCCACCGACCACGACGGCAGCAATTGCGCTTAATTCCCACCCGATGCCTTCCAGCGGTTGTCCCGCGCCAAACCCCGACGCCAGGAACAGACCGGCCACCCCCGCGCAGCCTCCCGATAGGATGTACACGAAGGCTTTCGCCCGGTTCACTTTGAGCCCCATAAGCGCCGATGCGTCCTGACTGCCGCCGATTGCCAGCACCGTCCGGCCGATTGACGTGCACTCAAGCACCACCCAAAGCGCAACGGCGAGAATGATCACGATCACGATGGTCCAAGGCAGGATACCGGCCGCTTTCTCCATCCCGAGTTTGGTAAAGTTCGAGCCCCAATCGACTGAAATCGTCTGCGCGCCCGAGATCACCAAGGCCCCACCTTTGGCACCCAGCATTGTCGCAAGTGTGGCGATGAAGGGTGGGATCTTCATGGCGATGACGAAGAAGGCGTTGAGAGCGCCGAAGGCTAGGCCCGCCGCGATGGCACCGGGTAGTGCCACTTCGATGCCATAGGGGCTGAGATAGGCTGCGATCACGCTGGTAAAGGCGGCGACCGACCCGACGGACAAGTCGATGCCGCCGGTCATGATGACGAAGCACATCCCCAGCGAGATGGCGATGAACATCGCGTTGTAGTTCAGAAACGAGGTGATGTTGTAGGCGCTGCCGAAGTTTTCATAGCGCAGCAGGCCGAACACGATGAGCAGCACGAGCACCGCCCAGACGGTGGCCGAGGCAGAGTTGCGTTGAATGTAGCGGCGCAGGTCAAAGGCGTCTTCGTTCAGCATCGGTTTACGCCTTCCTCTGCTGCTGCAACCAGACAGCGGCGACAATGATCAGCGCCTTGGCGATCAGCGCAACTTCGTCTTCCACCCCGTTGGCGAGCAGCGTGTATTTAACCAGTTGGATGATGACCGCGCCCAGAATGGCACCGAAGATCGGCGCGCGACCGCCTTGAAGAAGAGCGCCGCCAACGACCGCGGCGGCAATCGCGTCAAGCTCCATCAAGTTGCCGTTGCGGGCTGCATCGGAGGCAGAGTTAATGGCGACGACGATCATGCCTGCGACACCAGATAGGATGGCGCAGATGACATAGGCGCCGATCTTGACGCGTTTGACCGGGCCGCCAGACAGATAGGCTGCCTTTTCGTTCCCGCCGATTGCCAGCAGATAGCGGCCCCAAACAGTCCGGGTTACGCCCCAGAACAATACGCAGGCTATCGCCAAGGCGAGCCAGCCCTGGAACGGCAGCCCCAGGATCTTACCGGTACCGAGATAGCTGAAAGACGGATTGGAGAAGGTTTGCAGGTTGCCGTTAGTGAGCACCTGCGCGATGCCCCGCCCCGAAATGAACAGGATCAGCGTGGCAATGATCGGCTGAACCCCCAAAACAGCCACCATCGCGCCGTTGAACAAACCGCATGCCGCAGCAACGAAAAGCGGTAAGATGAAAGCGGCAGCCACGCCCAGCGCGGGATAGGCAACACCGAATTCCGACAGGAAGATCAGCGGCGCCAAGGCCCCCGCCAACGCCATGATCGCACCGACTGAAAGGTCGATCCCGCCAGTCGCAATCACCAGCGTCATGCCCATCGCGACGATGGCGATTGTCGCCACCTGACTGATATTCACAAACAATGTCTGCAATTGCAGGAAGTTGGGCGTTACAAGCGCGTTGAACAGAAGCAAGATGATGAGCGCGAGCAGGCCACCATGGAGCCGAATGTTCGGTCGTGCCGCCGGTTTCGCGACATTTACTGACTGTTCCAAGCCGCCTCCCCTCCTTCATTGTTTGCCAGCGCGTTGACCAGCATGTTCTCGGTTACGCCCGGATTGGTGAGTTCGCTGACCGACCGCCCTTCATGCATGACGATGATCCGGTCAGCGCCTTCGACGATCTCTTCGAATTCCGAACTGATGAGAACAACGCTAAAGCCTTTGGCCACGTAGTCGCGCACGAAGGCCTGGATCTCGCGTTTTGCGCCCACATCAACACCGCGGGTCGGCTCATCAAGGATCAGGATGTCGGGCTCGGTGGCGAGCCAACGCGCAAGCAGTACCTTTTGCTGATTGCCGCCGGACAATTCGCGGATCGGCTGATCCATATCGGCGGTTTTGATCCCGAGCGCGCGAATGTAGCGCTCGACGATCTCGCGTTCCTTGGCGAAGCTGATCTGACCCCGCGTGGTGAGTTTGGGAAGCAAGGCGAGGGTCAAGTTCTCGCGCACCGACATATCGGGCACGATCCCTTCAGCCTTTCTATCCTCGGCCAAAAATCCCAGACCGGCACTAATCGCGTCGCCAGGGCCGGAGAACTGGATCTTGCTGCCAGCCATCTCCATGCTGCCCTTTACGATATCGTCCACGCCGAAGAGCGCGCGCGCAGCCTCGGTGCGTCCCGCGCCAAGCAAACCGCCTAGACCGACGATTTCGCCTTCATGCAACGTGAGGTTCAATTCGCTGAGACGCGGACCGGTCGATATGCCGTTTGCCTGCAAGCGGATTGCGCCGCGCTTGGCCTCGGCGCCGCCAAACTCGGTCATCCCCTCGGCTTCAACATCATCCTTGTTGCGCCCCAGCATATCGGCGATCAACTCTAGTTTGCTGGTCGCTTCAATGTCACGCGACGTCACGGTTTGTCCGTCGCGCATCACCGTAACGCGGTCGCAAACCTCGAAGAGTTCATCTAGGAAATGCGACACATAAAGGACAGCGACGCCTTGGCGTTTGAGTTCACGGATCACCCCGAAAAGCACCTCGACCTCTGAGGCATCGAGCGACGAGGTCGGTTCGTCCATGATCACCAGTTTCGATTCCAGCGACACAGCACGGGCGATCGCCACAAGCTGCTGGATCGCGGTCGAATAATTGCCGAGCTGCTCGGTCACATCCAACGAGATGCCAAAGCGCGATAGCACGTCGCGCGTGCGCCGATTGGCCTCGCGCCATTGCACCAAGCCGAAGCGTTTCGGCTCGTATCCCATGACCACATTCTCGGTCACCGAGCGCAGCGGCACCAGGTTTAGCTCCTGATAAATTGTAGCAATGCCAATGTCTTGCGCCGCGCGCGGGCTTGTAAGTTCCCGCTCAACCCCGTCAAATCTGACACTGCCCGCGTCGCGTTTGTACACGCCCGTCAGGATCTTGATCAGCGTTGACTTACCGGCGCCGTTCTGACCGATCAGCGCATGAACCTCGCCTGGCGAAATCTCGATGCCAGCGCCTCGCAGGGCAGGCACACCGCCGAACGCCTTATCGATGCCGGCCATTGTCAAGAGCATATCAGTCGTTCCCCTCCTCCCAAAGGTAAAAGTGGCGGGGCCACAGATGCGGCCCCACCAGTCAGGGAGGATTAATACGCTTCGTCGATATGATCCGCGGCGTTATCCTTGGTGAAGATGCGGTCTTCGACCTTCACCCAATGCGGAATTTCTTCGCCAGCGGCGTACTTCTTCATAACCTCGCAGGCGAGCGGGCCGAAGAACGGTGAGCTCTCAACGGTGACACCCATCTTACCGTCGATGATCGCTTGAAGCGCGTCGCGGGTGCCGTCGATTGAGACCACCAGCACGTCTTCGCCCGGCTTACGACCTGCCAGTTCAAGCGCCTGGATCGCGCCGATGGCCATCTCGTCGTTATGGGCATAGACCACGTTCACGTCAGGATGCGCCTGAAGCAGCGTTTCCATCACTTGGCGACCCAGATCGCGCGCGAAGTCGCCGGTCTGCGAGGCCACGATCTCAAAACGATCATCGCTTGCAATCGCGTCATCGAACCCTTTCTTGCGGTCGTTGGCCGGTGACGATCCGGTTGTGCCCTCAAGCTGGACGATGATGCCCTTCTCACCCTCGAAGTTCTCCATCAGCCAGTCAGCGACGCGCGCGCCTTGATCGATGAAATCCGACCCGAGGAAGGCAACAAAGTCTTCGCCCGGCTTGGCCGCCGACGGATCAACCGAGCGATCCACGAGGAATGTGGGAATACCGGCGGCGCGGGCCTTCTTCACGGCTGGGATAAGGGGCTTTTCTTCACGGGGCGGCAGGAACAGCACGTCGATCCCCTGCGCAATCATGCTGTCGACGTCAGCGACCTGTTTGGCGGCAGAGCCAGCGGCATCGGTCGCGATAAGGTCCCAACCGCAGGTCTCGGCAGTGTCAACGAACGATTTCGTCTCCGCGATCCGCCAGGGGTTGTTCGATTCCATCTGCGCGAAGCCAACCTTGTAGCGCTCCTTCTGCTCCAGCGGCGGCAAGCCCTGCGCCAGCGCGCTAGTACCAACCACGGCAGCCAGGACTGACGTCATCAGAAGAGTTCTTCGTTTCATGTTTTCCTCCACTTATTGGTCGTTCGGGGGATCAACCCCAGTTCAGATAAGCCGTCTGCTTGCGCAGATAGCCGTCAAAGCCGTGAATGCCGTCTTCTCCTCCAAGACCAGACATCCCCCAGCCAGTGTGAAAGCCTTGGACGGCCTCCCCATTGGTTCGGTTCAGGTACAATTCGCCGAAGCGAAGCCGATACGGTGCTTCAGCCAGGCGCTTGGCGTCACGGGTGAAAAGGTAAGCCGACAAGCCAAAATCCGTGTCGTTGGCGCTTGAGATTGCTTCGTCAAAGCCGCCGATGCGTTTCGCCGCCACGACCGGGCCGAAGACTTCAGTCTGCATCAGCGGGTTGGCATTGTCGTTCACTTCC
This sequence comes from Pseudomonadota bacterium, assembly GCA_038750765.1. Classification (GTDB taxonomy): domain Bacteria; phylum Pseudomonadota; class Alphaproteobacteria; order Rhodobacterales; family Rhodobacteraceae; genus Psychromarinibacter. The sequence continues at coordinate 10,688 of JBCDGW010000018.1, read as the reverse complement.
AAAACCGTCGGCGCATACCAGTGACCACGCTCAAACGCCCCGCCCGACAATGGGCCGCCTTCAAGCAAAACCTCAGCGCCCGCGGCAACACCCTGGGCGGTGATATCGGCCACTTTGTTCACCTCGAGGCCGCTGATTTTAGGGCCCATATCAACCGTTTGGGTCGGGTCGCCGATGGTCAACGCTTTGGCGGCAGTCACAAATTTGTCGAGGAAGGCATCGGCGATCGCGTGGTGCAGATACATCCGCTCGTTGCAGGTGCAGATCTGGCCGGAATTCGTGAAGCGTGCGGTCACTGCCGCAGCAACCGCCGCATCGATATCGGCATCCTCCATCACGATGAAAGGGGCTTTGCCGCCAAGCTCCAGGCGGATTACTTTCAGCCGGTCGGCGGCGGTACGAAAAATCTCACGTCCTGCGCGGGTGCTGCCCGTCATGGTCACCAGATCGGTATCTGGGTGCTCGACCAGGCGTTGACCAACAACGGCGCCCCGTCCGGTCAGAACATTGAACACCCCTTTCGGCAGCCCGATCTTTTCCGCCAGCTCTGCAATTGCCAATCCGGAGAGCGGCGTGTTTTCGTGGCTCAGGAGGACGAAGGTGTTCCCAGCGACCAGCGCGGGCCCGAGTTTGCGTGCTGCAAGTGCTGCGGGGTAATTCCACGCGGTTAGCCCGACCACCACGCCGTAAGGATGGCGGCGGATGAAGATCTCTTCCCCCCGGTTGTCGGAGGGGAGGATTTCGCCGGTAATGCGCCGCGCTTGTTCGGCTGCGAAGCGCAGGAAGGTTGCTGCCGCGCCGATCTCGCCGCGCGCCTGCGCCAACGGCTTCCCCTGCTCTGCGGTGACGATGGCGGCAAGACGCGCGCTGTCCTCGTCAATGGCGTCTGCAAGCGCGTTCACAAACCCCGCGCGTTCAATCGCGGGGAGCGTGGCCCAGCCTGGAAACGCGGCCTTGGCAGCAGCGACAGCCGCATCTGCGTCTTCTTCGGAACAGGCCGGAATGGTCGCGATGACCTCTTCGTTGGCTGGGTTCTCGACAGGGATCTCATCGCGGTTGGCCAACGCGTGCCAAGCCCCGTCGATAAATGGTCGGGCCAACGAAGAAGACGCGTCATACGCCGCTATCACGTTCATATTGACCCTCCCATTTGACCCATCCCATTTTCGGGTCCGCGCTTTGAGAGCGAAAACTAATAATCACTAATAGTCAACCAAAAATTAGCTAATAAGGGAATTGCGGGATACTAATAAAATCGCTACGCTGGCTGGCGGAGGAGTTGGAAGTCTGATGAACCAGGCACCGCGAGGAGGCTTACGGCCGAAGGGGGTCGGCAAGGTCGAAGGGCGTCAGCGTGTGACGATGCAAGACATCGCGCGGGCCGCCGGCTGCTCCCAACCAACGGTTTCGATCGTTCTCAATAACAACACGACGGTGAAGATCTCCGATGAGATGCGCGCGCGCGTTGTCGCCGCCGCGAAGGATCTTGGCTACCGTCCAACCGGGGGCAAAGCGCTTGCTGACCTGCGCACCAGCCGCGAGCCGGGTTTTGCCGATGGCACAATCGGTATTCTGGTGGACAACCTGGCTGTTAGCCCAGAAGCGGTGCACGCATTTGACGGGATCATGCAGGCTGTCAAATCAACGGGAAACGTGGTGCTGCTGGCGGAGACGCAAAACGATGCAGAGCGTGAGCCGAAAACCATTCAATACCTGCTAGATCAGGGCGTTTCTGCGCTTATCTATGCGTGCGTTTTCACGCGGTGCGTTACTGTCCCCGACTTGCTCAAGGACGCGCGCATCCCGGTTCTATTGCTCAATTGCTACACCGATGATCACTGCTTCCCAGCAGTTATGCCAAGCGAGATTGCGGGGGGGCATGCCGCCACCAACGCGTTGATCAAGGCCGGCCATGATCGCATCGGCATTATCGTCGGCGAGGAGTACCAGGAAGGCGCAACGAGCCGTCTTAAGGGCTACCGAAATGCGTTGGCCTCTGCCGATATTCCATTCGATGAAGACCTGGTCGTGCAGGGCAACTGGCTGCCAAGTTCGGGCTATCTGGGGACGCAGAAGCTTATGAGCCTGCCTCAGCCGCCGACCGCGATCTTTTGCCAAAACGATCGGATGGCGGTTGGCTGCTATGAAGCGCTGAAGGAGTTGGGCCTGAAGATCCCCGAGGACATTTCTGTGATCGGGTATGATGATGATGAGCTTGCCCGTCATTTGTCGCCGCCATTGACATCGATGAACCTGCCATCGCGTGCTCAGGGTCGCTGGGTCATTGAACATCTGTTCTACGGCTTAAAGGACGAAGCCAGGCATCCGTTGGTGAAACTCGAATGCGAGTTGGTGGAACGCGAATCCATCGCGGCGCCGAAACAGCACGCTTCTTGAAGCCCGGCATGGCGGAAATCTACGACCATATCGTTGTCGGTGGCGGCTCGGCGGGTGCTGCAGCGGCGGCCGGTCTCGTCGCGGGCGGGCGCAAAGTGCTCTTGCTGGAGGCGGGGCATTCTCACCACCACCCGCTCCTCGACATGCCGCCCGGCATCTTCAAGATGATCAACGGCTCCAAGTTTATGCGCTATCACCAAACCGTGCCGCAGGACCACCTCGACGGCCGGGTGCATGACATCCCGCAAGGGCACGTGCTGGGCGGTGGCTCCTCGGTCAACGCGCAAGTCTATATGCGGGGGCGACCCACCGATTATGACGCGTGGGACGAGGTACTCCACGGTAACAATGCCGGGGTAGGCTGGGGTTGGCAGGACGTTTTGCCATTTTTCCGCGGCATGGAGGGCAATAACCGATTGTCAAACGACCTGCACGGCACCGATGGCCCTGTCCAAGTGTCGGATCCCGGGCATATCAACGAGATGTCGCGTTGGTTTGTGCAGGCTGTGCAGGGTTTGGGCGAACCCTTCAACGCAGATTTCAACGGCGCGAAACAACGCGGGGTCGGCTTCTACCAGTTCACCAATCGGTCCGGCAAACGCAGCTCGGCAGCCTATGCGTTTCTGGCGCCACTCGAGAACAGCCCGAACCTAACCGTCAAGCTGCATGCCGAGGTATCGTCGGTCATCTTCGAGAAAGACGTCGCGGTGGGCATCCGCTACACCGACAAATCGGGCGCGCACTTCGCGCGTGCTGAAAGCGACATCATCTTGTCGGCGGGGGCGCTGGTAACGCCGAAACTGCTTATGCTCTCGGGTATTGGCCCGGAAGATCATCTGCGCGCCCATGGGATCGAGGTCAAAAACCCGCTGCCCGGTGTTGGGCAAAACCTGATCGATCACCCTGAGGTGCCCATAACAGCCTTCGCCAACGGCCCTTACGGTTACTTTAAGCAAGGCGAGGGGTGGCGGATGGTGCGCAACGGGCTGCAATTCAAGCTGTTTGGCAGCGGCCCGATCACCTCGGCAGGTGTTGAGGCGGGCGCGTTCGTCAACCCCTCCAATCCGGATGCTGACCCCACCATTCAGGCTTTCTGCGTGCCGATCGTCTATCTGGACAGAGACGCGCTCGATGAAGTCGAAGATGATTACGGTCTGACGATTACCACCGTGGTGGTGAAGCCGCGGTCTCGGGGCAGCGTGTCGCTCCGATCAGCCAATCCCAGCGACATGCCTGCCGTGTCGCCTAACTTGCTGAAACACGAAGACGACATGGCCGAGATGATCCGCGGCCAACGCTTCTTTCGCCGCGTGTTCGAGACCGCGCCGTTAGCAAAGCGTATCCGCCAGATCGTGATCCCGGAAGCGGATGACGACGAGACGCTGAGAGCGCATTGCAAACGGTTTGTGAAAACCAACTACCACCCAGCGGGCACGGCGCGTATGGGGGCCGATGGAGATCCGATGGCGGTGCTCGATGCGCGTATGGCGGTGCGCGGTGTCGAGGGGCTGCGTGTATGCGATATGTCAGCGGTGCCAGACATTAATGCGGGGAACACGAATGCCCCGGCGATGATGCTCGGCGCGCGCTGTGCTGACCTGATCCTTTCGAATAGCTAAAACGCCGGGCGCCCCGACGTTGAAAACACGCTCATGGATGCGTGTGTCCTCAGATCAGAGAAAATCGTCGCGGCGCGGGGTAAAGCAATCGATCAATTCGCCTTCGCTGAGGCAAACGCAGCCATGGGTGGTGTTGGCCGGGATTACAAAGCTGTCGCCCGCTTCGACGACGCGCGTCTCCCCATCCAGGGAGAACTGAAATCGCCCCGAGCGCACGAAGGTCGATTGCACATGCGGGTGCGCATGCAGGGCGCCTTCCATGCCTTCGCCAAATCTGAACGCCACAACCATCATCTCGGGATGATCAGCGAGCACCTGGCGCCGCACACCGTCCGCCACGACCATTTCGGGAAAGCTCATTGCCGCTCCACTGTCTTTCACACATCTTGTATGGTAGTATGGCACTGGCGCGCGCTTAGCAATCTTCGCGGCACTGTGGCTGCTGATGCGCTTGCGCCCAGTCAGGTGAACACGCGCTTGTGCCCGCGCATGAGAGTAAGGCAAGACACGGCAATGGCCTATCAGATCAGCACCCGTCCCTCGACAGCCGACGTCATTTTTGCCCAGCTTCGCCAAGAGATCATGGCGGTAAAGATCCTGCCCGGGGCCAAGCTCTCTGAGGCGGAGGTTGCGTCCAAGTTTGGGGTGTCGCGGCAGCCGGTGCGCGAAGCGCTCAACCTTTTATCAGGCGAAGGCTTGGTCGAGATCAAACCCCAGAGGGCCACGCGGGTACGCCGCTTCTCGCTCCAAGAGATCGCCGCGGCCCGCTTTGCCCGGCGCGCATTGGAAATCGAAGTAATCAAGCGCGCATGCGAGCTTTGGTCTGATGCGCGCAGCAGCGAATTTGTCAGCTGCCTCGATGCCCAGCGCCAAGCCTGCGCCGAAAGCGATGTCGCGCTCTTCCACGCCCTTGATGAAGACTTTCACGCGTTGATCGCCGAGACCGCGCAAATCCCTTTCGCGTTTGAGCAGATCAAATCGCACAAGGCGTACATAGATCGCATCTGTCTGTTGAGCCTAAAGAAAAACGACGAGATGGCGACACTCGCAGATGATCATCAACAGCTTTACGACTGCCTTTCGCAGAGGGACCAAATCGGCGCCGAGGCCGTTTTGCGCGTTCATCTTGCGCGCATCACGTCGACAATCGAAGCCGTGTGCCAGGAGCGATCCGAGTACTTCGAAGCGTGACGATCCTCGATATTGCCCTTTATCTCCAACTTGTATGGTAGTACGCTTCCCGCACAATAAGGGAGGTTATTGTGAAAATCACATCCATCATTGCAGCCACATCCATTGCTCTGGCGCTGCCGATATCAGTAAGTGCTGAGACGTGGCGGGGCTGGAACATCCATCCGGAGGGCTACCCCAACACCGTGGCGCTCGACCAGTTCGTGGCGGAAGTCGCCGAGAACACCGACATCGAGATCCAGATGTTCCACGGCGGCGTCCTGGGCTCGCAGCCCGATGCCATCGAGCAGGTGCGCAACGCCGGTCTCGAAGTAGGCCAGTTCAACCTGGGTCCGATGGGGCCGATCATTCCGACGACCAACGTGGTCTCGTTGCCGTTCATCTTCAACAACGTGCCGCATATGCACCGCGCGATGGACGGCGATGTCGGCAAGATCTTCGAAGAAGCGATGGCGGCAGAGGGCATTGTCCCGCTGGCATGGTATGACAGTGGCTCGCGCAGCTTCTACAATTCGAAGCGGCCGATAATGTCGCCTGCTGATGTCGAAGGCTTGAAAGTGCGCGTTATGAACAACGACCTATTCGTTGACATGGTGGCACAGCTTGGCGGTAACGCCACGCCAATGGCTTTTGGCGAAGTGTATCAGTCGCTCAAGACCGGCGTGATCGATGGTGCGGAGAACAACTATCCGTCCTACGAATCCACCGGGCACTTCGAAGTGGCGGGCTTCTACTCGATCACCGACCACCTGATCATCCCCGAATGCCTGTGCGTCGCCAAAGAGGCATGGGATCGGCTCGATGCCGAAACCCAAGAAGCTGTGCGCCTCGCCGCGCGCAACTCGGCAGTGACGCAACGTGAGCTGTGGGCGGCCCGCGAGGCCGAAAGCCGCGCCAAGGTCGAAGAGGCTGGCTCCAAGATCAACGAGGTGGAAAACAAGGTGGCTTTCCAAGAGCTGATGGCCCCGGTCTATGAAGGCTTCATCGAAGCTAACCCAGACCTCGCCTCGGTCATTGAAACGATCCAAACGACCGAGTAATCGCTTAAGCCGATAATTCTGGGGGCCTTTCGGGGCCCCCTCACTTTGACTTTGAGAAGGGCGCTTACATGGCGCATTGGCAGCGCGGCCTTGACGCCCTCGCGCAACTGGCCACCGCTCTGGCCAGCGTTATGATCGTAGCGCTCATCGTGATCTTTGGCTGGCTCGTCTACGGCCGGTATGTGCTCAACGCGACACCGACTTGGGTCGAGCAGGTCGCCCTTTTGCTGGTGGTTTGGATCACGTTTCTGGGCGCGGCAGTGGGCGTGCGACGCGGCACCCACCTTTCGGTCGATTTCATCCGCGATGCAGCCCCGCCGATGATGCGGAAATCGGCCCTCTTATTCTGCTCTCTCGCGCTGTTGTTTTTCGGCGCCATGCTGGCTTGGCAGGGATACGTCATGTACGAGCGCACCGCGCGCCGCATGATCCCGCTCCTTGATATCTCAGAAGGCTGGCGCGCTGTGCCGGTGGTGATCGGCGGCGTCATGATCTTTCTGTTCTCAATCGACGATCTGATCCGCAGGGTACTGCGCCGGGAGGATAGTGCATGAGCCTCCTGGTATTATTCGGCGTCTTCTTCATCTGCCTCATCGCAGGCGTGCCGGTGGCCTTCTGCCTTGGGATCGCGGCTTTTGTGGGCTTTATCCAAGAGGGCTTGCCGCTCTTTATCGCCACCCAGCGGATCGTGTCGGGCATTTCCATTTTCTCGCTCTTGGCGATCCCGTTCTTCATCTTTGCGGGCGAGTTGATGTTGCAGGGCGGTATTGCCGTGCGGCTCGTCAGGCTGGCATCGGCCGCGGTGGGTTGGATGCGGGGCGGTCTTGGCGTCGTCAATGTCGCCTCATCGATGCTTTTCGGCGGCATTTCAGGCTCGGCGGTTGCAGACACCTCCGCCTTGGGCTCGATCTTGATGCCGGTCATGAAAGAGAAAGGCTATGACGGCGACTATGCGGTGAATGTAACGGTCACCTCGTCGATTGCCGGCGTGGTCATTCCGCCTAGCCACAACATGATCATCTACGCCATTGCCGCAGGCGGGCTCCCGATCAGCCAATTGTTCCTGGCAGGCGTTGTCCCGGGCATCGTGATGTGCCTGTGCCTCGCCTTTGTCGCATGGCTGGTCGCGGTTAGGCGCGGCTACCCGGCGGAGGAGTTTCCCGGCTTTGCGCCTTTGGCGATGAGTTTCGTGATCGCGCTCCCTGGCCTGATGACAGCCGTGATTATCGTCGGCGGTGTGCTCTCAGGGATCATGACGGTGACGGAATCGGGGGCGTTCGGTGCCATCTACGCCATCATTGTCACCGCGCTCGTGTACCGCGAATTGTCGTGGGAGAAGTTCAAAGCTGCGGTGTTGGTCGCGGTGCGGATCACGTCGATGGCGATGATCTTGATCGCCTGCGCCTCGGCCTTTGCCTACTTGCTCACGCTCAACCGTGTTCCAGACCTCCTCGCCGGATTCGTGCTGTCGATCTCGGAATCGCAATTCGTCATCCTGCTGCTGCTCAACCTAACCTTCCTCGTGCTCGGCATGATCATGGACATGGCAGCGCTGATCCTGATCACCACGCCGATCTTTTTGCCAATCGTGCTCGACATCGGCATGAGCCCGATCCAATTCGGCATTATCATGATGATGAATTTGGGCCTTGGCCTGACCACGCCGCCTGTTGGGGCGTGCCTGTTCGTGGGCTGCGTTGTCGGCAATGAGCGGATGGAGAACGTCGTCAAAACGATCTGGCCATTCTACCTCGCGATCCTGACGGCGCTGATGTTGGTGACGTACATTCCTGCGGTGTCGCTAGGCCTCGGCTGGCTGGTGCTGGAGCCGTAGGGCCCGCCGCGTCTCTTATCAACGTGCTGATCGAAACCGGCGGCGGGAATTCGATCGCCGTGGTCGACGTGCTGCCCAATGACCTGGATCAGACGGACTTTCTCTTCTGATACATGCTTGCTCTTCTGACACATGCTTGGGCCGCACGCGATGTATGCGCCTGACCATACGCGCCAAGCGTTCATCTCAAGCGGCCTCGATTAATGACCGCCACAACACGATAACGGAGGAAATGGTGGAGCCTAGGGGAGTCGAACCCCTGACCTCTTGCATGCCATGCAAGCGCTCTCCCAACTGAGCTAAGGCCCCGCAGCAGCTGTTAGTAAGTGCCACACCGGCACAGATCAAGGCTTAATTGTCGTCATCGTCACTGGCAACGTCGGCGATATCGTCGAGCGAGACGTTATCATCATCGTCGTCGTCGTCGAGCAGATCATCGTCCAACTCGACATCCGAGTTTTCATCTTCTTCAAGATCGACATCAGCATCGTCGACCAGCTTCGCCTCTTCTTCTTTTTTGGCTTTGGCTTCGATCACGACGCGCGACTTGCCCCCGGTGTCCAGGGTTACAACCTCGCCGGTATACGGGCTCACAATCGGATTGCGGTTTAGATCGTAAAATCGTTTGCCGGTGGTGGGGCAAACCCGCTTGGTTCCCCAGTCTTCTTTGGGCATGCCAAACCTCTTTCGCCTGCAAGAATTGGGCTGCACTGCCATAATGCCACGACGCTGTCAAAGCCTTTTGACTAGCCAAAACCGGTGCTATCGCGCTACTGCGCTTGCACAGAGGGGCGCGTATGGGTCGGGTATTTTTGGCGGGCGATCCGCCAGTGCCAATAACACTACGGAAATCGCACCGGGCACAGCGGGTGTCTTTGCGGGTGTCGTCGCTGGACGGGCGCGTTACGCTGTCGATCCCCGATGGCATGGATGAGGCTGTGGCGCTCGCTTTTGCTGAGCAGAAATCGGACTGGATCAAGCGGCATTTGGCCAAGCAGGACACGCCGGTGATCGTGGGGTTTGGCCAACCTGTGCTTTATCGCGGCGAGGAGGTGCCGGTGGCCCAAGGGCGCGGGCAACGCGCGCTTTGGGATGGGGCGGCCATTCGGGTTCCTGGCGGCCCGGCTATGGCAGGTGCCCGGGTAAAGGCGTTTCTTAAACTCGACGCGAAGGCGCGCCTTCAGGAGGCTGTGGCGCGGTACTCAGCCATGCTCGGCCGTCGCGTTGGTAAGATCACTTTGCGGGACACGCGCTCAAGGTGGGGGTCGTGCACGGCAAGCGGGAATCTGATGTTTTCCTGGCGGCTCGCGATGGCGCCCGATGCGGCGCTTGACTACGTCGCCGCGCATGAGGTGGCGCATTTGGTCGAGCTCAACCACTCCCCCGCGTATTGGCGCGTGGTGCAGGATATCTGCCCTGGTTTTGAGGCGCCGCGCCAATGGCTCAAGACCCAGGGCTTCCGGCTACACCGCTATCGCTTCGGCGATTGACTGTAGCGCCTCGCGCGCGCACCATGTCGCTAGGATGCTGATACAGTCCCGCCAAGCCGATGCCACCCACGCGGCCCATGACAGAGTGTACCGCCATCTGCGCACGCGGATCATGCATGGCGAGTTGGCGCCAGCAAGCCCTCTCACGCTGCGGGGTATCGGCAAGGAATACGAGGTATCGATGACGCCCGCGCGGGAAGCGGTGCGTCGGCTGGCGGCAGAAGGCGCGCTGACGCTTTCCAGCTCGGGCCGTATTTCTACCCCGGAACTATCAAATGAACGGATCGAAGAACTCGCGGCCCTGCGCTCTTTGCTCGAAACCGAACTGGCGAGCCGCGCTCTTCCCCGTGCGCATATGGCGTTGATTGAGAGGCTGCAAGCGATCAACGGCACCATCGCGGAGGCTGTCGCAAAACATGATGCGGTTGCCTATCTGCGCACGAATTTAGACTTTCACCGCGCGCTCTATCTGCGGGCACAAGCGCCGGCGATGCTGGCGATGGCGGAGACCGTTTGGCTGCAACTGGGGCCCACGATGCGTAAGCTCTACGGCAAGCTGAACCGAACGGGCGTCCCCTATAATCACAAGCTGATCGTGGCGGCGTTACGCGCCGGGGATGAACCAGGGTTACGGCTGGCCGTGCGCAGCGATGTAACCCAAGGCCTGCGCATGCTGGTTGGCTAAGAGCCTAGGCAGCCGCGCAGGTTTGCGGTATGCGCAGTCGCGTGGTCCCGTAGCTCAACTGGATAGAGCACCTGACTTCTAATCAGGGGGTTGAGGGTTCGAGTCCTTCCGGGATCGCCACCTCAGATATAAGTAATTGATTTTAAATTTATAAATGAGGCTGTGTTGGAACATCAGCACAACCTGGTCTGCGCACGCTTTACTACGCGCTGGCCAAGGGGCTCGGGAAGCGACTAGCCTATAGCAACGACACCACGTCACTTGTCCCATGGGAGGAAGGCATGACCGGTAAATCGATCCTTATGCTAATCGGGGAGTTTAGCGAAGAATATGAGATCTTCGTGGTGCAACAGGCGCTCGAGGCTGTTGGGCACACAGTCGACATCATCTATCCCGACGCTGGAGCGGGGGCGCGCATTCGCACCTCGGTCC